>NZ_BAAIGC010000013.1:0-156629 GCF_054653495.1 Nocardioides sp. AN3
CCTCATCAAGACCGACGGACCACTCTCCGACGATGGGCAGTCGGGCTGGGATCCGCTCGACGAATGAGGCTCGCGTGCCCCGCGGATGCACGGACCATGTCGCTAGCAACGTGTCTCACAGGCTGACCGGATCGACCTGCACCCGCACAGGGTCGAGCTTGCGGGCGGCACGCACACGCTGGAGCTCGAGGAGTGCGCTGGAGAGGGCGGCCCCTTCGGCGCGCGGGACACGGACGACGACCCGCCACTGCTCCTCGCCTGTCGGCACCGGCCCGAGGACTTCGGCGCCGGCAGGGGCCGTGAGAAGGGTCAGCGCATCGTCGAGGGCTCCAGGGTCGCCGCTGAGCGTGGCGAGCCGCGCGGCGGGCGGCAGATGTGCCTCTGCGCGCTGGGCGGCCTCGCGCCGGGCGAACCCTCGCTGGTCCCACCGGACAAGCGCCTGCAGTGCGGGATGGGCTGGATCCCCGACGGCGACCGCACGGCCACCGGGGGCGACCAGAGCGACCGCGTTGCTCCAGCGACGCAGCGCCTCCTCGTCGGTGCGCAGGTCGGGCCGACCCAGCAGCAGCCACGTGTCGAGAAGCACGACGGCGGCGTAGCCCGGCGCGGCGACAGGCTCGGCCCCGGGCGTCGCCACGACGATGACTCGTCCGGCGGGGGCCGACGAGAGCACGCGTTCACCGCCGGAGGTGACGACCCGGATCCCCGGAAAGGCTCGTCCGAGCTCCTCGGCCGTGCGGGCGTGGCCCAGCACCGGCGCTCGCAGACCGCGGTGCTCGCACAACGGACACGCCCAGTGCGACGCCTCGGCGGCGCACCAACCGCAAGCCGGAGGTGTCGTGGCGCCGGTGAGCCGCAGCGGACCACTGCAGACGGCGCAGCGCGCGGGCGTCCGACACCGCTCACAGGCGAGCGCGGCCGCATAGCCCCGCCGGGGTGTCTGCACAAGCACAGGACCTTCGTCGAGGGCGGCCCGCACGGTCTCGTAGACCTCCCGCGGCACCCGGGAGACCCGCGCGAGCGGGTCCCTGTCGAGCTCGATGTCGCTCGCCCCCGTGATGCTGACGCGCACACGCTCACGCGCCAAGGCGCGCATCGGGGCGATCTCCTGGGCCCATCCGGAGCGCAGCAGCTGGTCGGCCTCGACAGTGCGAGCGAAGCCCCCGACGAGTGCTCCGGCGCCTTCCTGCTCGGCACGGAGAAGGAGGGTCTCGCGAACATGCGGGTACGGCGCCCGCGGCTCGGCAAGCAGGTCGTCGCCGTCGTCCCAGACCGCGACGAGTCCCAGGTCCTGCACCGGCGCGAACGCGGCTGCGCGGGTGCCGACCGCCACACGGACCGTGCCGCGTCGGACGGCCAGAAAGGCCCGGTAGCGCGCGGCCGGTCCGCTGTCGGCCGTCAGCGTGACGTGCTGTCCCTCCCCGAGCACCGCGTCGAGCGCTGCCGAGAGGCGCGCGACGTCCTTGCCATCGGGGACGCACACCACGGCGCCACGATCGCTCGCGCGCACCGCCGCCACCGCGTGTGCCAGCAACAGTGGCCAGTCGGTGCCGGCGGCGGCGTGCCACGCCCCGCGGGGCGACCCTCCCGACGCGAGGTGCCGCAGGAAGGCCTCGCCCGGCTCGTGGCCCGCCCATGCCGCGATGGCCGCCGACGGGTCAAACGCCGTCGCGGCACCCGGGGCGCGCGACGCCTCCTTCTCGGCCGCTGCGTGCCGCGACGGGATCGCCAGGCGGAGCACGTCCGACCGGGTGCCTGCGTAGCGGCTCGCCAGGCCAGCCGCGAGCTCCGCGATGGCCGGACTGAGCACAGGCTCCGGGCTGACCACCCGCCTGAGCGGCGTGAGCCGACCCTCGTGCTCCGACGCCTGGGTGCGAGCAAGCACGAAGCCGTCGACGTCCTGCCCGGCGAACCGCACCTTCACCCGGACCCCCGGCACCGCCGTCTCGGCCATGCTCACGGGCACGGCGTAGTCGAAGGTGCGATCCAGGTGCGCCGGCTGCAGATCCAGCAACAGCTGCGCGACGGGCGACTGGTCGGCGATCTGCGCCTCGGCCTGCTTGCGCTCCCGCGTCGCCCTCGCCTTGGCCCGACCCTCGGCCACCTTGTCGCGGACGAGACCCGGCAGCTCGAGTGCCGGTGGCTCGTCGGGGGTCATGGGCGCAGTTCTACCAGCGCCTCCGGACAGCGCCGACTCGGCACCTCCCCGCACTCCACAGGGCCGAGTCGGCGCTCTTCGCCGGGATCGTTACTTCACCTTGGGTGTGCGCGCCGACGTCACCGACGTGGTGCTGTAGCCGACCTTGTGCCCGGTCACCCGCACCGCGATCGCCTTGCCGCGGTCGGCCTTCGTCAGCTTGTACGTCGCCTTGGTGGCGCCCCTGATCACCTTGCCGGACCGCAGCCACTGGTACGACAGCGTGACTCCGGAGGGCCTCCAGGTCCCCGGGACTGCCGTCAGGAGCTTGCGGACCTTCGCCGTGCCGGTCACCCGAGGCCGTGGAGCGACGATCGCACCGGGTGCGACCGTGGCCGCAGAGCTGGTCCTCGCTGCTGACGACAGACCGGATCCACTGGCGGTCACCCGCACCGAGAGCCGATGACCGACGTCCGCAACGGATGGCGTGTAGCTCGTGGTGACCGCACCGGAGATCGGGCCTCCGTCCTTCAACCACTGATAGCTGAGCCCGTCAGGGGCCGGCAGCCAGCCTCCGGAGGTCGCGGTCAGCCGAGAGCCGACTCGAACCGGGCCGTTGATGACCGGCGCCGTGGTGGAGACCATGCTGGTCGAGCAGGTGTAGACCCTGATGTCGTCGAGGAACCAGCCCGGAAACGAGTAGGAGTTGTCGTTGTTCAGGGTGAACCTCGGCCTGACGGAGTGGCCGGCGAAGCTCGACAGGTCCAGCTGACTGGCGATCCAGCCGTGACTGTCGCCACCGAAGCCCAGCCGCCCGCCGGCAGGATTGCCGTACAGGTTGGAGATCCGATTCGTGGGGCCGTTGATCCAAGCGGGCTGTCCGTTCACCGGCGCCAGCGTCGCGGCGTCCGTCCCGTTGACTTCGACGGTGCCGGCGTCATAGAACCCGGAATTGTCATAGTCGAGCAGGTACCACCCCTGAAACCACAGGTACGACGGCTGGCCTGCGGGCAGGTTCACCGCGCTTGCAAACGTCAGCGACGAAGACGCTGGAGCGGTCGCCGCCGCGCTCCAGTTGCGCGTGTTGGACCATGACAACACGTCTGACGTCGCGTTGCTGCCGTAGTAGGGCGACTCGGTGTCAGACCAGTTGTTGCCAAGAGTGAACTTGGCGCCGCGGTTCCCACTCTCGCTGTCGAACATCACGACCTGCTGGGTTCCGACCGGACAGCTGTTCGCCGAAGCATCGTCTGGCTGAGAGGCGAACGTCGGCGTCGTGCGCAGCTCCGTGGCCAGGGTGGCCGCGTGCACGCCCGCGCAGTCGTCGCTCGTGAATCCGGCGGTTCCGGCAGTCACCAGGTCCTGACAGCTCTGGTCCAGCCGCGCGGCCAGGTCGGCGTAGTCGCTGCCGGAGTTCAGCTTCTCAAGGACGTCGGCGTAGAGCGTGGCGGTCTTCGTGAGCTCCGGGTCGCCGGCGTCGATGCCCGTGATCGTCTGGCCGTTGAACGAGCCGCCCTGCGAGATGAGGTACGCCGTCTTGTTGCCGACGCCACTGTCGGTGTGAACCCCACCGTTGTCGCCGTAGCCATCGGCGACATCGTTGGTGTAGAAGGAGCTGGTCATCCGGTCGGGCTGGTTGAACGCGGTGGGGTCCGACATGCTTCGCAGCGCACCGCCCGGGAGGTCCTCCCCCAGCGACCAGTCGTCCGGAGCGTCGCCTGGCGACACATTCCGGTGGTCGACGATCTCGCCCATGATGTCGGCCAGCGACTCGTTGATGGCGCCGGACTGCCCGAAGTAGAAGAGCTGAGAGAAGTGGTCGATGACACCGTGGGTCATCTCGTGGCCGACCACGTCGTCGGCGCCGGCGTACCCGGCGCCGTAGTACATCTGGGTGCCGTCCCAGAACGCGTTGTCCATCGGACAGGTGTCCCCGGTGTAGCACCAGTTCACCGTGGAAGCGAGCTTCTTGCCGTCTGCAGTCGAAACGCCGAGCAGGTCCGTCAGGTCGAGACCCGCCACCTGTGAGTAGAAGTCCGCCACCGCGCCGGAGAGCTGGAACGCGCTCTCCACGTCGCCAGTGGAGGGGCCGGACCCCTCCGTCCGCGCGAAGCCCGACGCACAAGGAACATCGACGCCCTGCGGGACGTTGGCGTTGTCGCACACGACCCGGTCCACCCCCTCGTTCTCGTCGAGGTTGAGGATCGGCGCGCCGGACTGGTCGTCGATGAGGACGAGGCGACGTACGGCGGCTCCATCTGTGACCTCGAGGCGCCATCCCGTCCGCACGCCGTCAGGCGCGGGCTGACCGAAGACCGACGGGTCGAAGACCCACCGACCCTCGGACGAGACCTGCAGATCCGCGGACCGCTCCGAGCGCCCGACGAGCGCCCGGGCCGCAGCGGTGGCCTGGGCCTGAGTCACGTGAGGAACGGCGACGCTCTCGGCCGGGCTGAGCGTCGAGCCGACCGAGGCCAACTCACGGTCAGAGCGCAGAGAGAGGACGACCTGGCCGCCGAGGACCGGCACATCGTCCACACGCTGCTGGAACCGGACGACGTCCTGGCCGCTGACGGTGTGCGACGTCTGTGCGAGATGAAGCGTGGTGCCGGGGCGGTCCGCACCGAAGGCGCCGCCGTAGCGCTTGAGATGGGCCCGTGCTGCGGCCTCGACACCGGTGCCGCGGCCGACGTCCGGGTTGTCGATCCTCGCGCCGGCCCCCACGCCGGCGAACCGCAGTCCCCCATCGCCGCGCATCGTCGTCAGCGTGGACGAGGCATCGTCACGCAGCGCGCTCACTCCGGAGCCTGCGCGGCCGGCGCTGGCCTGCGCCGCGACCGGGGCGATCAGCCCGCTCGAGGCGACGAGCGCCGCCACCACCATCATCGACTTGCGCCGAGCCATCCTGAGCGTCCTCCTAGGAGCGTCGCAACGCTGCCCAGGGCCTGAAGACAGCAGAAGGCCGGGTGGTCACCCACCCGGCCCTCTCAGGATTTCACAGACCGACAGCAGTCCGCAGCGCTTCGGCGCGATCGGTCCTCTCCCAGGTGAACTCGGGAAGCTCGCGACCGAAGTGGCCGTACGCCGCCGTCTTGGCGTAGATCGGGCGCAGCAGGTCGAGGTCGCGGATGATCGCGGCCGGGCGCAGGTCGAAGACCTCGAGCACGGCCTTGCGGATCTTCTCCACCGGAGCGGTCTCGGTGCCGAACGTCTCGACGTAGACGCCCACGGGGGCGGCCTTGCCGATCGCGTAGGCGACCTGGACCTCGGCGCGGCGGGCGAGGCCCGCGGCGACGATGTTCTTGGCCACCCAGCGCATCGCGTACGCCGCCGAGCGGTCGACCTTCGACGGGTCCTTGCCGGAGAAGGCGCCCCCGCCGTGGCGGGCCATGCCGCCGTAGGTGTCGACGATGATCTTGCGGCCGGTCAGACCGGCGTCACCCATCGGGCCCCCGATGACGAAGCGACCGGTCGGGTTGATGTAGAGCTTGAGGCCGTCCGAGGGCACGCTGTCCTTGAAGGACTCCAGCACCGGCTCGATGACGTGCTTCTTGATGTCGGGAGCCAGGGTCGCCTCGAGGTCGACGTCCTCGGCGTGCTGCGTCGAGAGCACGACCGCGTCGATGCGTACGGGGCGGTTCTCCTCGTCGTACTCGATGGTGACCTGGGTCTTGCCGTCGGGACGCAGGTAGGGCAGCGTGCCGTTCTTGCGGACCTCGGTCAGCCGCTCCGCGAGCGTCTGGGCGATCTTGATCGGCAGCGGGAAGAGCTCCGGGGTGTCGTCGCAGGCGTAGCCGAACATGAGGCCCTGGTCGCCGGCGCCCTGCCTGTCGAGCTCGTCGCCGGAGTGGTCGACGCGCTCCTCGAAGGCGTCGTCGACGCCCTGGGCGATGTCGGCCGACTGAGCGCCGATGGCGACCTGCACACCGCAGGAGTTGCCGTCGAAGCCCTTGTCGGAGGAGTCGTAGCCGATCTCGAGCACCTTCTGGCGCACCAGCTGCGCCACCGGCGCGTAGGCGTCGGTGGTGACCTCGCCGGCCACGACGACGAGGCCGGTGGTCAGCAGGGTCTCGACCGCGACGCGGCTCTTCGGGTCGTGCTCGAGGAGGTAGTCGAGCACGGTGTCGCTGATCTGGTCGGCGATCTTGTCGGGGTGCCCTTCGGTCACCGACTCAGAGGTGAACAGACGTCCGGTCACGATGGATCTCTCCCGTTTCTGCTGGCGTTCTTGTGGTCTAACGGTAACGACGCCGTCCACCGTACGGACCGGCGTCTCATTGTCACACGATCAGGTCGACATTCGGGCAACGACCTGGTCCCAGATGACGTGGGCCAGAGCGCCTTTGGAGCCCGACGGCACCTCGACGGACGCACCGTCCGCGGCGAGGATGACGGCCTCGTTGTCGGGGCTGCCGAACACCGCTCCCCCACTGACGTCGTTGACGACCAGGAGGTCGCAGCCCTTGCGGGCGAGCTTCGCCCGCGCCAGCTCCAAGACGCTGCCCGTGTGGTCGCCGGTCTCCGCCGCGAACCCGACGATGACGCTCTCGGGCCGTGAGCGGTGGTGGCTGATCTCGTGCAGGATGTCGGCGTTCTGAGTGAGCTCGATCGTCGGCGCCGAGCCGTCGGCCGCCTTCTTGATCTTGGCGTCGCTGACCGCGGTGGGCCGGAAGTCGGCGGGCGCAGCCGCCATGACCACGGCGTCGGCCCCGGGCGCGGCCGACACGACCTCGTCGCGCAGCTGAGCGGTCGTCTCGACGCGGACCACCTTGACCCCCGCGGGGTCCGGAAGGCTCACGTTGGCCGCGATGAGAACCACCTCGGCACCGCGGGCGGCGGCCGCGCGCGCGAGCGCGTAGCCCTGGAGCCCGCTGGAGCGGTTGCCGAGGAACCGGACGGGGTCGAGATACTCCCGCGTGCCGCCGGCGCTGACCACGACCCGCCGTCCGACCAGGTCGGGCGTCACGGCGCCTCGGGCGAGGATCTCGGTGCACACGGCGAAGATCTCCTCAGGGTCGGGCAGCCGGCCCTTGCCGGTGTCCTTCCCCGTCAGCCGGCCCTCAGCCGGCTCGATGACGAACGCGCCTCGCTGGCGCAGAGTCGCGACGTTGTCGCGTGTCGCCGGGTGCTCCCACATCTCGGTGTGCATCGCCGGCGCGAACACGACCGGACACTGCGCCGTGAGCAGCACGTTGGTGAGCAGGTCGTCGGCCAGTCCGTGGGCCGCGCGCGCGAGCGTGTTGGCCGTCGCCGGTGCGACGACGACGAGGTCGGCCTGCTGACCGAGCCGCACGTGTGGCACCTCGGTGATGCTCTCGAAGACCCCGGTCGCGATCTCCTTCCCGGAGAGCGCGGCCCACGTCGGAGCACCCACGAACTCCAGCGCCGACGCGGTCGGCACGACGGTCACGTCGTGCCCGGACTCGGTGAACCTGCGCAGCAGCTCAGCGGACTTGTAGGCCGCGATGCCGCCGGCGACCCCGAGCACGACCCGAGGTCGAGCCGAGGTCGAGCCGGAGGCGACCTGGCTTGAAACGACGGAGTGCCGCTCCCCGGCGTGGGGAGCGGCACTGTCGGTGCTGTCAGTCGTCACTCGCCGACCGCGAACGGGTCCGTCGCGGTCGCAGCTCGCTGGGCGGCCTCCTCGGCGGCGAGCTCCGCGGGGTCGACCTCCTCGCAGGTGAGCAGGTCCTCGTTGATCTCGCGCAGCGCGATGGAGAGCGGCTTCTCCTGCACGTGCGTCTCGACGAGCGGCCCGACGTACTCCAGAAGTCCCTCTCCCAGCTGGGAGTAGTAGGCGTTGATCTGACGGGCGCGCTTGGCTCCGTAGAGCACCAGTCGATACTTGCTGTCGGTCTTGCTCAGCAGGTCGTCGATCGAGGGGTTGGTCACGCCCTGGGCGTCGATCTCGGGGGCAGCCACGCGTTCTTGCCTCACTGTCGGGGTTCGATGGGCTCATGCACACCTGGTGCGCCGAGCGTCATCAAGGTTACCAACTCCTCCGCTGCAGCGTGAACTTCGCGATTGACGATGGTGACGTCGAACTCACGCTCGGCCTCCAGCTCGACCCGCGCCGTGGCCAGCCGCCGCTCGCGCTCCTCCTCGCTCTCGGTGCCGCGCCCTACGAGCCTGCGCACGAGCTCCTCCCAGGAGGGCGGCGACAGGAAGACGAACAGGGCGCCGGGCATCGTCTGCCGCACCTGGCGCGCGCCCTGGAGGTCGATCTCGAGGAGGGCCGGTCGGCCGGCTGCGAGCGCCTCCTCGACGGGGGCGCGCGGCGTGCCGTAGCGAGCGACCTGGTGCACCGTCGCCCACTCCAGCAGCTCGCCGGCGGCGATCATGCGGTCGAACTCCTGGTCGGAGACGAACCAGTAGTGCACGCCGTGCACCTCGCCCGGACGTGGTCGGCGTGTGGTGGCGGAGACGGAGTACCACACCTCCGGGTGCGACTCCCGCACCGCGGCAGCGACGGTCCCCTTGCCCACGGCCGTGGGGCCGGCCAGCACGACCAGGCGAGACGGTCGAGTCGCCGGGGGCGCGTCAGCCACGCCGGGCGAACTCCTCAGTCAGCGCCTCGATCTGCTTGAAGCCGAGCCCGCGGACCCGACGGCTCTCCGCGATGTTGAGACGCTCCATCATCTGGCGCGCGCGGACCTTGCCCACGCCGGGCACGGCCTGAAGCAGGTCGAGCACCTTCATCTTGCCGATGACCTCGTTGGTCTGACCCTGCTCGATCACCTCGAGCACCGAGCCGCCCGAGTTCTTGATCCGGTTCTTCACCTCGGCCCGCTCCCGTCGGGAGGCGGCCGCCTTGTCGAGGGCGGCCTGGCGCTGTTCGGGCGTGAGCGGGGGCAGAGCCACGTGCGTGGTCCTTCGGAGGTCGGAGCGGACAGGGTCGAGCTCAGCATCGAGCTCGGAGCCGATCCTCAGCCTCGAGGCGCGTCGTGCTGCGGCCGACTCCGGGTCAACATAGCCGCCGCCTCCGGAGGCGGCAACGCAGGGATCCCCTAGAGGGTGAGCGGAGCGTGGCAGACGTCGCGGGCCTGCTGGTCGACGGCGGCGAGGGCAGCCCGGGTGCGTGCCGCGCCCACCTCGGTGGCGGCCGCGACGATCCTGTCCTGCGCGCCCTTGGCCAGCCCGGCCGGGGGCTCCGCGGCGTCGTACGTCGCCGGGTCGACGCCCGCCGCCTTCAGCGCGGCCTGGAGGTGAGCCAGAGCAGTGGTCACGACCGTCCAGTCGTCATAGATGTCGCTCGGCGCCTTGTCCCGCAGCGCCTCGAACGTCGGCAGGGCCTGCAACAGCGCCTGCCGGCCGCCGGCGTCGAGTGTCTTGCTCAGCGCGTCGCGGTGGCTCTTCACCGCATCGCAGTAGCTGGCGGTCTTGTCGGCGCTGCAAGCGGTCAGGCCGGCGAGGACGAGGGCCGTCGCCAGGCCGCCGAGCAGGAGTCGCACGCCGGCCATCCAAGCAGAGACGTGGACGGGGCCAGGCGCCCGCTCAGCCCCGCAGCTCGTCGTTGGTCCGCAGAGCCGCGTCACGTAGGGCGTCGACAGAGGGCCCGGCGCGTAACAGGCCGCGCGACGAGGACGGCAGGACTGTCAGCGAGCCGAAGAGGCGGCGGATGTCGGCCGCCGTGCCTCCCTGCTCCCCGAACCCGGGCGCGAGGATCGGCCCGTTGAACCCGAGGTCCTCGACAGCGGAGCCGATCGTGGCACCCACCACCGCGCCGAAGGAGCCGAGCGGCGCCGCGCCGTCGTTGAGCCGACGCAGATGATCGAACATCCGACCGGCCACGGTCTCCCCGGTGTCCACGGTGGCCGACTGCACCTCCGGACCCTCCTTGTTCGAGGTGAGACCCAGCACGAAGAGGCCGGCGTCGAAGCGGCGCGCCGTGTCGACGAAGGGGTCGAGCGACCCGAAGCCGAGGTATGGCGACACCGTGATCGCATCCGCAGCCAGGGGCGAGGCGGGGTCGAGATAGGCATCGGCGTACGCCTGAGAGGTCGAGCCGATGTCGCCTCGCTTGACGTCGAGCAGGACCAGCGCGCCGAGGGCTCGCGACTCCGCGATGACACGCTCGAGCACCGCCACCCCCGCCGAGCCGAACCGCTCGTAGAAGGCACTTTGCGGCTTGATCACCGAGACGTGCGGCGCCAGCCCCTCCACGGCCGTGAACGCGAAGGTCTCCAGGCCCTCGACCGTGTCCTCGAGCCCCCACTCGGCCAGCAGTGAGGCGTGCGGATCGATGCCGGCGCACAGCGGCCCGCGCTCACCGACTGCCGCAGCAAGCCGCCCCCCGAAGCTCGTCATGCGATCCCCTTCGCGATCCGTCGCGGCCACAGCGGCCCCTCGTAGATGAACGCCGTGTAGCCCTGCACCAGGTCCGCACCTGCCGCGATCCGCTCGCGCGCGTCGTCGACCGTGGTGATGCCGCCGACGCCGATGAGGGTCAGCCGGTCGCCGACGCGTCCGCGCAGCAGGCGCATGACGTCCGTCGCCCGGCCGCGCAGCGGTCGGCCCGAGAGACCTCCGGCCCCGACCTGCCCGATCTCGCTCGGGTGGCTGCGCAGCCCGTCGCGCGAGATCGTCGTGTTGGTGGCGATGATGCCGTCGAGCCCGAGCTCGAGCGCCAGCTCGGCGACCGCGAGCACGTCCTCGTCGGCCAGGTCCGGAGCGATCTTCACTAGCAGGGGCACACGGCGGTCGGTCACGCCGTCGGCGGTGGTCCGGACGTGCTGGAGCAGCGGCCCGAGCTTCTCGACCGCCTGCAGGGAGCGCAGTCCGGGCGTGTTCGGTGAGCTGACGTTGACGACGAGATAGTCGGCGTACGGCGCCAGCAGACGCGTCGACTTGCCGTAGTCGGCCTCCACGGCCGCCTGGTCGTCCTCGGGGACGACCTTCGTCTTGCCGATGTTGACGCCGAGGACGGGGCCGAGGGCGCCCGAGCGACGCCGGTCCAGCCGCGCCTTCAGGCGGTGCGCGACGACCTCCGCGCCGTCGTTGTTGAACCCCATCCGGTTGATCACGGCGTGGTCCGAGCGCAGGCGGAACAGGCGTGGCCTCGGGTTCCCGGGCTGGGCCTCCCCGGTGACCGTGCCGATCTCGACGTGCCCGAAGCCGAGGCCCGCGAGGGCGTCGATGCCGACCGCGTTCTTGTCGAACCCGGCCGCCAGCCCGAGCCGGTTGCCGAACCTCAGCCCGAGCGCCTCGACGGGCTCACCGACGCCCGCCAACCGCCCGAGCAGGGGCTGCGCCGCCCTGATCGCGCGGAAGGCGCTGTGGTGCGCCTCCTCGGGGTCGGTGCGGGTGAGGACGTGGTCGAAGAGCAGCCGGTAGGAGCGACCCATCAGACCGTCTCGACCGGCACGAGGGCCGACCACTCCTGCAGCGACCGGACATCGATGTCACCCTGACGCAGCGCCGCGATGCCCTGGACCGCGGCGGCGAGGCCCTGCACCGTGGTGATGCACGGGGTCCCGGACAGCACCGCGGCCGACCGGATCTCGTAGCCGTCGGCGCGAGCGCCGCTGGCGGATCCGTTCGGGGTGTTGACGATCAGATCGACCTCGCCGTCGAGGATGAGCTGGACGGTGGTCGGTTCGCCGTTCGGTCCGGTCCCGTCGGAGTGCTTGCGGACGACCGTCGACGGGATGCCGTTGCGCCGGAGCACCTCGGCGGTGCCCTGCGTGGCGAGGATCTCGAAGCCGTAGTCGGCGAGCACTCGGGCCGGGAAGATCATCGTCCGCTTGTCGCGGTTGGCGATCGACACGAACACCTTGCCCGCCGTCGGCAGCGGACCGAACGAGCCGGCCTGGGCCTTGGCGAACGCCTTCCCGAAGTCGGCGTCGAACCCCATGACCTCGCCCGTCGACTTCATCTCGGGCCCAAGCACGGTGTCGACGAACTGCCCCTCCTCGGTGCGGAAGCGGTTGAACGGCAGGACCGCCTCCTTGACCGCGATGGGCGCATCCGCCGGCAGCGTGCCACCGTCACCGGTGGCCGGCAGCACGCCGGAGGCGCGCAGGTCGGCGATCGAGTCGCCCATCATGACCCGCGAGGCGGCCTTGGCCAGGGAGGTGCCGGTCGCCTTCGAGACGAACGGGACCGTGCGGGAGGCGCGGGGGTTCGCCTCGAGGACGTAGAGGACGTCGGCACCGAGGGCGAACTGGATGTTGATGAGGCCCCGGACGCCCACCCCCTTCGCGATGGCCTCGGTCGCCGCGCGGATGCGATCGATCTCCGCGGCACCGAGCGTGATCGGCGGCAGGGCGCAGGAGGAGTCGCCGGAGTGGATGCCGGCCTCCTCGATGTGCTCCATGACGCCGCCGAGGAAGAGGTCCGTACCGTCGTACAGCGCGTCGACGTCGATCTCGACCGCGTCGTCGACGAAGCGGTCGACCAGCACCGGCCGGTCGGGGCTGATCTCGGTCGCGGCCTCGATGTAGGACTGCAGGGCGGTGTCGTCGTAGACGATCTGCATGCCGCGGCCCCCGAGGACGTACGACGGCCGCACGAGGACCGGGTAGCCGATCTCGTGTGCGATCGTGCGAGCGTCCTCGAACGAGACGGCCGTGCCGTGCTTCGGCGCGATCAGGCCGGCGTCGGCGAGCACGCGTCCGAAGGCGCCACGCTCCTCGGCCAGCTCGATCGCCTCCGGCGAGGTGCCGACGATCGGAACGCCGGCGTCCTGAAGGCCCTGCGCGAGGCCGAGCGGCGTCTGACCCCCGAGGGTCGCGATGACCCCGGCGATCGGGCCGGCGGCCTTCTCGGCCTCGTAGATCTCGAGCACGTCTTCGAGGGTGAGCGGCTCGAAGTAGAGCCGGTCGGAGGTGTCGTAGTCGGTCGAGACGGTCTCGGGGTTGCAGTTGACCATGACCGTGTCGTAGCCGGCCTTGGACAGCTCCAGGGAGGCGTGCACGCAGGAGTAGTCGAACTCGATGCCCTGACCGATGCGGTTCGGCCCCGAGCCGAGGATGAGGACCGCCGGCCTCTCGCGCGGCGCGACCTCGGTCTCCTCGTCATAGGAGGAGTAGTGGTACGGCGTCTTGGCCGCGAACTCGGCCGCGCAGGTGTCGACGGTCTTGTAGACCGGCCGCACCCCCAGCTCGTAGCGGGCCTGACGGACGTCCGCCTCGGACAGGCCTCGGATCTGGGCCACTTGGGCGTCCGAGAGCCCGTGCCGCTTGGCGAGTCGCAGGGTGTCGGCGTCGAGCTCCGGAGCGTCGCCGACGGCGGTCGCGACCTCGTGGATGAGGAACAGCTGGTCGACGAACCACGGGTCGATCTTGGTGGCGTCGAAGACCTCCTCGGGCGTCGCGCCCGCGCGGATCGCCTGCATGACCTTCTGCAGGCGACCGTCGTGCGGGACCCTCGTCTGGTCGAGCAGCGCCGCCTTCTCTCCCGGGTCCCCGACCCAGGTGAACGGTGCGCTCTTGTTCTCCAGCGAGCGCAGCGCCTTGTTGAGCGCCTCGGTGAAGTTGCGGCCGATCGCCATCGCCTCGCCGACGGACTTCATGTGCGTCGTGAGCGTGGGGTCGGCGGTCGGGAACTTCTCGAACGCGAAGCGCGGGACCTTCACGACGACGTAGTCGAGCGTCGGCTCGAAGGAGGCCGCGGTGCTCCGTCCATTCTCTCCGGCGGTGATGTCGTTGGCGATCTCGTCCAGCGTGTAGCCCACGGCGACCTTCGCCGCGATCTTCGCGATCGGGTAGCCCGTCGCCTTCGAGGCCAGCGCGCTCGAGCGGGACACGCGCGGGTTCATCTCGATCACGATCACACGACCGTCGGCGGGATTGACGGCGTACTGGATGTTGCAGCCGCCGGTGTCGACGCCGACCTCGCGGATGATGCCGATGGCGAGGTCGCGCAGGTGCTGGTATTCGCGGTCGGTCAGCGTCATCGCCGGAGCGACCGTGATGGAGTCGCCGGTGTGGACTCCCATCGGGTCGAGGTTCTCGATCGAGCAGATGATGACGACGTTGTCGGCCTTGTCGCGCATCACCTCCAGCTCGTACTCCTTCCAGCCGATGATCGACTCCTCGATCAACACCTCGGTGGTCGGCGACGCGGCCAGACCGGCGCCAGCGATGCGGTGCAGGTCGGTCTCGTCGTAGGCGATGCCGGAGCCGAGGCCGCCCATGGTGAAGGAGGGGCGGACGACGACCGGGTAGCCGAGCGCCTCGGTGGCTTTCTCGACCTCGGCCATCGTGTGGCACACGAAGCTGCGGGCGACCTCGCCGCCCACCTTGGCGACGATGGCGTTGAACTTCTCGCGGTTCTCACCGCGGTGGATCGCGTCGAAGGAGGCGCCGATCATCTCGACGCCGTACTTCTCCAGCACGCCGTTCTCATGCAGAGCGGTGGCGGTGTTGAGCGCCGTCTGACCGCCCAGGGTCGGCAGGATGGCGTCGGGGCGCTCCTTGGCGATGACCTTCTCGACGAACTCGGGCGTGATGGGCTCGACGTAGGTGGCGTCGGCGAACTCCGGGTCGGTCATGATCGTCGCCGGGTTGGAGTTCACGAGGATGACCCGCAGGCCTTCGGCCTTGAGGACGCGACACGCCTGGGTGCCGGAGTAGTCGAACTCGCAGGCCTGGCCGATGACGATCGGGCCGGAGCCGATGACGAGGACGCTCTGGATGTCGGTGTGCTTGGGCATGTGCGTCACGCACCCTTCCGGTCGGTCATGAGCTGGACGAAGCGGTCGAACAGGTACGCCGCATCGTGCGGTCCGGCTGCCGCCTCGGGGTGGTACTGCACCGAGAAGCCCAACAGGTCGCCGTCCTTGTCGCGCAGCTCGAGGCCCTCGACGCAGTCGTCGTTGAGGTTGACATGGGAGACCGAGGCGACGCCGAACGGCGTGTCCGTCGGCCGGTCGGTCGGCGCGTCGACCGCGAAGCCGTGGTTGTGGGCCGTCACCTCGACCTTGCGGGTCGTGAGGTCCATGACCGGCTGGTTGATGCCGCGGTGGCCGTACTTGAGCTTGTAGGTGCCGAAGCCCAGTGCGCGACCGAAGAGCTGGTTGCCGAAGCAGATGCCGAAGTAGGGGATCTCCCGGCCCAACGCCTCCTGCAGCAGCTCGATCTGATGGGTCGTCGCCGCCGGGTCGCCGGGGCCGTTGGAGTAGAACAGCCCGTCCGGTCCGCCGTGCTCGCCACCGACGGCCAGGACGTCGTCCAACGTCGCCGTCGCGGGGAGCACGTGCACCTCGATGCCGCGCTCGGCCATCCGCTGCGGCGTCATCTCCTTGATGCCGAGGTCGAGCGCGGCGACGGTGAGCCGCTTCTCGGCGCCCCACGGTCCGGGCTGGGCCGGCACGACGTAGGGCTCGGTCGTGGTGACCTCGTCGGCCAGCTCGGCCCCGATCATCTCGGCGCTCGCGCGGACCTTGGCGAGCAGTGCCTCCGGGTCGGTCTCGACCGTGGAGATGCCGACCCGCATCGCGCCGCGCTCGCGCAGGTGGCGGGTCAGCGCGCGGGTGTCGACGCCCGCGATGCCGACGACGCCCTGCTGCCGCAGCTCGTCGTCGAGGGTGCGCTTCGAGCGCCAGTTGCTCGGGACCCGAGC
Organism: Nocardioides sp. AN3; assembly: GCF_054653495.1. Classification (NCBI taxonomy): domain Bacteria; kingdom Bacillati; phylum Actinomycetota; class Actinomycetes; order Propionibacteriales; family Nocardioidaceae; genus Nocardioides; species Nocardioides sp. AN3. The sequence goes on from NZ_BAAIGC010000013.1 coordinate 15,701, forward strand.
GGGGTCGCGGACGACGTACCCGGCCACCCAGATCCGACGCGACTCGGGGTCCTCGTCGTTGACGCCGGTGTTGCCGACGTGCGGGGCGGTCATCACGACGACCTGGCGGTGGTAGGACGGGTCGGTCAGGGTCTCCTGGTAGCCGGTCATGCCGGTGGAGAAGACGGCCTCGCCGAAGGTCTCGCCCTCGGCCCCGAACGACTCGCCGCGGAAGGTGCGCCCGTCCTCCAGAACGAGAAGAGCGCTGCGCTTGACCTGCGGACTCGTGGCATGCAGCGGCACGCCGTACCTCCTTCTCCGCCTCTCTGGACGGCCTCTTAAAGGATGTCGGACTCGAGGAGCGACCCTACCAGCGCGCCGCAGCCGACCGTTCATCGAGGTCGGCAGCCGGACCCGCCGTCACTCCCCCAGGAACGCCTCGGTCCGGGGATCGCGCTCGCCGTCGAAGAACGCGTCCAGCACCTGCTGGAAGACCGGCTCGGCCGGGTCGGCGATCGCGAAGAGCTGCGACGTCGGCGAGGATCCCAGCCCGGCCACCTGCGGGAAGATCCACCACATCCAGTGGCTGGTCTTCCGGCCGCGTCTCAGCTCGGCGAGTGCCTGCTCGTAGGAGCCCTCCTGCGCGTCGTGGAACCGCTGCAGATCGGTCATCCTCCGAACGTACGGGCTCCCCGCAACCAGGTGCCGACCACGCGACCCGTCACCGTCCGGCCGTGCCAGGGGTTGTTGCGGCTCAGCGAGAGCGAGGCGTCGCGGTCCACGACGTACGACGCGGTCGGGTCGACCAACGTCAGGTTGGCCGGCTCGCCGGCGACGACCGGACGGCCGTGGCCCTCGAGACCGGCGATCGCAGCCGGGTTGGCGGACATGACGCGGGCGACGCCGGCCCAGTCCAGCTGGCCGCTCTCGACCATGACCGTGGCGACGACCGACAGCGCCGTCTCGAGTCCGAGCATGCCGAAGGCCGCGTCGACGAAGGCGTGCTCCTTGTCGTGCCGGGCGTGCGGTGCATGGTCGGTCGCGACGGCATCGATCGTCCCGTCGGCGAGCGCAGCCCGCAGCGCCTCGACGTCCTCAGCCGGCCGCAGGGGCGGGTTGACCTTGAACGTCGGGTCGTAGCCGCTCAGCAGGTCCGTCGTGAGCAGCAGGTGGTGGGGAGTCACCTCGGCGGTCACCGAGATCCCCTGGGCCTTGGCCCACCGCACGACCTCGACGGAGCCTGCCGTCGACACGTGCGCCACGTGGACGCGCGAGCCGGTGTGCCGCGCCAGCATCACGTCCCGGGCGACGATCACCTCCTCGGCGATCGACGGCCAGCCGGGCAGGCCCAGCTCGCCCGAGAGCGGGCCCTCGTGACAGCACGCAGCGTGCGGGGCGAGGGCAGGGTCCTGGCTGTGCTGGCTGATGACACCACCGAACGCCTTGACGTACTCCAGCGCGCGGCGCATCACCCGCGCGTCGGCGACGCAACGCCCGTCGTCGGAGAAGACCCGGACCCGCGCCCGCGAGCGGGCCATGAGCCCCAGCTCCGCCAGCTCCTCGCCTGCCAGGCCGCGCGTCACGGCGCCCACCGGCTGCACGTCGACGAGACCGGCCGCGCGGCCCAGGTCGAGAACTCGCTCGGCGGCCTCGGCGGTGTCGGTGACCGGGGTGGTGTTCGCCATGGCGAGGACCGACGTGTAGCCGCCGGCCGCAGCGGCGCGGGAGCCCGAGGACACCGTCTCGGCGTCCTCGCGTCCCGGCTCACGCAGGTGGGTGTGCAGGTCGACCAGGCCGGGCAGGAGGACGAGGCCGTCGGCGTCGACGGTCTCCTCCGCATACGGGGACAGGGACCCGACCTCGCGGATGACGCCGTCCTCGACGTACACGTCGGCGGCCTCGCCTCCGAGCAGCCGGGCCCCCTTGATCAACAGGCTCACTTCTGGTCCTCTCCGGCGAGCAGGTGGTAGAGCACGGCCATACGGACCGCGACGCCGGCCGACACCTGGTCGAGCACGGCCGAGTCGACGGCGTCCGCGGCGTCCGCGGAGATCTCCAGGCCGCGGTTCATGGGGCCGGGGTGCAGGATCGGGGTGCCCGGCGCGAGCCGTCCGAGCCGGTCGCGGGTGAGACCGTAGCCGACTGTGTACTCCCTCGCGCTCGGGAAGTAGCCGCCGCTCATCCGCTCCCGCTGGACGCGGAGCATCATCACCGCATCCGGCCCGGAGTCGCCACTGCCGAGCACGTCGTCGAGGTCGTACGACGTCTCGAAGCCGGCCTGGGCCGACCACCGGGCGATCCCGCTCGGCATCAGCGTCGGCGGCGCAACGACCGTGACGCGCGCACCGAGCTTGGTGAGCGCCTTGACGTTGGACCGGAAGACGCGCGAGTGGGTCAGGTCACCGACGATCGCGACGTGGCGTCCCTCGAGCGACCCGAGCCTGCGGGTGAGCGTATAGGCATCTAGGAGCGCCTGCGTCGGGTGCTCGTGGGTCCCGTCGCCGGCGTTGATGACCGGGACGTCGACCCACTCGCTGACCTGCTGGGCGGCCCCGCTGGCGGAGTGACGCATGACAAGGCCGTCGACACCCATCGCGGTGACCGTGAGGACGGTGTCGCGCAGCGACTCGCCCTTCGACGTCGACGACCCCTTCGCGGAGAGGTTGATGACGTCGGCGCTCAGCCACTTGCCGGCGATCTCGAAGGACGACCGGGTGCGGGTGGAGTCCTCGAAGAACAGGTTGATGACCGTCCGGCCCCGCAGCGCCGGCAGCTTCTTCACCTCGCGGCGCTGCACGTCGTGCATCTCGGCCGCGGTCTCGAAGAGCGCCCCGATGTCGTCGGCCGTCACGTCGTCGATCGAGAGCAGATGCTTCTTCATCGCGTGGCCTCCGGCTGTGAGCCGTCCGTGATGCGGACCTCGTCCAGGCCGTCGGTCTCGGCGAGATGGACGCGCACCTTCTCGCTGCGCGCCGTGGGCAGGTTCTTGCCGACGTGGTCGGCGCGGATCGGAAGCTCGCGGTGGCCGCGGTCTACGAGGACGGCGAGCCGGACGACCGCCGGTCGCCCGAGGTCGGAGAGCGCGTCGAGAGCCGCCCGGATCGTGCGCCCGCTGTAGAGCACGTCGTCGACGAGCACCACGGTCTTGCCGTCGAGGCCGCCGGCGGGCAACGAGGTCTTGTGCGGGGCGCGCGTGGGGTGGCTGCGCAGGTCGTCGCGATACATCGTCACGTCGAGCGAGCCGACCGCCACGGGCGTGCCCTCGACCGCCTCGATGCGCTCGGCGATGCGGCGTGCGAGCGGGACGCCCCGCGTGTGCAGCCCCAGCAGCAGAAGGCCCTCGGCGCCACGGTTCTTCTCGAGAAGCTCGTGGGAGATGCGGGTCAGTGCGCGGGAGACGTCGTCGGCGTCGAGCACGACGCGGCCGTCGCCCGATGATGCGTCAGGAGAGGACATGCCTCGCCGGACCTCCTTCTCCGCCTCACAGGACGGGTCGTTAAAGGATGTCGGAACGGGCAGCAGACTAGTCCAGGTCGAGGAGCACCTTGCCAACCGCACCCTGTTCGACGGCGTCGTGCGCGGCGGCCGCCTCCTCGAGCGGGTAGTGGTGCAGCGGCACGCCGACCTCCTCCCCCACCTGCAGCGCGCCTGCCTCGACAGCGGTCGCGATGTCCTCGGCGGCGGCTCGCACCAGCTTCGGGGCGAGGGTGTAGAGCAGCACGTACTGGTAGCGCAGGTTCTTCGAGAACGTCGCGCGCACCGAGGTCGTCATCTCGTCGCCGCCGTTGTTGGCGTAGATCGCGACCGTGCCGTGCACGCGCAGCACCTCGCGGTCGAGGGCGTTGTTCACCGCGGGCGCGACCTCGACGACGAGGTCCACGCCGTCGGGCGCGAGGGCCTTGATCTCGGCGACCGGATCGCCGACGCGGTAGTTGACTGTGTGGTGCGCACCGGCCGCGACCGCCAGAGCGGCCTTCTCCTCACTGCTCACCGTGGTGAGCACGGTGGCGCCGGCCCAGCGCGCCAGCTGGATGGCGGCGTTGCCGACGGCGCCTGCCCCGCCGGCGACCAGGACCGTGTGGCCCGCCAGTACGCCGGGCGAGAGACGCTCGACGTCGCCGGAGGTCAGCGCCCGGTGAGCGGTGACGGCCGGCACGCCGAGCGAGGCGCCGAGGTCGTACGACGCCCCGACGGGCAGGTGAACGGCGTTCTCGGCCGGCAGCACGACGTACTCCGCGGCCGTGCCGTAGGGCCGGCCGTGCTGCGCGAGCAGGACCCAGACCCGGTCCTCCACGGCGAACCCGAGGACGCCCTCACCGACCGCGTCGACGACGCCCGCGCCGTCCTGTCCCGGCGTGATCTCCTCGAAGGGAAGCGCGGCATACGTCCCGCCCGCCCGCGCCTTCCAGTCGGTCGGGTTCACGCCGGCCCGCACGATCCGGACCCGCAGCTCCCCCGGACCCGGCTCCGGCACGTCGCGCTCCACCAGGCGCAGGACGGAGGCGGGACCGGTCTCGGAGTAGACGATGGCACGCATGGTGCCGACGGTACCCAGCGGATGCACCCGAGCAGATCGTCCCGAGCAGATGCTCCCGGCGAAATGCCACGAGGGGCACGGCTCTCACCGTGCCCCTCGTGTGGCTCCGCAGGCGTCGGACGCTCAGTCGAACGCGTCCTTGACCTTCTCGCCGGCCTGCTTGAGGCTGCCCTTGGTCTGGTCGGTCTTGCCCTCAGCCTCGAGGTCCTTGTTGTCCGTGGCCTTGCCGACGGCTTCCTTGGCCTCGCCGACCTTCTCCTCGGCGTAGTTCTGAGCCTTGTCCTTCTCACCCATGGGGGGCTCCCCTCTCTGGTCGGTGTCCGACGAGGTCCCGGTAACCGACTGCGGGAGAGGAATGCCTCACGGCTCGGTCAGGAGAGCTGGGCCTTGTCGCGTTGGATGGCGCCGAGGATCCCGTTGACGAATTGGGGCGACTCGTCGGTGGACAGGTCGCGGACGAGCTGCATCGCCTCGCTGATCGCCACGTGCTCGGGCACGTCGGTGGAGTGCAGGAGCTCCCACACGCCGAGCCGCAGCACGTTGCGGTCCACCGCCGGCATGCGGTCCAGGGTCCAACCCTGGGAGTAGGTCGAGAGCAGCTCGTCGATGCGCGCCTGCTCGCCGACCACGCCGCGGACCAGCGTCGCGGTGTAGGCATTGCCCGGGCCCTCGCCGTCGGCGACCGCCTCGTCGAGCATGTCCACGGCACTCAGCCCGCGTGCCTCGGCCGCGAAGAGCAGGTCGAGAGCCCGCTTGCGCGCCTTGGTGCGAGCGGTCGGCTGACCCGAGGGAGCAGCCACGTCAGCCCTTCACGCGGCTGAGGTAGGAGCCGCCCTCACGCGTGTCGACCTTGATCTTCTCGCCCTGCTCGATGAAGAGCGGGACCTGGATCTCGTGGCCGGTCTCGAGCGTGGCGGGCTTGGTCCGGCCCGTGGCCGAGTCGCCGACGACGCCCGGCTCGGTGTAGGTCACCTCGAGCTCGACCGAGGCGGGCAGCTCCACGAAAAGCACGCGGCCCTCGTTGGTGGCGACGATGACGTCGGTGTTCTCGAGCATGTAGTTCTTGGCGTCCGCCACGAGCTCGGGGCCGACCTCGATCTGGTCGTAGGTCGAGGTGTCCATGAACACGTAGTTGGTGCCGTCGTTGTACAGGTACTGGTAGGTCCGACGGTCGACCGTGGCGGTCTCGACCTTGGTGCCGGCGTTGAAGGTCTTGTCGACGTTCTTGCCCGACTCGACGTTCTTCAACTTGGTGCGCACGAACGCCGGGCCCTTGCCGGGCTTCACGTGCTGGAACTCGACCACCGACCAGAGCTGGCCGTCGATGTTGAGAACCATGCCGTTCTTGAGGTCGTTCGTGGTTGCCATGCGTCCAGCCTTCTGATCTGCAAGTTGTCAAGGTCTTCATGGGTGCCGCGGCACCAGCGGCCGAGTCTATCGGCGGCGCTGGGAGCGGACGAAACTCAGGCCACGATGACGCGGGCCGCGACCGGCCGGGCACCGGGGCGGGCATCGCGCCGGGCGCGGCGCCCGTCACCGGCCGCGCCGCGGCCCCCGACGACGTCCCAGGCCTCCGCCAGGACCCGGACCGCGGCGTCGAGCTCCTCGGGCGGGCGACTCCACGGGATGCGCAGGAAGTGGTCGAGGCCCCCCTCCATCGCGAACACAGGACCGGGGGCCACGACGGCGCCGCGTCGCTCGGCCTCGACGGCGACGTCGGTGGCGACCGGCTCCGGCAGGCGGCACCACAGGCACAGGCCGCCCCGCGGCGGCCGGAACGTCCACTCGGGCAGGTGCTCGCGCACCGCGCCCAGCAGTGCCGCCCGCTGCTCGCGCAGACGCGCACGGTGCGCCTCGACGACCGGCGCCGGGTCGTCGAGCAGGCGCGCGAAGGCCAGCTGCTCCAGGACAGGCGCGCCCAGGTCCAGGCGCACGCGAGCCTGGGTCAGCTCCCGCATCCGCGCAGCGTCGGGCACGCGGATCCAGCCGATGCGCAGGCCACCCCAGAAGCTCTTCGACGCGCTGCCCAGCGTGATCGTCTCCGGAGCGAAGGTCGCGAAGGGTGGGGGCATGTCGACGCCGTCGAGCATGAGCGCCTGGTGCGCCTCGTCCACGATGGGCACGGTCCCGGACGCGTGCAGCGCGGCGGCGACGCGCTCGCGCTCCTCGGCGCTCATCACGAGTCCCGTGGGGTTCTGGAAGTCCGGGATGAGCGAGGCCATCGCAGGTCTCGTGCTCCGCAGGGTGGCCTCGAGTCCGTCCAGCTCCCAGCCGTCCGGGGCCACCGGGAGGGCCACCAGCCGGGCGCCGGCGTTGCGCAGCGCGTCGACGGCATTGGGATAGGTCGGCGTCTCGACCAGCACCCGGGTCCCCGGCCGCGTGAACGCCTGTGCCACGATCGCCGCCGCCGAGAGGGCTCCCGGCGTCACCATGACCTGCTCGGGTCGCGTCGGCAGTCCCCGTGCGTCGTAGGACCGGGCGATCGCCTCCTGCAGCCTCGGCAGCCCGGCAGGGAAGTAGCCGTGTCCGCCCAGGTAGGCCGGAAGCTCGGCCACGGCGTCCGCATAGGCCGCAGCGAGGCCGGGTGGTGCCGAGCCGGCGGCGCAGTTGAGGTCGATCACGTCGTCGGACCGCCCGCCGGGCATGAGGGCCCGGTCGTGAGCGCGGCGCCGGTCGCCGGGCACGCGGGTGAAGGTGCCGGCGCCCTGGCGTGCCTCGGCATAGCCGCTCTCCACGAGGGCCGCGTAGGCCCGGGTCACCGTCGTCCGGGACACGCCGATGGCCGTGCTGAGGTCGCGTTCACTCGGCAGCCGGGTGGCGAGCGCGATCCGGCCGTCGCCGATGAGCAGGGTCAGGCTCTCGGCCAGCCCGGCGTACGCCGGCGAGCGGTGGAAGCCGTCGACGAGCTGGGCCAGCCGGCCGGCGTTGATCGTCCGCGTCATGCAGTCCACTGTCGCACGATTGGCTATTTCGGAACAGTCCAATCCGGTGGAGGCTTGTCACGTGACACCGCTCGCCGATCTCGGTCCCCTCGCCCAGCTGCGCGCCGGACGGCTGGGCCGTCGCCTCACTCAGCTCCTGGCGGGCCTGCTGCTCTACGGCGTCTCGCTGGCACTCATGGTCCGCGGCGGCCTCGGCGTCGCGCCGTGGGACGTGCTCCACCTGGGCATCGCCGACCACCTCGGGCTGAGCCTAGGCACGGTGCTCGTCGCCACGTCGTTCGCCGTGCTGCTGCTCTGGATCCCGCTGCGGGAGAAGCCCGGGATCGGCACGGTTGCCAACGCCCTGCTCATCGGCCCGAGCACGGATGCGACGCTGGCTCTGCTCGACCGCCCGGAGGCCCTCCTGGCGAGGGTGGCCCTCATGCTCGGTGGGGTGGCGCTGTGTGGACTGGCCACGGCGATGTACATCGGGGCGCAGTTCGGTCGCGGTCCACGTGACGGTCTCATGACCGGGCTCGCCCGCCGCACGGGCTGGTCGATCGGGCTCGTGCGCACCGGCCTCGAGGTCACTGTCGTGGCGCTCGGTCTGCTGCTCGGCGGCCCACTCGGCCTCGGCACGGTCGTCTACGCCCTCACGATCGGGCCGCTGACCCAGTGGATGCTGCCGCCGTGGACCGTCAGCCTGGCAAAATCCGAGGAGCCCGTGTTCGCCTGAGGGCCCCTCGCGACATGTCGCTGGTGAGGCTCCCTCTCGGGAGCGGCCCCGACAGGTCCAGGAGGACCCTTGCGACACCTCAACAAGGTCAAGATCGCCGCCGGTGCGGCTGCCGTGCTCGTGTGTGCGGTCGGCGGAGCCTACGCCGCCGACGCGATCGGCCCCGGTCAGCACGACACTCCGACCTCGGAGCTCACGCCCGCGGCGGACGCCGAGACCTCGGACCCGGCAGCGACGCAGGCCCCCGAGACGACGGACGACCCGACGCCGGAGGCGCCGGAGACCGACGCGCCCGAGACCCACGCGCCCGAGACGGAGGCGCCCGAGACGGAGGCGCCCGAGGTCGAGGCCCCCGACACGGAGGCGCCGGAGACCCACGCGCCCGACACCGAGGCGCCGGACGATCGATCCGACGACACGGGAGCCGACGACCAGGGCGAGGACGACCAAGGCGAGAACGCGACGCCGCACGTGTCCAGCGCGCATGACGACGGCGACCACCAGGGCGGGGAGCACCAGGGCGACGACCGCGAGGGGGCCCACCACGATGGCGGCGGCGACGACCACGAGGCGAGCGGGCATGATGGCGCGGGTGATGACTGATCGCCCCCGCCGCATGGCAGGTGCGGGCCCGTCGTGACCGACGGGCCTGCCCGCGGCCGGCTTCGGCTTGACCCACCGAGCGTCGTCTCCGACGCGTCGCTCGCAGCGCGGCTGGCCGATCTGGCCCGTGCGTCGAAGCCGAGCGCGTCCCCCGTCGCGCGTCGGCGGTGGCACCTGCCCGTCGCCGGGGCGGCGATCGTCCTGGCGACGGGAGGTGCCACGTTCGCGGCCGGCCAGGTCCGGCAGCACGATGAGCCACGCCCCACGATCGTGCCCGCTGAGCACCTCGCCCCCACCACCACGGCACCGGCGTCCGCCGCGCCGGTAGGAGGCGAGCAGAAGGCGCCCACGCCAGCGGCCTCGGCGGAGCGTGACGGCGACGCGCCGCGTCAAGCCGAGGCCCTCACGCCGCCGACGGCGTCGCCCAGGTCTGACGAGAAGGAGGACCACGGCCGGTCCGAGCACTCCGAGCACGACGAGACGGGCGAACAGGCGTCTCACGAGACCTCTCGTTCGTCCGGCCCGTCGGGCGACGACTCCGGGAAGGACTCCGAGTCTGCCTCGGTCGACGACTCTGACAACCGCACCGGCACCAGAGACGGCGACGGCTCCTCCGAGGGCGTCTCGTCGGTCGACGGGCAGGCAGGGGAGCACTCCGGTTGAGCACGCTTCGGAGCTCCTCGGAGGCGACGACGCACCTATCCGTGGTCGAGCGCGCTCGCACGGGTGACGCGGCGGCGTGGCATGAGCTCTACGACCAGCACGCAGGCCGCCTGCTGCTCTGGCTGCGTCAGCTCCCCAGTGGCGATCCCAGCGCCGACCACGAGGACCTGGCGATGGAGGCCTGGGCCGTCGCTGCGTCGCGGATCGCTGACTTCAGCGGCGACGACGAGGCCTTCGGAGGCTGGCTGTTCACCATCGCCCGCCATCACCTGCTGAACGCGCGGCGGAAGGTGGCCCGCCGGGCGACATACGGGACCGCCGACCTCCCGGAGGTGCCCGTGCCCGCGGAGACATCGACCGTCGAGCACCACGACGCCGTACGACGTGCCCTCGCCGCCCTGCCCCGCCGCGAGGGCGAGGTCATCGCGTGCATGGACGTCGTCGGTCTCGACCTGGCTACCACCGCGCAGGTGCTCGGCATCAAGCGGCCAGCGGCTCGCATGGCACGCAGCCGGGGGCTCGCCCGCCTGCGCAAGGAGGGCTGGGAGGTCTAGTGAAGCGCTGGACGAGGTCCTTCTCCGCGCGCTTGTATCTCAGCAGGGCGTCCGACCCTCCGTAGGTCACGACAACCGACCCGCGCGCCAGCGTCTCAGCGGCTCGCGCTCGAGCCGGTGTCGTCAGACGCCTCAAGACGAAGGAGTTCTCTGATGTCCAAGCGCTTGCGGCGGCCGGTGACTGCCCTCCTCGGAACGATGTCGCTGGCAGCCGCCTCCGGCATCCTCACCCTCGCCCCGGCGCAGTCCGTGCCCGCTCCGGCAGACGCGGACTGCCCGCAGACCTACCCCGTCGCCGACCTCGTGAAGGACCAGCCGGTCGACGGGCTCACGGTCTCGTCGGGCACCACGCCCGACACCTTCACCGGCACCGTGCTCGGCACGATCGTCGACGGCATCGCGCCGGGACTCGACCTGATCGTCGTGCGGCTGACGTCGCCCGAGATCGACCGCGTCGGCGGGATCTGGGAGGGCATGAGCGGCTCCCCGGTCTACGCGACCGACGGTCGGCTCATCGGCGCGGTGTCCTACGGCCTGGCGTCCGGCAGCTCTCCGGTCGCGGGTGTGACACCGGCCGAGGACATGAAGGCGCTGTTGGCCACGTCCCCGACCCCGCAGCTGCGCACCGCCAAGCGGGTGGCCCTCCGGGGCGCGCTGCTGGCCCGGGTCACGGCGAGCGCTGCGACGACCTCGAGCGAGGCGGCCTCGGGGCTGGAGCGGCTGAGGGTGCCCGTCGGCGTCTCGGGCCTGAGCAGCGCACGGATGAAGCGCGCATCGACGCGCCTGAACCTGGGTGACGTCCGGCTCTACCGGTCCGCGCCGGCCGCTGCGGCGCCTCTGAGCGGCGGTGACCCGCAGATCTTCGCCGGCAGCAACCTGGCGGCGTCGATGTCCTACGGCGACCTCTCCGCCGTCGGCACGGGCACGACGACGATGGTGTGCAACGGCACGGTCGTCGGCTTCGGTCATCCGTTCAACTTCGCCGGTGACACGACCCTGACGATGCACGGCGCGTCCGCCGTCTACGTGCAGGAGGACACCGCGGGGGCGCCCTTCAAGGTGACCAACCCGACCGGGCCGGTCGGCACCGTCGATGAGGACCGCATGGTCGGGATCAAGGGCGAGCTGGGCGCGGCGCCGCCCAGCACGCTCGTGCGAACCGTCGTCGCCGGCCCGACCGGCAGGAGCCGCGTCGGCGACACCCGCGTGAGCCTCCCGGACTTCGTCTCGGCGGCGACCGCGATGGGCGACCTCCTGAACCTCGACCGCGTCTTCGACCACACCGGGAAGGGCACGGCGACGGTCCGCTTCACGATCAGCGGGCACACCACGGCGGGAACGCCTTTCACGCTCACGCGCGGGAACCGCGTCGTGGACGACGACGACGTCAGCTACGCCAGCACCTTCGAGCCGGCAGCCGATGTCGACGCCGTCATCGGCAACGACTTCACGGGCGTGACCCTCGACCAGGTCCGGATCGACACCTCGCTCTCCGAGCAGGTGCGCAGGTTCCACATCGCGAAGGTCCAGGTGCGGGTCAAGGGTGCGTGGCACGCGGTCGGGACCGAGTCCGTCGTCAGGGTGCGGCACGGCGGTCGTGTCCTGATGCGGGTCGTCCTCCGGTCGCGGCGCAACGAGCTGGGCTCGAAGGTGGTCAGCACGCGACTCAGCGTCCCGGCGTCGCTCGTGCCCGGAAGCACCGGGGCCGTGGTGGTCGGCTCCGCGGGCGGCGGCAGCGACTCGGGCGACGGCGACGGCGCGCCGAGCACGGCAGAGCCCACGTCCTTCGCGCAGCTCCTGCGGACCCTGGCGACGGCACCGCGCAACGACGAGCTCGCCCTGAGCCTGCAGCTCGACTCGGAGGAGTCGCCCTCGGTGCAGACGCGGACGCAGACGGGGGTGGTCGTGACCGGCCAGACAGCGTTCCAGGTGCGCGTCCGCTGACCTGGCCCCCGGGTCCTGCCGGAGCGTCGCCGGGCGCTCAGCGTCCGGCGACGGTCTCCAGCGCCAAGCGGTAGCCGGCCAGGCCCTGTCCTTCGATGACCCGCGCTGCGTGCGGGGTGACGACGGAGGTGTGCCGGAACTCCTCGGGACGCTTCGACGGCGCGCTGATGTGCACTTCGACCAGGGGCGCGGTCAGCTGGGCGCAGGCGTCGTAGAGCGCGTAGGAGTAGTGCGTCCACGCGCCGGCGTTGAGGACGACCGGTGTCTCGTCGTCGGCGGCGGCGTTGAGCCAGTCGAGAAGCACGCCTTCGTGGTTGGTCTGACGCACCTCGACCTCGAGGCCGAGGTCACGGCCCCATTGCTCGCACAGAGCAGCGAGCTCGGCGTACGTCGTCGACCCGTAGATCTCGGGCTGCCGCTTGCCGAGGCGGCCCAGGTTGGGACCGTTGAGGACCAGGACCGGCTTGGGCGCGATGCTCATGTGGACACCGCCCGGAACGCCTCGCGGAGCAGGTCCTCGCTCGGACCGGCCAGGATGCCGGGCTTGGCCGGCCCGTCGAGCACGAGGAAGCGCAGCTGGGACCCCCGAGCCTTCTTGTCGACGCGCATGGCGCCGATCAGGTCGTCGAAGCCGGCCTTGTCGTAGGTCGTCGGGAGGCCGACGCGGGCGAACGCAGCGCGGTGCCGGGCCGCTGTGGCCTCGTCGAGCCGGCCGGCGAGCCGCGCCAGCTCGGCGGCGTAGACGCAGCCGATGGCCACCGCCTCGCCGTGCCGGATGGCGTAGTCCTCGTGCTTCTCGATCGCGTGGGCGAGGGTGTGACCATAGTTGAGCACCTCGCGGCCCGGATGTCCGTGGGCGCCGCCGGTCTCCTTGAGGTCGGCCACGACCACCTCGGCCTTGACCCGGATCGCGCGCTCGACCAGCTCCTCCAGCACCGGGGAGGTCGCGGCCCCCAGGCCCGTCAGCTCCTCGGGGTCGGTCTGCTCGACGAGATCGAGGATGCGGGGATCGGTGATGAAGCCGCACTTGATGATCTCGCCGAGACCTGCGATGAGCTCCTCGCGCGGAAGCGTGCGCAGCAGCGCCAGATCGCACAGGACCCCGGCCGGCTCGTGGAAGGCACCGACCAGGTTCTTGCCGGCACCGGTGTTGATGCCGGTCTTGCCTCCGACGGCCGCGTCGACCATGGCCAGCAGGGTCGTCGGCACGTGCACGACGCGCACGCCACGCAGCCAGCTTGCGGCGACGAAGCCGCCCAGGTCGGTGGTCGCGCCGCCTCCGAAGGTCACGACCGCGTCGGAGCGGGTGAACCCCTTCTCCCCCAGCGCCTCCCAGCAGTCGTGCGCGACGGCGGCGGTCTTGGCGGCCTCGCCGTCGGGAAGGCCGAGGGCCAGGACCTCGTAGCGCTCCACGAGCCGGTCGAGCATCGGCTCAGCCAGGGCTCCGAGAGTGCCGGCGTAGAGGAACGCCACCCGCTCGACCTTCTCGCCCAGGATGGCGGGGAGGAGGTCGCCCAGCTCGCGACCGATGTGCACGTCATAGGGCGACGCGCCCCCCACGTGGATCGTCGTCATCGGCCCAGCCCCTCCTCGATGTCGTCGGCGACCTGCTCGGGGGTCCGGCCGTCGGTCTCGACGACGAGGGTCGCGACCGACTCGTAGATCGGCGTCCGCTCGTCGAGGAGCTGCTTGACCCGGCCGCGCACGTTGCCCAGCAGGAGTGGACGCGCCGTCCCGAGCCCGACCCGCTTGACGGCGTCGCTCAGCCCCACGCGGAGGAAGACGACGTCGTGCCCGCGCAGGAGCGCCTGGGTGTCCGGGTCGAGCACGGCGCCACCTCCGAGAGAGAGGACGCCGTCGTGGGACGCCAGCGCGTCGGCCACCGCGGCCTTCTCCAGCGACCGGAAGTGCTCCTCGCCCTCGTCGACGAAGATCTCGGAGACGGGCTTGCCCGCGCCCGCCTCGACATCGGCGTCGGTGTCGCGCACCGCGACGCCCCACCGACGGGCCAGGACGCGGCCGACGGTGGTCTTGCCGGCACCCATCGGACCGACGAGCACGACAGGTCGCGACATCGGAGCTGTCGTCGGCCCCGTCGTCGGCTCAATCATCGGTAGCGCAGGCCGTCGAGGTACGACGCGACGTTGCGGCGCGTCTCGGCCACCGAGTCGCCGCCGAACTTCTCCAGCACCGCGTCGGCTAGGACGAGCGCGACCATCGCCTCGGCGACGATGCCGGCGGCCGGCACGGCACAGACGTCGGAGCGCTGGTGGTGCGCGACCGCCGCCTCGCCGGTCGCGACGTCGATCGTGCGCAGCGCCCGCGGCACGGTGGCGATCGGCTTCATCGCCGCGCGCACGCGCAGGACCTCACCGGTGCTCATGCCGCCCTCGGTGCCGCCGCTGCGGCCCGACGCACGCCGGATGCCGTCGGCTCCCGTCACGATCTCGTCGTGCGCCTGGCTGCCGGGGGTCGCGGCGAGCTCGAAGCCGTCGCCGACCTCGACGCCCTTGATGGCCTGGATGCCCATGAGCGCCCCGGCGAGCCTGGCGTCCAGACGGCGGTCCCAGTGCACGTGCGACCCCAGACCCGGCGGCAGGCCGTGGACGACGACCTCGACGACGCCGCCGAGGGTGTCGCCGTCCTTGTGCGCCTGGTCGATGCGCTCGACCATCTGCTTGGAGCCGTCCGGGTCGAGGCAGCGGACCGGGTCGGCGTCGAGCCGCGCGACGTCCTCGGGGGTGGGCAGCTCGGCGCCCGGAGTCCGGACGCCGCCGATCTCGAGGACGTGCGAGACGATCCGAGCGCCCACGGCCTGCTCCAGGAAGTTGCTCGCCACCCTGCCGAGCGCGACACGTGCGGCGGTCTCCCGGGCCGAGGCCCGCTCGAGGATCGGCCGGGCGTCGTCGAAGTCGTACTTCTGCATGCCGACGAGGTCGGCGTGTCCGGGCCGGGGGCGGGTCAGGGCGGCGTTGCGGGCCTGACCGGCGAGGACGTCCGCGTCGACGGGGTCGGCGGACATCACCGTCTCCCACTTCGGCCACTCGGTGTTGCCCACCTCGATGGCGACGGGGCCACCCTGGCTCTCGCCGTGCCGGACGCCGCCGACGAGCGTCACCTCGTCGCGCTCGAACTTCATCCGGGCGCCCCGGCCGTAGCCGAGGCGTCGCCGTGCCAAGGAGTCCCCGATCTCCTCGGTGGTGATCCGCACATGAGCAGGCAGGCCCTCCAGGATCGCGACCAGGGAAGGGCCGTGGGACTCGCCCGCGGTGAGCCAACGCAACATGGGCGCAAGTCTCCCATCCGGTCGAGCCGGGCGCATGCGCGGCCGGGGGTGTGAGACGCGCCGCGACCGGGCGACGTCAGGTCAGGACCAGGACCTGACCGAGGACGGCGGCCACGAGTGCCCCCAGCAGGAGGAACGGACCGAAGGGCACGTGCTCGCGCAGCGGGCCCTTGGTCCGGTCACGCTTGATCGTGCGTCCGAGGAGCTTCATCGGCACGAACGACAGTGCCCCGAGCACGCCCGCCGCGAGGACGGAGATGACGAGCTCGCCGACGCCGAGGGGCCCGAGGGCGAGGCCGATGAGCGCGCCGAGCCGCACGTCGCCGAAGGCCATGATCCGGGGGCTGATGAACCAGAGCAGCCCGTAGTAGACACCGAGCGCCGCCCAGCCGATCGCCGCCTGCAGCACCACGTGCCAGTCGCGCACGGCCACCGCGCCGACGAGGATCAGCACGGCCACGACGACGTACGACGGCACGAGCAGGCGCGACGGCAGGAACCAGGTCACGTAGTCGATGATCGTCAGCGCGCAGCCCACCGGGACGAGGAAGACCAGCCACGGCAGCGCCCACGACCAGCCGAACGCGCCGCCCAGGAGTCCTGCCGCCAGGGCACACGCCAGTGCGCATCGCCACGCCAGGCCCGACGAGCGCGCCAGATCGGTGTAGAGCACCTTGTCGGGGAACTCGCCCGGCTTCTCGTCGGGGTCGGGCTCCGGCTCCGGGAGTGCGGCGATCAGACGCGGGACGAGCCAGCCGGTCCCCGCGCCGACGACGGCACAGGTCAGCGCCGGGACGAGATGCATGCGCGAACCCTACTGAGCCCGAGCCGCGAGCGCGGCCAGACCGGCGACACGCATCGCCTCGAGCGGCGCCGGGCGACCCGTGAACTGCTCGAACTGGAGCACCGCCTGGTGCACGAGCAGGTCGAGACCGGAGACGACGATGCCGGTCGCGGCGGCCGCGAGCGGGGTGGGCCAGGTGTTGTAGGTGACCTCGAAGACGACGGGCGCACCCCCGCACCGTGCCACCAGCTCCGGCGTCTGGGCCTCCACCGGGATGGTGGAGACGACCACGTCGGCCGACGCGAGCGCGCCATCGCCGATCGACACCGACGCGAGCGACAACGAGTCGAGGGAGATCACCTCGACGGTCGGGGCGCATGGATGCGCGGCAAGCGCGCCGGCGGCTTCGGCCGCGCGTGCCGGCTCACGCACCGCCAGCGTCAACGACGACGCCCCGAGCTCGGCCAGCGCGAGCCCGACGCTCGCGGCGGTGGCGCCGCCGCCCAGGATGAGCGCCGATCGGACCGGTCCGGCGTAGCGCTCACGGATCGCCGAGATGGCGCCCGGGAGGTCGGTGTTGTCCCCGGCCCATCCGGCCTCGGACCGCACCAGCGTGTTCACGCCACCGGCGAGCCGGGCGCGGGCGGTCACCGTGGCGGCGTAGGCGAGCGCCTCGCGCTTGAGCGGCGCGGTGACCGAGAGGCCCCGCCAGGTCAGGTCCAGGTCGGAGGCGAACCCGGCGAGTGATCCGCTCGGCACCCGTACGGCGTCGTAGGACCAGTCCTCGAGCCCGACCTCGGCGTAGCCCGCGGCGTGCAGGACGGGTGAGAGCGAGTGGGCGACGGGGTCGCCCAGGACGGCACATCGCATCGTCGTCAGCAGGCGCCGGCCGACTCGTTCGCGCAGTAGTCCTTGAGCTCCTGGCGGTAGGTCAGGAACTCGTCATAGGTCTTCGCGAACTTCGTCTCCCCCGTCTTGAGGTTGACCGTGACGTAGTAGTACCAGTCGCCCTTCGCCGGATGCGTGGCCGCCTGGATCGCCGCGTCGCCGGGGGCCTCGATCGGTGCCGGCGGAAGGCCGGGGTGGACATAGGTGTTGTACGGCGAGTCGGTGTGGGTCTCGTCGGTCGTCACGGTCGCGATGCCCTTGCGACCCAGGGCGTAGTTGACCGTCGCGTCGATCTGGAGCAGACCGTTGGTGCCCTGCTTGCTGCCCGGGCCCTCGAGTCGGTTGTAGATCACTCTCGCGATCTTCGGCATGTCCGAGCCGCGGCCCTCGGCCTGCACCAGCGAGGCGATGGTCATCATCTGCTCGGGCGTGTAGCCGAGGGCGGCCGCCTGGTCCTCGAGGTGGTTCTCTGCCGCAGCCTGCTTCCACCGCGCGACCATCTTCGTGATCATGTCGACCGGCTTGTCCTTCGGCCCGAAGGCGTAGGTGGCGGGGAACAGGTAGCCCTCGGGGTTGCCCTTGGCATAGGCCGGCAGGCCGATCGACGGGTCCTTGAGCGCCGCTTGGAACTCGCTCTTCTTGAAGCCTGTTCTCTTGGCCAGGACGTCGACGACGTCGACGACGCGGAGGCCCTCGGGCACGGTGACGGTCGTCTTGACGATGTTGGAGGGGTCGACGAGCACCGCGAGTGCGTCGTCCGCGCTCATCTGCTTCTTGAGCGTGTAGTAGCCGACCTGGATGCCGGAGGCCTGGGGGTTCGCGTTGGCGGCAGAGATGAACGCGTCCACCGACTTCACCACGCCTGCAGCCTTGAGGGTGCGCCCGATCGCCGCGGCGCTGTCGCCCGGCTTGACCTCGACGGTGACCTGGTCGTGGGCCGTCTGGCCGGAGTAGTCGCCCCCCTTGCTGCCGCCGAGCCCGTCGATCTTGTCCTTGACGAAGGAGAAGCCCACCCACAGCAGCGCGACGATCACGGCGAGGGCGACGAGCCCCGCGAGGCAGCCCGGCAGTCGGCTGCGCCGGCGCTCGGCGCGCCGGGCTCCGCCGCGCGGAGGAACGTCGTGACGGGCCGCCGGCTCGTCGGCGTACACCGCGGGCCGCTCGGCGGTGTCGCCGAGCCCCGGCACGTGCCCGTGCTCGTCGTGCTCGCTCATGGTGTCGTGACCTCGACGATCTCTCCAGGCGCCTGTCCCGCGGCGCGTTCGGTGTCCAACGCGTGCTGCAGGATCAGGACCGCTGCGGCCTGGTCGACGACCGACCGCCGGTCCTGGCCCTTGCGGCCCCGGTCGCGGAGCATAGCCTCCGCCGAAACCGTCGTGAGCCGCTCGTCGACCAGGCGCACCGGGGTGGGCGCGAGCCGAGTCGCCAGTGTGCCGGCGAACGCACGGACTTTGACGGTGGCCGGGTTCTCCCCGCCCTTGAGGGATCGGGGCAGTCCCACGACCACCTCGAGGAGGAGCGACTCGGCCGCGATCTCGGCCGCGATGGAGGCGATCCGCGCGACGTCGCCCCGCCCCCGGCGCACCGTCTCGAGCGGGGTGGCCAGGAAGCCGGTCGGGTCGCTGCGGGCGACGCCGATGCGGGCGTCGCCGGGATCGATCCCCAGCCTGACGCCCGTCCTCATCGCCGCCGCCGCATCAGGCCTTCGCCACCAGGCCCAGCACGAGCCCGAGGGCCTCGTCGATCCGCGAGGAGTCGCTGCCGCCGCCCTGCGCCAGGTCGTCCTTGCCGCCGCCCTTCCCCCCGACGACAGGTGCGAGCTCGCGCAGCAGCGCGTTGGCCGAGAGCCCACGGGCCCGTGCCGCCTCGTTGGTGGCGGTCACGACCGAGACCTTGCCGTCGCCGTCGCCGATGAGGACGACGACGGCGGGCCGGCTCTCCCCGGACGTCTGGCCGAGACGCGCGCGCACATCGGTCGCCAGCGTGCGGACGTCGCCCCCGGCCGCACCAGCGGCACGGGCGGCGACGACGGCGACACCGTCGACGTCGACCGCCGCGTCGGCGATCGATCCCGCGCTCGCGAGCAGCTGCGCCATCTTGACCCGCTCGATCTCCTTCTCCGCCGAGCGCAGCCGCTCCACCAGGTCGCTGACGCGCTCGGGCAGCTCCTCCGGACGAGCCTTGAGGGCCTCGGAGAGCTGGGCGACGAGCACGTGCTCACGGGCGAGGAACTGGTAGGCATCGGTGCCGACCAGAGCCTCGACGCGACGAACGCCGGAGCCGATCGACGACTCGCCGAGCAGCT
Organism: Nocardioides sp. AN3; assembly: GCF_054653495.1. Classification (NCBI taxonomy): domain Bacteria; kingdom Bacillati; phylum Actinomycetota; class Actinomycetes; order Propionibacteriales; family Nocardioidaceae; genus Nocardioides; species Nocardioides sp. AN3. Next base: position 34,901 of record NZ_BAAIGC010000013.1, read on the forward strand.
TGATGACCCCGAGCTTGCCGCTGGACGCCGTGTGCGTGCCGCCGCAGAGCTCACGGGCCCAGTCGCCGACCGAGACGACGCGGACGACGTCGCCGTACTTCTCGCCGAAGAGGGCCATCGCTCCCGAGGCGACGGCCTCGTGCTGCGACATGTACTCCGCGTGCACGGCGAGGTCGTCGAGGATGACGGCGTTGACCGTGGCCTCCACGTCCGTCATCACCGACGCGGGCACCGCGCCCGTCGCGGAGAAGTCGAACCGGAAGCGGCCGGGCGCGTTCTCCGAGCCGGCCTGGGTGGCGGTCTCGCCGAGCGCCTCCCGGAAGGCCTTGTGCACCATGTGGGTGGCGGTGTGCGCCCGGCTGATCGCGAGGCGGCGACCCAGGTCCACCACCGCGTGAGCGCCCACACCCGGCACGACCTCGCCGGCGACCACGCGCGCCCGGTGGGCGATCAGGCCGCTGATCGGCTGCTGGACGTCGAGCACCTCGAGACGGGCACCGTTGGCGAGCTCGATGAGCCCGGTGTCCGCCAGCTGGCCGCCGCCCTCGGCATAGAACGGCGTCCGGTCCAGGACCAGCTCGATCTCGTCGCCTTCGCGCGCGCTCGCGACGACCCCGTCGGCACCGACGAGTCCGCGCACGACCCCTTCGTCCGCGGTCGTCTCGTAGCCGGTGAAGTCGACCGCCCGCCCGATCGAGTCCGCGATCTCGCGGTAGGCGGCAGCGTCACGGTGAGCGCTCTTCTTCGCCCGAGCGTCGTCCTTCGCGCGCTGGCGCTGCTCACCCATGAGCCGGCGGAACCCGTCCTCGTCGACCGCGAGGCCCTGCTCGGCCGCCATCTCCAGGGTGAGGTCGATCGGGAACCCATAGGTGTCGTGCAGCTGGAACGCCCGGGCACCGTCGAGCACGGTGCCGCCGGCCTTCTTCACCTCGGTCGCGGCGAGATCGAAGATCTGGCTGCCGGCCTTCAGCGTCTGCCGGAAGGCGTCCTCCTCCGCGAAGGCGACCGTGGAGATGCGCTCCCAGTTCTGGTGCAGGTCGGTGTAGGTCTCGCCCATCTTGTCGCGAGAGACCGGCAGCAGCTCGGGCAGGACCCGGTCCTCGCAGCCGAGCAGCCGCATGGACCGGATCGCGCGCCTCATCAGCCGACGCAGCACGTAGCCGCGACCCTCGTTGCCCGGCGTGACGCCGTCGTTGATGAGCATGAGCGACGAGCGGACGTGGTCGGCGACCACGCGGAAGCGGACGTCGTCCCCGTGGTCGGCGCCGTAGCGGCGCCCGGTGAGCTCCATCGCCTTCTCGATGACCGGGAACATCACGTCGGTCTCATACATGTTGTGGCGGCCCTGGAGCAGGTAGGCCACCCGCTCCAGGCCCATGCCGGTGTCGATGTTCTTCTTCGGCAGCTGACCGGCGATGTCGAAGTCGCTCTTCGACCGGACCGCGGAGAGCTCGTCCTGCATGAAGACGAGGTTCCAGAACTCCAGGTAGCGGTCACCCGCGTCCCAGTCGCGGTCGGCGCCGTACGCCGGGCCGCGGTCGATGAGGATCTCCGAGCACGGGCCCCCCGGCCCGGGCACGCCCATCGACCAGTAGTTCTCCTTCGGGGGCAGCCGCACGATGCGGTCGTCCGGCAGGCCGGTCACGCGCCTCCAGATCCCCACGGCCTCCTCGTCCCCGTCGAGGACCGACGGGTAGAGCACCGCCTCGTCGAACCCGAACCCACCGTCGGCGAGCGGCTTGGTCACCAGCTCCCACGCGAGTGTGATCGCGCCGTCCTTGAAGTAGTCGCCGAACGAGAAGTTGCCGCACATCTCGAAGAAGGTGCCGTGCCGCGTCGTCTTGCCGACGTCCTCGATGTCGGGAGTGCGGATGCACTTCTGCACGCTGGTCGCCCGCGGGAACGGGGGCGCCTCCTGGCCGAGGAAGTAGGGCTTGAAGGGCACCATCCCCGCATTCACGAACAGCAGGTTGGGGTCGTCGAGGAGCAGCGACGCCGACGGCACGACGGTGTGGGGCAGGCTCGGGTTGTCGGCAAAGTGGTGGGTGAACCGCCGCCGGATCTCCGCCGTGCTCAGCCAGGTGTCGGGCCGGCCACCGTCGGACACTGTGCTCACTGAGGGCCTTCCTGCTTCTCGGGATCGTTGTCTTCGTTGGTCGAGGAGCCCTCGCGAGCCGTCACCTCGTTGGTCGAGTAGCCCTCGCGAGGAACGAGCGAGGGCGTATCGAGACCCTCCACCTCGTCGGTCGAGGAGCCCTGCCGAGGAACGAGCGAGGGCGTATCGAGACCCCTCGTCCGCAACCGCTGCCGCAGCGAGGCCTCGGCCTCGGCCTTGCCGGTCGCCACCTCGTCGCGGAACATCCGCGCCCCTAGGCCGAGGGCCTGCCATCGGTCGTGCAGCCCGTCGGAGGTCAGCGCCTCGGCGGCGCGGCGGCCGCGCACCATCGCATAGACCCCGACGCCGGCGCCCGCGAGGAACCAGAGGCCGCGCCTCACGCCGCACCCTCGCTCTCGCTCGTCTCGGCGCGGTGCCGCGCGCGGTACTGGCGCAGCGCCTCCTTCACCTCGTCGCGACGCGCCCGGCGGGAGCGCTTGAGCTCGCGGCGCATCTCGAAGCGGATCCGGTTGCGGGTCTCGAGGGCCAGCGCACGACGTACGCCCTGGACGAGCGAGGCCGTCTGGACGACCGTCTCGCGCAGCACCGCATCCGCGAAGGCCGGGGCCGTCAGGGGGACGGGCACGGGCGCGGTCCCCGACCCGACCGGCTCGGCCTCGCCGAGCCGCGTGATGACGTACTCGGGCTCGTGGCGCGCAGGAGCCGCCGGCGTCGGCGCCGGCAAGCGCGACTCCACGGCCTCGAGCCGCTCGCGCAGAAGGGCCGCCTCACGCGCCGCGTCGCGGCGGGTGCGCCGCAGACCGACGAGCGCCACGACGGCGACGGCAGCGGCGATCGCGGCCACGCAGGCCAGCAGGATCGTCGACACCGTCATGAGGACTGACCCTATCGCGGGCCCTTCGTCTGCTTCCTGCGCGTTCCTGCCGCGGCACCCCGGACGATCGCCCGGACCCGCTCCCAACGCTCCTTGATGGCGCTCTCGGCGCCGATCTCCTTCGGCTGGTAGTAGGCGGCCTCGGCGAGGACGTCGGGCAGATACTGCTGCTCGGCGATGCCGAAGGGCTCGTCGTGTGCGTAGACGTAGGCCGCACCGTGACCCAGCAACTTGGCGCCCCCGTAGTGCGCGTCGCGCAGGTGAGCGGGCACCTGCCCGATCCTTCCGGCACGCACGTCGGCGAGCGCGGCGCCGATCGCGGTGGTGACCGCATTCGACTTCGGGGCGACGGCGAGCGCGATGGTCGCGTGCGCGAGCGTGAGCTGCGCCTCCGGCATGCCGATGAGCTGCACCGTCTGGGCGGCGGCGACCGCGGTCGTCAACGCGGTGGGGTCGGCCAGGCCGATGTCCTCGCTGGCGAGGATCATCAGTCGGCGCGCGATGAAGCGGGGGTCCTCGCCCGCCTCCATCATCCGAGCCAGGTAGTGCAGCGCCGCGTCGGCGTCCGAGCCTCGCACCGACTTGATGAAGGCGCTGATGACGTCGTAGTGCTGGTCGCCGTCGCGGTCGTAGCGCACCGCAGCAGTGTCGACGGCCGTCTCCGCGGTCGCCAGGTCGATCTGGCTGCTCCCCCGCGACGACGCGGCACCGGCCGCCGCCTCGAGGTAGGTCAAGGACCGGCGGGCGTCGCCACCGGCCAGGCGGACCAGGTGCTCGAGCGCGTCCTCGGCGATCGCGTAGGCGCCCGCCAGCCCACGCTCGTCGGCCAGGGCCCGCTCCAGCACGCCCCGGATGTCATCCTCGGTCAGCGACTCGAGCTTGAGCAGCAGGCTGCGGGAGAGGAGCGGCGAGATGACGGAGAAGTACGGGTTCTCGGTCGTCGCGGCGACCAGCGTGACCCACCGGTTCTCCACGCCGGGCAGCAGCGCGTCCTGCTGGGCCTTGCTGAAACGGTGCACCTCGTCGACGAAGAGCACCGTCTCCTTGCCGGTCGACACCAGCTCGGCTCGGGCGCTGTCGATGGCCGCGCGGACTTCCTTGACGCCGGCCGAGACCGCCGAGATCTCGACGAAGCGGCGGTCGGTCTGTCGGCTCACGATCGCGGCGATCGTCGTCTTGCCGGTGCCCGGCGGTCCCCACAGCAGTAGGGAGAGCGACCGATCGCCCTCGATGAGCTGCCGCAGCGGGCTGCCCGGCGCCCGCAGCTGCGCCTGGCCCACCAGCTCGTCCAGCGACCGCGGCCGCATCCGGACCGCGAGCGGCGCGGACGCGTGGTCGGCCGAGCTCAGCGATCCCCCGGTCGGCGCCCCGCCGAGCTCGAACAGGCCCTCACTCACGCTCAAACCCTAGGCGACGCGTGCCCGCGTACCCAGGCGGCGCCAGAGCGCGTGCATCGCAAGGCGGCGGCGCGAAGGCGACCTTGGGAGCGGAGCGGTCGTCGAGCGCCGCCAACGCAGGGAGGTGCGTGCTATGGCGTCGCCTTTCCCATCGTGTTGTTCTGGAGGTCGAACCAGGTGTCCCCATAGCCGGGCCCGGTCGGCAGCTCGGTGGCGGGACCCGCAGCGGGGTCCGGCGTGCCGGTGTCGTCGACGCCGAGGAGGCGGGGCGTGATCGGCTTCTCCGGGTGCTTGCCCACCTCACCCGGGAAGTGGCAGGCGACCTTGTGGGTCGGGCCGACCTGGAGCAGCGGCGGCTCGACGCGGGCACAGATGTCGGCAGCGATCGGGCAGCGCGTGCGGAACCGGCAGCCCGATGGCGGGTTGATCGGCGACGGCACGTCGCCCTCGAGCCGGATCCGGTCGCGGCGTCCGCCGACCTGGGCCTGCTTGACGTCGGGCACGGCGGAGAGGAGCGCCTGCGTGTAGGGGTGGTGCGGCCGGCTGTAGAGGGTGTCGCGGTCGGCGATCTCGACGATCTTGCCGAGATACATCACCGCGATCTCGGGACAGAAGTGCCGCACGACGGCGAGGTCGTGGGCGATGAACAGGAACGCGATGTTGAACTCGCGCTGCAGGTCCTGCAGCAGGTTGATGACCTGCGCCTGGATCGACACGTCGAGCGCCGAGACCGGCTCGTCGGCGACGAGCAGCTTCGGCTGCAGCGTCAGGGCGCGCGCGATGCCGATGCGCTGGCGCTGTCCGCCGGAGAACTCGTGCGGGTAGCGGTTGTAGTGCTCGGGGTTGAGGCCGACGATCTCGAGCAGCTCCTGAACGCGCGGCAGGATCTTGTCTCTCGGCACGACCTTGTGGATCGCCAGCGGCGCCCCGATGATCGACCCGACCGTGTGCCGCGGGTTCAGCGACGTGTAGGGGTCCTGGAAGATCATCTGGATGTCGCGCCGGAGCGGGTGCAGGTCCCTGTCGGACAGCTTCGCGATGTCACGGCCGTCGAAGTCGATCGTGCCGCCCGTGGGCTGGTAGAGACGGGTGATCAGCCGGCCGGTCGTCGACTTGCCGCACCCGGACTCACCGACGAGGCCGAGCGACGCGCCGGCGTTCACCTGGAACGAGACGCCGTCCACCGCCTGGACGTGGCCGATCGTCTTGCGCAGCAGACCGGAGCTCTTCACCGGGAAGTACATCTTCAGGTCCTCGACGCGAAGGATCGGCTTCGCGTCGGCCGGCGCCTCGGTGGCGCCCTGAGAGGTCAGCTCGGCAGTCACTGCGTGTCCTTCTGGTCATGAGGCCCCAGCGCCAGCTCGTCGGCCAGCTCCTCGGCGAGTCCCGGGTCGAACTCCGGCAGCACCTCGGTGGCGTAGACGGCGTCCGGGTCGGCGAGGTGGCACCGCTTGAGGTGGCCGAGGCCCTGGCGGCCGGGCACGAGATCGGGCTGGACGGTGCGGCACAGGTCGCCCGGCACCTTGTCCACGTGCGGGCAGCGCGGGTGGAAGGCACAGCCCGACGGCGGGTTCAGCAGGCTCGGCGGGTTGCCCGGGATGGGGATCAGCTTCGCCGAGGTGTCCGCGGTGACGTCGGGGACACTCGAGAGCAGACCCCAGGTGTAGGGCATCTCCGGCCGGACCAGGATCTCCTTCGTCGAGCCGTACTCGACCGCCTTCCCGGCGTACATGACCAGGACGTCGTCGGCCATCTCCGCCACGACGCCGAGGTCGTGGGTGATGATGATGATCGCCGAGTCGAACTCGCGCTGCAGGTCCTGCAGCAGGTCGAGGATCTGGGCCTGGACGGTCACGTCGAGGGCCGTCGTCGGCTCGTCGGCGATCAGCAGGCCAGGGTTGTTGATGAGGCCCATCGCGATCATGGCGCGCTGCCGCATGCCGCCCGAGAACTGGTGCGGATAGTCGTCCACGCGGCGGTCGGGCTGCGGGATGCCGACGCGGTCGAGCATCTCGATGGCCCGGGTGCGGGCCGCCTTCTTCGACGCGTCGTTGTGGACCCGGAAGGCCTCCATCAGCTGGTTGCCCACCGTGTAGTAGGGGTGCATCGCCGAGAGAGGGTCCTGGAAGATCATCGAGACGTCCAGGCCGCGCCGGCGGCGCATCTCCTCGTCGGAGATCTGCAGCAGGTCGACGCCGTCGAGGAGGATCTGGCCGCTGATCTGGGCGCGCGTGCCGCGGTGCAGGCCGAGGATCGTCGAGCTCGAGACCGACTTGCCGGAGCCCGACTCGCCGACGATGCCGAGCGTCTTGCCCTTCTCGAGGTCGAAGGACAGCCCGTCGGTCGCCTTGACGATGCCGTCCGCCGTCGGGAAGTGGACCTTCAGGTCCCTCACGGACAGGTAGGGGGTGCTCTTGGCAGAGCTCACAGTGCTCAAGTGCTGACTCTCCTAACCGATCCGGACGCGCGGGTCGATGAAGGCGTAGAGGATGTCGACGATGATGTTGGCGAGGATCACGAACGCGCCGGCCACCAGGACGATGCCGATCAGCACCGGCAGGTCGTAGTTCGTGTTGGCCGAGACGGCGAGCTTCCCGAGGCCGTTGAAGTTGAAGATCGTCTCGGTGATGATCGCGCCGCCGAGCACGCTGGCGAAGTCGAGGCCGGCCATGGTCACCAGCGGCGTGAGCGCGGCGCGCAGCGCGTGCTTGAAGAGCACGACGCGTTGGGACACGCCCTTGGCCTTGGCGGTGCGCACGTAGTCCTCGGTCAGCGACTCGAGCACGAACGCACGGGTCATACGCACGTAGCTGGCCATGTAGAGCAGCGCGAGCGTGATCGCCGGCAGCATGAGGTTCGCCGCCCACTTGCCCGGCCCGCCGTCGGCGATCGGCGTGTACGACGGCACCGAGACCCAGCCGAACTTGATGGCGATGTAGCGCAGCAGGAACGTGCCGATGAAGAACGACGGGAACGCGTAGGCGAACAGCGACAGCCCGACGATGCCGCGGTCTATGAAGGATCCCTGGGTGACCGCGGCGAGCACGCCGATGAGGACACCGAAGAAGATCCAGAGGATGACCGCCGCGAGTGCGATCGAGAACGTGATGGGGAGCGCCTGCTCGACCATCGAGTTGACGGTCTTGGAGCTGTAGTGCGAATAGCCGAGACACGGGGCGGAGCAGTGCACGACCTGCGAGGGAGCCGCCTCGCGCATCTTCTCGTCGGCCGGGAAGTCGCGGCCCGCCACGAGGCCCTTGGTGAAGTCGGTCCAGAGCTTGAACGGGCCCTTGACGTTGCTCTCCCACACCCCGGCGTTGCGGGGCGGGTAGCCCAGGGCCTTGCGGGCCTGCTCACGCTGCGAAGGGGAGCAGTTCTTGCCACAGGCGAACTGCGCGGGGTCGACGGGCGAGGCGAAGAAGAGCACGAACGTCACCAGGCTCATCGCCAGGAGCATGATCACGCCGATGAAGATTCGGCGGATGACGTAGGCCAGCATGGGTGGATCACCTCGAGGTCGAGATCGTCTGATTCTGGATGGGCAGGTGCCTGGCCGCGTGCCACTGCCACGCGATCAGGCTCTCACCCAAGGCCGGGTGGACGCCAGTACGTCCACCCGGCCGGGTCGGGCGGGGGCCGAGACGGCCCCCGCCGGGTACTGCTATGGAGTGAGGACGGCTGGTGCCGTCGGCCTCACTGCTTGACGCCGATCGCACCCAGGTCCGGGTAGCCGTTCGACGAAGGCGTCACCTCGAAGCCGGTGATCTTCGAGCCGTGCACCCAGTTGAAGAGCGACTGCTCGAGCGGGATGTAGGCGTAGTCCTTGCCCAGGACCTCGTCGGCCTGCTGCAGGTACTTCGTCTGGTCCTGAAGCGACGCGGACGAGCGCGCCTGGTCGACGAGCTTGTTGAACGCATCGCTCTTGTAGTTGCCGTAGTCGGAGTTGTTCGAGCTCTTCGTCAGGTTGACCCGGCTGTCGAACAGCGGCGGCGTGACCGTGATGGCCGACGGCCAGTCAGCACCCCAACCGGCCCAGGTGATGTCCGACTTCGAGTTCGGGTCCTGGATGGTCGGGTAGTAGGCGTCGACGAGCGGGTTGAGCGTGACGTTGAAGCCCGCCTTGTCCCAGGTCTCCTTCAGCGCGGCCGCCTGCTTCTGGCCGGTCTGCGAGGAGCCGTCGAAGGTGAAGGTGATCGGGTAGGGCATCTTCACGCCCGCCGCCTGCAGCGTCGCCTTGGCCTTCGCCGGGTCGCCCGCGCCCATGTTCTTGAACTGGTCGAGCGCCTGGTAGCCGGGGACCGTCGGGGAGACGATCGAGTCGGCCGGCTTGTAGAACTTCTCGCCACCACCGGCGGTGATCCAGCCGTTGATGTCGGTCGACTCGGCCAGGGCCTGGCGGACCGGGAGCGAGAGACGCTTGACGTTCGGGACCAGGTAGTCGACGTACGGGGTGTTGACGTTCTCGTAGCGGTCACCGAGGCCGGAGGCCTGCGCGATGTACTGCGGCTGGATGCGGTTGCGGGTGATCGCGGCCTGGGCCTCCGGGCTGTCCTGGATCAGCAGGTCGGCGATGGTCTCCGGAGTCTTGCCGATGTCCATCACGATCTTGTCCGGGAGCGCCTGGCGGATCTCCTTGGAGTCCGTGCTCGGGTCGTAGTTCGGGTTGCGAACCAGTGTCCCGCCCTTGTTCTCGTCCCAGGTCCCCTGCAGCATGTACGGGCCGTTGGAGAAGATGGAGAAGTTGGACGCGTTGCCCTTGTCCTGGTCCTGCCGGTAGGGGTCCATCATGTGGAGCGAGGCGATGGCGTACGGGAAGTCCGGCCACGGCTCCTTGAAGTGGTAGGTGATCGTCTTGCCGTCGCAGGTGACCGCCTTGTCGAAGTCGGCCTGGCCGGCCTTGGTGTACGGGCCCTTGTAGGTCGGGGAGCCGTCAGGGGCGGTGGGGATGTCGAGGTAGGCCAACAGGTAGCTCGGGCCACCGGTGAGCACGTCGTTGGCGAAGACCCGCGACGCGCCGTACTTGAGGTCCTCACACGTGATCGGCTTGCCGTCCTGCCACTTCACGCCGTCCTTGAGCGTGAACTGCCAGGTCTTCGAGCCGTCGGAGGCCCGACCGGTGTCGGTGGCCAGGTCGGGAACCGGGGTCAGACCCTTCTTCGGGTCGGTGGAGACGGGATAGGTGACCAGCTGCCGGTAGATGGTGCGGGTGAAGTTGATGATGTCAACACCGACATAGGTTCGCTGCGGGTCGGTGTGACCGAGCGGCGTCGCGAAGTAGTAGGTGAGCGTGCCGCCCGCCTTGCCGCTTCCACTCGACGACGACGAGCTGTTCTTGCTCCCGCCGTCGCTGCCGCCACCGCACGCGGCGAGGGCGAGCGCCATGGCAGTCGCCGCAGCCGCCGCAAGCAGCCGCTTTCGATTGTTGGCCATTGCTTCTCCTTGGATGTGTGACGCGCCTGGTGCGGCGGCACATTCGACGGCGCCCTGCCGTCGAAGACTGGGACTAGCGGTTGGTCTTCGGGTCGAGCGCGTCGCGCAGGCCGTCTCCGAACAGGTTGAAGGAGACGACGATGAGCGCGATGGCGAAGGCGGGAGCGAAGAAGTAGACGAAGTCGAACTGGGCGTAGTTCAACGAGTCCCGCAGCACGTTGCCGAGTGTCGGGGTGGGCGGCTTGATGCTGACGCCGAGGTAGCTGAGCGCCGCCTCCGCGGAGATGTAGGCCGGGAGCGTCAGCGTGAAGCTCACCAGCAGCGGAGCCCACAGGTTGGGCAGGATCTCCTTGAAGTACATCCGGCGGCGCGACGCCCCGAAGAGCTTGGCGGCGTCGATGAAGTCACGCTCGCGGACCGAGAGGACCTGGCCGCGGATGAGGCGGGCGATCGTCGGCCAGCCGAAGAGGGCGAGGAAGACCACGACGTACGTCGACCAGCCCCAGTCGCCGGACGGCACGTGCAGGCTCTGCGTGATGAACGCATACATCGGCGCCGACAGGGCCAGCAGCATCAGGGTCTGCGGGAACGACAGCGTCAGGTCGATGAACCGGCCGATGGCGCCGTCGAGCCAGCCACCGGTGAAGCCCGCGATGATGCCCAGCGTGGTGCCGATCAGCATCGCCAGGGCGCTGGCGATGAGCGAGAGCGTGAGGGACAGCGTCGTGCCGAGCCACACGCGGGAGAGCACGTCGCGACCGGTGCCGGGCTCGACGCCGAACGGGTGGTCCCAGCTCATGCCGCCGAACTTGCCCTTCGGCAGCGTGAACGGGTTGAGCAGGTCCTGGTGGAAGCTGGTCGGGTCCAGCACGCCGAGCTTGACGAGGATGGGCGCCGAGATGGCCGCCAGCACGTAGAGCGCCACGATGAAGAACGACACCATGGACAGCTTGTCCTTGCGGAACCGCTCGTACGCCAGCCTGGTCGGGGACTTGCCCGCGATCGTCGCCGTCGTCGACAGGTCGACATGACCGGTCGGATCGGGCAGGTGCTCGCTCTCCAGGTTGCTCACCGGCGTGGTGGTCATGTCACCTCGTGTCCGTTCTTCACGACGGAGGTAGCGCAGCCTTCTTCCGGGCCGCACCCGTCGGGCGCCCGTGGTGTGGCGCCGCTGGTGACTCTAGGCGCGTAGCAGCGTGTCTTCGATCACTGACGCGTAACGATCTGGTCAAGATGGGTTCGCCACACGTACGGCGGATCAGGCGTCGACGGGGAGATCCTCCGCCGGAACGGCGTCCACACCGGCCTCCTTGCGCTGCTGGGGCGTGATCGGCGCAGGGGCAGCGGTGAGCGGGTCGTATCCGCCACCGGACTTCGGGAAGGCGATCACCTCCCGGATGGAGTCCACCCGGGCGAGCATCGCGACGACGCGGTCGAGCCCGAGCGCGATGCCGCCGTGCGGCGGGGCGCCGTACTTGAACGCCTCCAACAGGAAGCCGAACTTCTCCTGCGCCTCCTCGTCGCTGATCCCCATCACGTTGAAGACGCGCTTCTGCACGTCCTCGCGGTGGATACGGATCGACCCACCGCCGAGCTCGCTGCCGTTGCAGACGATGTCGTAGGCGTAGGCCAGCGCGCTGCCGGGGTCGGTGTCGAAGGTGCCGAGGAACTCAGGCTTGGGCCCCGTGAACGCGTGGTGCACGGCCGTCCAGGCGCCGGCGCCGACGGCGACGTCACCGCTCGCGACCGCCTCGGCGGCGGGCTCGAACATCGGGGCGTCGACGACCCAGGTGAAGGCGAACGCGTCCTCGTCGATGAGGCCGCAGCGGCGACCGATCTCGAGGCGCGCGGCCCCGAGGAGCGCCCGGCTCGACTTGGTGGCCCCGGCGGCGAAGAAGATGCAGTCGCCCGGCTTCGCGCCGGCGTGCTCGGCCAGGCCCGCCTGCTCCGCCTCGGAGAGGTTCTTGGCCACCGGGCCGCCGAGGGTCCCGTCCTCGCCCACCAGCACGTAGGCCAGCCCGCGCGCGCCGCGCTGCTTGGCCCAGTCCTGCCAGGCGTCGAGCTGCTTGCGGGGCTGGCTCGCTCCCCCGGGCATGACGACCGCGCCGACGTACTCGGCCTGGAAGACGCGGAACGTCGTGTCCTTGAAGTAGTCGGTGAGCTCGACGAGCTGCAGGCCCATCCGCAGGTCCGGCTTGTCCGAGCCGTAGCGCCGCATGGCGTCGGCATAGGTCATCCGCGGGAGCGGGCGCGGGATCTCCTGCCCGATCGTCGCCCACATGGCCGCCAGGACGTCCTCCATCAGCGCGATGACGTCCTCCTGGTCCACGAAGCTCATCTCGATGTCGAGCTGGGTGAACTCGGGCTGCCGGTCGGCGCGGAAGTCCTCGTCGCGGTAGCACCGCGCGATCTGGTAGTAGCGCTCGAGACCGCCGACCATGAGCAGCTGCTTGAACAGCTGGGGGCTCTGCGGCAGGGCATACCAGCTGCCGGGGTGCAGACGCGCCGGCACCAGGAAGTCGCGGGCGCCCTCGGGGGTGCTGCGCGTCAGCGTTGGCGTCTCCACCTCGACGAAGCCGTGGGCGTCGAGGGCGTCGCGCGCGGCCTTGTTGACCTTGCTGCGCAAGCGGATCGCCTCAGCCGGGCCGCTGCGGCGCAGGTCGAGGTAGCGGTACTTGAGGCGGGCCTCCTCGCCGACCTCACCCCCGTGTGAGGCAGCCTCATCGATGGGGAACGGCAGGGGCGCCGACGGGTTGAGCACCTCCAGCTCGCTGACGACGACCTCGACCTCACCGGTGGCCAGGTGCGGGTTGACGTTGCCCTCGGAGCGGGCGACGACCTCGCCGACGACCCTCAGACAGAACTCGTTGCGCAGCGAGTGCGCCGACTCCTCGTCGCGGATGACGACCTGGACCACGCCGCTGGCGTCGCGCAGGTCGATGAAGGTCACGCCCCCGTGATCGCGCCGGCGGGCCACCCACCCTGCCAGGGTGACGGTCTGCCCGACCTGCTCGGCGCGCAGAGCGCCGGCATCGTGTGTGCGGATCACTGGTGTTGCTCCTTCTTCGTTTCGTTGGTCGAGCCTGTCGAGACCGCCACGTTGCTCAGGTATGTCGCGAGCTCACCCAAGGGAACCGGGACCTGGTCGCCGGTGTCCATGGACTTCACCTGCGCGACGCCCGCCTCGAGGTCGCGCTCACCGAGCACGACGACGAGCGGTGCGCCGGACCGGTCGGCCGCCTTCATGGCGCCCTTCAGCCCGCGCTCGCCGAAGCCCTGGTCGGTGCGCAGACCCGCGCGCCGCAGCTCGGCGACGAGGAGCGCGGCCGTCTGGCGAGCGGCCCCGAGCGGGACGACGTACACGTCGAGGGCGGTCGTGGGGCCAGGCGTGAGCCCCTCGGCCTGGCACGCCAGCAGGATGCGGTCCAGGCCCAGGCCGAAGCCGATCCCGGACAGCTCCTGACCGCCGAGCTCGGCCATCAGGCCGTCGTACCGGCCCCCGCCGCCGATGCCGGACTGCGCGCCGAGGCCGTCGTGGACGAACTCGAACGTGGTGCGCGTGTAGTAGTCGAGGCCGCGCACCATCCGCGGGTTGACGACGTACGCCGTGCCGTTGGCGTCGAGCAGCGCCCGGACGGCCGCGAAGTGCTCCGCGCACGCCTCGTCGAGGTGGTCGATCATCAGCGGCGCGTCGGCCAGCTGCTCGATCACCTCCGGGCGCTTGTCGTCGAGGACGCGCAGCGGGTTGATCCTCGCGCGCTCGCGGGTCGGCTCGTCGAGGTCGAGGCCGTCGAGGAAGGCGACGAGCTTCTCGCGGTACGCCGGCCGGCAGTCGGCGCAGCCGAGGCTGGTGATCTCCAGGCGGTAGCCGGTGAGGCCCAGCTCGCGGTAGCCGTCATCGGCGATGCGGATGACCTCGGCGTCGAGTGCCGGGTCGTCGGAGCCGATCGCCTCGACGCCGAACTGCTGCAGCTGGCGGTAGCGACCGTGCTGGGGGCGCTCGGCGCGGAAGAAGGGGCCGGCGTACCAGAGCTTCACCGGCAGCTGGCCGCGGTCGAGGCTGTGCTCGATCACCGAGCGGATGACCCCGGCCGTCCCCTCGGGGCGCAGCGTGAGCGAGCGGCCGCCGCGGTCGGTGAAGGTGTACATCTCCTTGGAGACGACGTCGGTGGACTCCCCCACGCCTCGCACGTAGAGGCTGGTCTCCTCGAACACCGGGAGCTCGATGTAGCCGTAGCCGGCGAGCGCGGCCTGCTTGGCGAGGGTGTCCTTGATGGCGAGCCAGGAGGCGGAGACGGGCGGGAGATACTCGGGCACACCCTTCGGGGCGGCGATCTTGTCGTTCGTCATGTGGCGATCAGGTCCAGGAGGAAGGGGTTGGTGGCGCGCTCGCGGCCGATCGAGGTCTGCTCGCCGTGCCCGGGGAGCACGACGATGTCGTCGGCCAGCGGCAGCACCTTGGTCGTGAGGCTGCGCAGCATCGTGGGGTGGTCACCGCCCGGGAGGTCGGTCCGCCCGATCGAGCCTGCGAAGAGCAGGTCGCCGGAGAACATGACCTCGGAGACGTCGTCGCCGGTGTAGGGCGTGCGGAAGATGACCGACCCCTGGGTATGGCCCGGCGTGTGGTCGACGACGAAGCTCAGGCCGGCCAGCTCGAGCGCCTGGCCGTCGCCGAGCTCACGGACGTCGTCGGGCTCGGCCCAGCTGTAGTCGCCGCCGAGCAGCATCTGCGTCGACTCCCGGCTCATGCCCGCCATCGGGTCGGAGAGGAGGTGACGGTCCGCCGGGTGGATCCACGCCGTGGCGTCATAGGTCCCGGCGACCGGCGCGACACTCCACATGTGGTCGATGTGGCCGTGCGTCACGAGGACCGCGACCGGCTTGAGCCGGTGCTCGCGGACCACGTCGGCGACACCGGGCGCGGCGTCCTTGCCCGGGTCGATCACGACGCACTCGCTGCCGGCTCCGGTCGCCACGACGTAGCAGTTGGTGCCCCACGGACCGGCGGGGAAGCCTGCGATCAACACCGAACAACCCTATCGAGGGCGCGGATCGTGTGCCTCATCGGTGGGGCGAGGCCGCTCAGCACGATCTCTGACTACGATGGGCGCCTGGCCGGGCACTCGTCACGAGCACGCCCGGAGCAGTGTGACGACGATGATCGGACAGGGATCACCAGTGACGAGCAACGAGTGGGGCCGGGTCGACGCCGAGGGGAACGTCTACGTGACGGCCGCGGACGGCGAACGCTGGGTCGGCCAGTATCCCGACGGGTCGGCGGAAGAGGCACTGGCCCTCTTCACCGACCGCTTCGACCAGCTCGCCTTCGAGGTCGAACAGCTCGAGCGTCGGGTCCACACCGCCAAGGCGAGCCCGGAAGAGGCCACCGAGGCCGTCAAGCTCGTGCGCACGAAGGTGGCCGAGGCCCATGCCGTGGGCGATCTGGCCTCCCTCAGCGCTCGCCTCGACGCGCTGACCCCGGTGATCGCGACCCAGCGTGAGGCTCGGAAGGCCGAGCGCGCCGCCCGCGCCGAGGAGGCGCGCGGCGAGAAGGAGCGCATCGTCGCCGAGGCCGAGGCACTCGCGCAGGGCAACGACTGGCGCAACGGCGCCAACCGGCTGCGCGACCTGCTCGAGCAGTGGAAGGTGCTGCCCCGCATCGACCGGGCGGGCGACGAGGCCCTCTGGAAGCGGTTCTCGACCGCGCGGACGTCGTACACCCGTCGCCGCAAGGCGCACTTCGCCGAGCTCAACGAGAAGCGCGAGGGCGCCCGGGCGGTCAAGGAGAAGCTCGTCGTCGAGGCCGAGGCGCTGAGCGAGTCGACCGAGTGGGGCCCGACCGCCGGTCGCTACCGCGACCTCATGCAGCGCTGGAAGGCGGCTGGCCCGGCGCCCAAGGACGTCGACGACGCGCTCTGGAAGCGGTTCCGTGCCGCGCAGGACACGTTCTTCGGTGCCCGTGACGCCGCCAACGCCGCGGTCGACGCCGAGTTCGCCGCGAACGCCGAGGTCAAGGAGCAGCTGCTCGTCGAGGCCGAGGCGCTCCTGCCCGTCCAGGACCTCGCCGCCGCCAAGGCCGCCTTCCGTGACCTCGCCGACCGCTGGGACGCCGCCGGCAAGGTGCCGCGCGACCGGATCCGTGACCTCGAGGGCCGCATGCGCCGCGTCGAGCAGGAGATCAAGTCGGTCGAGGACGAGCAGTGGCGCAAGTCGGACCCTGAGAAGTCCGCGCGCGCCGACGACATGATCACCAAGCTCGAGGCCGCCATCGCGCAGGTCGAGGCCGACCTCGACAAGGCCCGCGCCGTCGGCGACGCCAAGAAGGTCTCCTCCCTGGAGGAAAACCTGGAGTCGCGCAAGCAGTTCCTGGAGATGGCCCGCCGGGCCAGCGCCGACTTCAGCTGACCGGCGCGTGCCCCTTGGTCGAGTAGCGAGCGGTGTGTCCGCTGGTCGAGTAGCGAGCGCCAGCGAGCGTATCGAGACCCACCCGGATGTCGCTGGTCGAGTAGCGAGCGTATCGAGACCCACGCGCATCGCTCCCTACCCTGAACGCCTCTTCCTGAAGTCCTTCTTGGCAAGCTGAGGTAACGCGTCGAAGTCGCCGCGGATCAGCGCTTCACGCTTCACGCGGGACCAGCCCTGGATCCGCTTCTCCCAGGCGAACGCATCACCGATGTGCTCGTACTCGGCCTGCCACACGAGTTCCACGGGCAGCCGCGTGCGCGTGTATCGCGCGCCCACGCCCGACTGATGTTCCCAGAGGCGTCGCTCAAGGTCGCGGGTGCTGCCGACGTAGTACGACCCGTCAGCGCAGAGCAGGATGTAGGCGAACGGCATGCCTTGAGTGTCGCCGAATGCCCGACCGACGCGGGCGCGTCGTCCACAGGAGTCCGACGTGGGTCTCGATACGCTCGCTGGCGCTCGCTACTCGACCAACGAACCAGTCTCGATACGCTCGCTGGCGCTCCCTACTCGACCAACGAACCAGTCTCGATACGCTCGCCAAACGGGCGGCGTCAGCTCGTGACGCGGTAGGCGTCGAAGACGCCGGGCACTGAGCGGACGGACTTGAGCACCTGGTCGAGGTGCTTGGCGTCGGCCATCTCGAAGGTGAAGCGGCTCTTGGCGACCCGATCGCGGGTCGTGCTCAGCTGGGCGGAGAGGATGTTCACGTGGGAGTCGGAGATCGCCATGGTGATGTCGGAGAGCAGCCGTGAGCGGTCCAGCGCCTCGACCTGGATGTTGACCAGGTAGGTCGAGTTCGCACCCGAGTCCCACTCGACGTCGAGGAGGCGCTCCGGCTGACTCTTGAGCGAGGCGGCGTTCGTGCAGTCAGCCCGGTGCACCGACACCCCGCCGCCCTTGGTGACGAAGCCGATGATCGCGTCGCCCGGGACGGGGGTGCAGCACTTGGCCAGCTTCGTCCAGACGTCCGGCTGGCCCTTGACGAGTACGCCGGCGTCGGCGCTGCGCGACGTCGTCGGCCGGTTGCGCCGGGTGGTGATGGTGACGGCCTCTGCCAGGTCCTCCTGCGCCCCGTCGCGGCCGCCGTGCTCCTCGATGACGCGACGCACGACCGCCTGTGCGGAGAGGTTCCCCTCCCCCACGGCCGCGTAGAGCGCGTCGACGTCGGCGATGTTGAAGTGCCGGGCGGCCAGCGTCAGCGACTCGTGCGACATCAGCCGCTTGAGGGGCAGGCCCTCCTTGCGCATGAGCTTGGCGATCTGCTCCTGGCCCTTCTCGATCGCCTCCTCGCGCCGCTCCTTGGTGAACCAGGCGCGGATCTTGGACCGGGCGCGGTTGCTCTTGACGAAGCCCAGCCAGTCCTGCGAGGGACCGGCCGTCGGCGACTTCGAGGTGAAGACCTCCACGACGTCGCCGTTGTCGAGCGTCGACTCCAGGGGCACGAGCCGGCCGTTGACGCGAGCGCCGATGGTGTGGTGGCCGACCTCGGTGTGGACGGCGTACGCGAAGTCGACCGGGGTGGCGCCGGAGGGCAAGGCGATGACATCGCCGCGCGGAGTGAAGACGTAGACCTCGGTGCGGTTCATCTCGAACCGCAGCGACTCCAGGAACTCCCCCGGGTCCTCGACCTCGGACTGCCAGTCCATGAGCTGGCGGACCCAGCCCATGTCGTCGAGGTCGCCCTGCTGGTCGGTGTCGACGCCGTTGCGGCCGTCCTCCTTGTACTTCCAGTGCGCCGCGACGCCGTACTCCGCGCGACGGTGCATCGCGAACGTGCGGATCTGCATCTCCACCGGCTTGCCCTGGGGGCCGATGACGGTCGTGTGAAGCGACTGGTACATGTTGAACTTCGGCAGCGAGATGTAGTCCTTGAACCGGCCGAGCACGGGGTTCCAGCGCGAGTGCAGGACGCCGAGGACGGAGTAGCAGTCGCGGTCCTCCGCCACCAGGATCCGGATGCCGACCAGGTCGTAGATGTCGGTGAAGTCCTTCCCGCCGACGATCATCTTCTGGTAGATCGAGTAGTAGTGCTTGGGGCGACCGGTCACCGTCGCCTTGATCTTGGCCTCGCGCAGGTCGTTCTCGACCTGGCTGATCACCTGGGCGAGGAACTGGTCGCGCGACGGCGCGCGCTCGGCCACGAGGCGCACGATCTCGTCGTAGATCTTCGGGTGCAGGGTCGCGAAGGCGAGGTCCTCGAGCTCCCACTTGATCGTGTTCATGCCGAGCCGGTGGGCCAGCGGAGCATAGATGTCGAGGGTCTCGCGCGCGCTGCGCTCCTGCGACTTCACGGGCACGTAGCGCAGCGTGCGCATGTTGTGCAGCCGGTCGGCGAGCTTGATGACCAGGACGCGGATGTCCTTTGACATCGCCACGATCATCTTGCGGATCGTCTCGGACTGCGCCGAGTCGCCGTACTGCACCTTGTCGAGCTTGGTGACGCCGTCGACGAGCCGCGCGACCTCCGCGCCGAAGTCCTTGGTCAGCGCCTCCAGCGTGTACGCCGTGTCCTCGACCGTGTCGTGGAGCAGCGCTGCGACGAGCGTGGGCTCGGTCATGCCCAGCTCGGCGAGGATGGTGGTGACCGCCAGCGGATGGGTGATGTAGGGGTCGCCGCTCTTGCGCAGCTGGCCCTCATGCATCCGCTCGGCGGTGGCGTAGGCGCGCTCGAGGAGCGCCAGGTCGGCCTTGGGGTGGTTGGTCCGCACCGCACGGAACAACGGCTCGAGCACGG
Source organism: Nocardioides sp. AN3 (assembly GCF_054653495.1). NCBI lineage: Bacteria > Bacillati > Actinomycetota > Actinomycetes > Propionibacteriales > Nocardioidaceae > Nocardioides > Nocardioides sp. AN3. The sequence continues at coordinate 53,917 of NZ_BAAIGC010000013.1, forward strand.
GGTTGCCGACCGTGTTGCGCTGACCCATCCGGGCGAGCCGGGCACGCATGCTGCGCCCCGACGGCGGTGGCGGCGGCGTCGGCTGCTGACCGCCACCGCGCGCCTGGCTCGCGCTCTCGCGGGGCGCTGCCACGGTGGGCTTCTCGGTCATTGGCACAGTCTAGTGGTGCAGGGTCGGACCGAGGGGCGAGTCGGCCGCCTCAGACCGCCAAGAGCGACGTCAGCGGCAGCGAGCCCACCGCGTCACGCCCGGGCAACGCCGAGAGCTCCATCAGGACGGCGACTCCCGCAACCGTGCCACCACTGCGCTCGACCAGCTCACGCGTGGCCGCGACGGTGCCGCCGGTGGCGAGCACGTCGTCGACGAGCAGGACGCGCTCGCCGGGCCGGACGGCGTCGGTGTGGATCTCGAGCGTCGCCTCGCCGTACTCGAGGGCATAGGAGACCGCGTACGTCGCCCGCGGCAGCTTGCCGGCCTTGCGGACCGGCACGAAGCCGGCGCCGAGTGCGAGCGCCACCGGGGCGGCCAGGATGAACCCGCGCGCCTCCATGCCGAGCACCTTGTCGACTGTCGTCGCGCCGGTCTCGTCGCGGCCGGCGTCGGCGAGCGCCTGCACGGTGGCCGTGAAGGTGTCGTGGTCGGCCAGGAGCGGCGTGATGTCCTTGAACAGGATGCCCGCGGACGGGTAGTCCGGAACGTCCCTGATCAGCTCTGCGAGCGCCGAGGTCAGGGCCGCGGTCACGACTTCTTGCCCCGCTGCGAGCGGGACTGACGCGTCGGCTGCTGCCGTCCGGAGGCGCCGCTCGGACGGATCGGGCCGCGCGCGGGCGGCGCGATCCGACCCTGGCCGAGGCGGGTCGCGGTGGTGTCGGGACGTCGACCCGACTGGACGGGCTCGACGTCGAGCTCGATGTCGTCGTCCAGCTCAGGGGCCCCACGGGCCTCGCCCGGCTCCCCGGAGACCGGCATGTCCTCGGTGAACGACGGGACGGATGCGTAGCGGTCCGCCTGCGCACGTGCCCGCGCCCTCGCCCGCTTCTCGGCGAGCTTGACCTCGGACTCGTTCGACTTCAGGTGCACCAGGATGCGTGGGGCAACCCAGACCGAGGAGAAGACGCCGGCTGCCATGCCGACGAACTGTGCGAGCGCGAGGTCCTTCAGCGAACTGGCGCCGAGCTGCACGGCGCTGACGTAGAGGATCGCGCCGATCGGGATGAGTGCGATGATGCCGGTGTTGATCGACCGGACGAGGGTCTGGTTGACGGCCAGGTTGGCCGCCTCGGCGTACGTCGTCCGCGACTCGCGCAGGTTCCGGGTGTTCTCCCGGATCTTGTCGAAGACCACGACGGTGTCGTACAGGGAGAAGCCGAGGATCGCCAGCAGACCCGTCACCGCAGACGGAGTCACCGAGAAGCCGGAAAGCGAGTAGACGCCCATCGTGATCACGATGTCGTGGAACAGTGCAGCGAGGGCGGCCAAGGACATCTTCCACTCGCGGAAGTAGAGCCCGATGAAGAGCATCACCAGCACGAGGAAGACGCAGACGCCCAGGATCGCACGCTGGGCGACCTCCTTGCCCCAGCTGGCGCCGATCGAGGACGGCGAGATCTGCTGGCCCGCATCGGTGATCGTGACGGTGGACTCGATGACGTCCATCATCTGCTTGTTGCCGGTCGCGCCGAGCTCCTCGGTCTGGATCGTGAGGCCGTCGCTGCCCGAGGTCGACACCGTCGGCTCCGCGGCGCCCTTGATGTTGGCGTCGACGATGTTCTGACGGAGCTGGTCGGCCGTGCTCTGGGTCGCCTGTGAGGAGCTGAGCCCGTTGATGCGGTACTCCGTGCCGCCGGTGAACTCGACGCCGAAGTTGAAGCCGTTGAAGATGATGACCAGCAGCGCGGCGAGCACGATGCCGCCGGAGATCGAGTACCACAGTGGCCGCTTGCCGACGAAGTCGATCGAGCGACGGCCGGTGTAGAGCTCGTTGCCGAGCCTGGAGAACTTGCCCATCAGGCCTTACCTCCCACGACGACAGGGGCGCGTTGTTCATCGGTGCCCAGCGTCTCGGGGCTGAGCCCGGACAGCTTGCCGCCGGCGTTGAAGAATCGGAAGCGCGCGAACCAGGAGACCAGCGGCTTGGTGAACCAGAACAGGACCGCCAGGTCGATGATCGTGGAGAGGCCCAGCGCGAAGCCGAAGCCCTTCACGACGCCGGTCGCGAAGATGTAGAGGATCAGGGCGGACATCAGCGAGACGATGCTGGCCCCGATGCGCGTGTGCTTGGCGCGCACCCACCCGGTCTCGACGGCCACCCGCATCGACCTCCCCTCGCGCATCTCATCACGGATGCGCTCGAAGAAGATGACGAACGAGTCGGCGGTGATGCCCACCGCGATGATCAGACCCGCGATGCCGGGCAGGGTCAGCACGAAGCCGGCGGTGTTGCTGAGCAGCAGCACCATCGCGTAGGTCCACGCGGCGGCGAACGACAGCGAGGAGAACACCACGATGCCCAGGCCGCGGTAGTAGAAGAGGCAGTAGATCATCACCAGGGCCAGACCGATTGCGCCGGCCGTCAGCCCCGCGCTCAGCTGGTTGCCGGCCAGGGTCGGCCCGATGACCTCGACGGACGTGCCGCTCTTCTCGAACGCGATCGGCAGCGACCCGTACTTCAGGCTCGTGGCCAGGCTCTTCGCCTCGGCCTGGGTGAAGTCGCCGGTGATCTGGGCGCTGCCGCTGATCCGGCTCTCGGCGGTCGGCGCCGAGAGGACCTGTCCGTCCAGGACGATGGCGAACCGCTGCCCCGTGCCGGCGATCTTCTGGGTGGCGTCGGCGAAGATCCCGCGGCCGTGGCCGTTGAAGTCGAGGGTGACGACGTAGTTGACGGCGTTCTGCGGGATTCCGTAGCTCGCGCCGGTCAGGTCGGTGCCCTCGATGATCGCCGGCGAGAGCAGGAACTTCTCGGTGCCGTCGGCGTTGCAGGTGACCAGCGGCTGGTTCGGGTCGTCCTTGATGTCAGCCGCCGTGGTCGGGCACTGGTAGTCGTTGAACTTCTGCGTCCAGTCGGCCGGCGGGTTGTTCATGAAGGCGACGGCGTCGTTGAAGGTCGACGAGGAGGACTTCGGCTTGGCGGAGCTGCTCGCCGAGGCGGACGCCGACGAGGTGGGCGTCGCACTCGGGGACGCGCTCGCCGACGGCGTCGAGTCGGCCTTCGCGAAGCCGACGGGCGCGCGCTTGGCGGCGGAGCTCGGGGCCGCGGCACTCGGGGACGTCGCCCCCGAGGGCGACGTCAGGCCGGGCGTGCCGGACGACGGGCTCGCCGATCCACATGCCGAGCCGGCGTCACAGGCGACGAGCCGGAAGCGCATCTGCGCCTGCCGCGCGACCGTGTTGACGAGGTCCTCGCTGTTCTTGCCGGGGATCTCGACGACGATCAGGTTGCTGCCCTGCGTCGTCACGCTCGCCTCGGCGACGCCGGACCCGTTGACGCGCTGGTCGATGATGCTGCGCGCCTCGTCCAGGTTCTGCTTGCTCGGATGACCGGCGGCCACCAGCGTGATCCGGGTGCCGCCCTGCAGGTCCAGGCCGAGCTCGGGCTTCCAGCTGCCGCCCAGGGCGACGAGGCCGTAGGCGATCGCCAGCGCCACGAAGAACACCGCGAGGGTGCGCCCTGGCCTGGGCGTCTTGCGTGCCATGGTCTTAGTTCTCCTCTGAGCCGGCGACCTCGGTGTCGTCGTCTTCCGGCTCTGGTCTGGTGAGGACCTGGGCGATCGCACCGCGGGCGACCTTGACGGTCACGCCAGGCGCGATGTCGACCAGGAGGTGGTCGTCGGACGTGCTCGTGACAGTGCCGTAGATGCCTGAGCTGAGCATCACGTCACTCCCCGTTGTCAACGCGGACTGCAGGGTGCGAAGTTCCCGCTGCCGACGCTGCTGGGGACGCAGGATCAGCAGCCAGAAGACGGCCAGGATGAGCACGAACGGCACGATCGGGCCGAGTGAGGACACGAGAGCTTCTCTCCAGCTGACAACGGGGCACAGCCGACAGGCGTCGGCCGACGCGCAAGTCTAGCCGCGCGCCCGGTGTGCGTCGTGAATCCGCGCATCTGGGCCGCGGCACGCTCACGGCGCCGTACGCGAGCGTCACCCAGAGCGTCACCGGAGGGCCACCGGAGCGTCGCCAGCCGGCCATGGGAGCGTCGTGATCGCTTCATGGGCGCCCCGTCCTCACTCCTCGAAGAGCGGCTCCTGGCCGGGCAGGGGTGCCGGCGCGGTGAGCCCGAGGTGTGCCCAGGCGGCCGGGGTGGCGATCCGCCCACGCGGAGTACGCGCGAGGAAGCCGTTGCGGACGAGGAACGGCTCCGCGACCTCCTCGACCGTCTCCCGCTCCTCCCCGACCGCGACCGCCAGCGTCGAGACGCCGACGGGACCCCCGCCGAACCGACGGCACAGGACGTCGATGACGGCTCGGTCGAGGCGGTCCAGCCCGAGCGCGTCCACCTCGTAGAGGTCGAGGGCGCTGTTGGCGACGTCGAGCGTGACGACGCCGTCGGCGCGCACCTGGGCGAAGTCGCGGACCCGGCGCAGGAGGCGGTTGGCGATGCGCGGCGTGCCCCGGGATCGCGACGCGATCTCGGAGGAGCCCGCGTCGGTCAGCTCGACGCCCAGGAGCCCGGCGGAGCGGTGCACGATGAGGTCGAGCTCGTGCGGCTCGTAGAACTCGAGGTGGCCGGTGAACCCGAACCGGTCCCGCAGGGGACCAGGCAGCAGCCCCGCGCGGGTCGTGGCGCCCACCAGCGTGAAGGGTGGGATCTCGAGCGGGATCGACGTGGCGCCCGGCCCCTTGCCGATGACGACGTCGACCCGGAAGTCCTCCATCGCCATGTAGAGCATCTCCTCCGCCGGCCGCGACATCCGGTGGATCTCGTCGACGAAGAGCACGTCGCCCTCGTTCATCCCGGAGAGGATGGAGGCGAGATCGCCGGCGTGGGTGATGGCTGGCCCGGAGGTGAGCCGCAGCGGCGTGCCCATCTCGGCGGCGATGATCATCGCGAGCGTCGTCTTGCCGAGCCCCGGAGGACCGCTCAGCAGGACGTGGTCGGGGGCTCGCCCCCGCTGGCGCGCCGCCTCGAGGACCAGACCGAGCTGCTCCCGCACGCGCGTCTGGCCGACGACCTCGTCGAGGGTGCGCGGACGCAGCGCCGCCTCGACCGCCCGCTCGTCACCCTCGGCCTCCGCCGCGGTGAGTCGCTGCAGGTGGGCCGACTCCGCGGCGTCCAGCTCGTTCTCTCCGAACGCCATCCGCTACGCCTTGCTGAGGCCCTGCAGGGCCGTCCGGAGCAAGGCGCTCACGTTGGGGGTGCCGGCCGGATCCGGTACGGCGGCCACCGCCCGCTCGGCGTCCTTCGCGTTGTAGCCGAGCCCCTGGAGGGCCTCCTGGACCTGGTCGCGCCATGCGGCCGCCACGACGGGAGCGGCGGGACGCGACGATCCGAGGGGCGCACCCAAGCGGTCCTTGAGCTCGAGGATGATGCGCTGGGCGACCTTCTGGCCGATCCCCGGCACCTTCGTGAGCGTCTTGACGTCGTCGGTGGAGACCGCGACGCGCAGCGTGTCCGGCGTCAGCACGGCCACCATCGCCTGGGCCAGCTTGGGCCCGACCCCGGAGGCGGTCTGGACTAGCTCGAACGTCGACTTCTCGTCCTCGTCCGCGAACCCGAAGAGGGTCAAGGAGTCCTCACGCACCACCAGCGACGTCGGCAGCGTGGCCTCCTGTCCGGTGCGCAGACCGGCGAGGGTGCCGGGCGTGCACAGCAGCTCGAGCCCGACGCCGCCGACCTCCACGACCGCGCTCGAGAGGGTGACGGCGGCGACGGTGCCGCGCACGTGGGCGATCATCGGTTCCTCCCTGCTGCAGCCAGAGCTGCGTCGATCCTGGCCTGGGCACCGCCCCGCCAGATGTGCGTGATGGCGAGCGCCAGCGCGTCGGCGGCGTCGGCCGGCTTGGGCATCGCGTCGAGCCTCAGCAGACGCGTCACCATGGCGCCGACCTGCGCCTTGTCGGCGCGGCCGTTGCCGGAGACGGCGGCCTTGACCTCCGAGGGGGTGTGCAGCGCGACCGGGATGCCTCGGCGTGCGGCGCACACCATGGCGAGGCCACTCGCCTGCGCCGTGCCCATGATCGTGCTGACGTCGGAGCGGGCAAAGATCCGCTCGACCGCGACGGCGTCGGGCCGGTGCTCCTCGATCCAGGCGTCGATGCCCTTCTCGATGGTCACCAGCCGCTCGGGGACGGCCAGCGTGCTCGTCGTGCGGATGACGCCCACGTCGACGAGGTCGAGAGGTCGTCCGATCTGCCCCTCGACGACGCCCATGCCGCATCGGGTGAGACCGGGGTCGATCCCGAGGACCCGCATCAGCCGAGCTCCTGCGTCGAACACATGTTCGCAGGCTACCTGGTCCCGCCGGCCGGCTCGGCCGCGACACGCCCCAGCGACGGTTCGTCGAACAGGCAGCCCGCCCGGCGCGTCAGGCGTCGATCTCCTCGAGGACCTCGTCAGGGATGTCGGCGTTGGTGAAGACGTTCTGCACGTCGTCGAGGTCGTCGATGACGTCGACGAGCCGCATCACCTTCGCCGCGGCCGTCGCGTCGGCGACGGGGATGTCCATGCTGGCGACGAACTCGACGTCGGCGGAGTCGTAGTCGATGCCGGCGTCCTGCAGCGCCGTGCGAACGGCGACGAGGTCGGTCGCCTCGGACTGCACCTGGAAGGAGTCGCCCAGGTCGCTGACGTCCTCGGCGCCGGCGTCGAGGGTCGCCTCGAGGACCGCGTCCTCATCCACGGCCTTCGACTCCTGCTCCTTCGGCACCACCACGACGCCCTTGCGGTTGAAGAGCCGCGAGACAGACCCGGGGTCGGCCATCGTGCCGCCGTTGCGGGTCACCGCGGTGCGGACCTCCATCGCGGCGCGGTTCTTGTTGTCGGTCAGGCACTCGACCAGGAGGGCGACGCCCTGGGGGCCGTAGACCTCATACATGATCGTGTCGTAGGCGACGCCGCCGCCGTCGAGCCCGCCACCGCGCTTGACGGCGCGGTCGATGTTGTCGTTGGGGACCGACTGCTTCTTGGCCTTCTGGATGGCGTCGTAGAGCGTCGGGTTGCCGGACGGGTCGGGGCCACCCATCTTCGCCGCGATCTCGATGCTCTTGATGAGCTTCGCGAACAGCTTGCCGCGCTTGGCGTCGATCGCGGCCTTCTTGTGCTTCGTGGTCGCCCATTTGGAGTGGCCAGACATCAGTCCCTCTTCTTGTCGCTCGAACAGCCGGTGAAGTCTACCGCCGTGCGACCAGGCCACCCCAGCCGGCGGTCGTCACCCCGCGGAGCGGACGACGTCGACGAAGAGCCGGTGGATGCGTCCGTCACCCTCCACCTCGGGGTGGAAGCTGGTGGCCATCAGGCGCCCCTGGCGTACGGCGACCGGGTGGCCCGCAGCAGCCGCGAGCACCTCGACCTCCGGCCCGACCTCCTCCACCCACGGCGCGCGGATGAAGACGGCGTGCACCGGGTCGGCGAGCCCCTCGACGGCGAGCTCGCCCTCGAACGAGTCGACCTGCCGCCCGAAGGCGTTGCGCCGGACGGTGATGTCGAGGCCGCCGATCGTCTCCTGGTCGGCCGTGCCGTCGACGATGCGGTCGGCGAGCAGGATCATCCCGGCGCAGGTGCCGAAGGCCGGCATGCCGTCCTTGATCCGGGCCCGCAGCGGCTCGAGCAGGTCGAAGGTGCGAGCCAGCTTCGCCATCGTGGTCGACTCCCCGCCCGGGATCACGAGACCGTCGATGGTCTCGAGCTCTGCGGGGCGGCGTACGGCGAGGGCGTCGACGCCCAGCGCGCCCAGGGCACCGACGTGCTCGCGGACGTCGCCCTGGAGGGCGAGGACTCCGATGCGGACGGCGCCTCCGACGCTCACCAGCCCCGCTCGGCGAGGCGATGCGGGACGGGGATGTCGTCGACGTTGATGCCGACCATGGCCTCACCCAGGCCGCGCGAGACCTTGGCGACCACGTCGGGGTCGTCGTAGAACGTCGTGGCCTTGACGATCGCCTCGGCCCGCTGGGCGGGGTTGCCGGACTTGAAGATGCCCGAGCCGACGAAGACGCCCTCGGCGCCCAGCTGCATCATCATCGCCGCATCCGCCGGGGTGGCGATCCCGCCGGCGGTGAACAGCACCACCGGCAGCTTGCCGGCCGCGGCGACCTCCTTGACCAGCTCGAAGGGCGCCTGCAGCTCCTTCGCGGCCACGTACAGCTCGTCGTCGGAGAGCACCGTCAGCCGGCGCAGCTCCTTGCGGATCGTGCGCATGTGGGTGACCGCGTTGGAGACGTCCCCGGTGCCGGCCTCGCCCTTCGAGCGGATCATCGCCGCACCCTCGGTGATCCGGCGCAGCGCCTCACCCAGGTTCGTCGCACCGCACACGAACGGGACCGTGAAGGCCCACTTGTCGATGTGGTTGGCGTAGTCCGCGGGCGTGAGCACCTCGGACTCGTCGATGTAGTCCACCCCGAGGGACTGCAGCACCTGCGCCTCCGCGAAGTGACCGATCCGGGCCTTGGCCATCACCGGGATCGAGACGGCCTCGATGATGCCGTCGATCATGTCCGGGTCCGACATCCGCGACACCCCGCCCTGGGCGCGGATGTCGGCCGGGACGCGCTCCAGCGCCATCACGGCCACCGCGCCGGCATCCTCGGCGATCTTCGCCTGCTCAGGGGTGACCACGTCCATGATCACGCCACCCTTGAGCATCTCAGCCATCCCGCGCTTGACGCGCGTGGTGCCGGTGGTGGGGGCCGCTGCGGTGTCGGAAAGCTCCATACACCAAATGCTAGTTCTCTTTGCCGCGATGACCCTATTCGGCCGCGAGGGCCTGCTTGCGCACCGTCAGGATCCGCTGGGCGACCGTGACGGTGCTGGCGATCGCGAGCGCCCAGATGGTGACCTCCATGAGGATCGGGAGACCCAGCAGCGCGCCGAGACCGGTCATCACGAGGATGGCGACGAGCCGGTCGGACCGCTCGGCGATGCCCACCTGCGCGGTGTAGCCGAGGCTCTCGGCCCGAGCCCGCGCGTACGACGTCACCGAGCCCATCACCAGGCAGATCATCGTCAGCCACAGGTAGAGCCGGTCATCGCCCGGACCCGCGAAGTAGAGCGCAAGACCGCCGAAGATCGCCCCGTCGCCGATCCGGTCGAGCGTGGAGTCGAGGAACGCGCCGAACGACGAGCTGCGGCCGGTCTTGCGTGCCATCGCCCCGTCGATGAGGTCGCTGAAGACGAAGCACGTGATGAAGACGACGCCGCCCAGCAGGTGTCCGCGTGGGAAGAACGCGAGCGCGCCCACGCAGACGCCGGCGGTGCCCACCAGGGTGACCGCGTCAGGGCTGACGTTGAGCCGGATGAGGAGGTTGACGATCGGCGCAAGGACGACGCCCTGCCAGAACGCCTTGAATCTGTCCAACATGGTGGCGTCAGGCTATCCGCCGGTGCCGCTCAGGCCTCCAGCGCCGCGCAGATCGCGTCGACGGCGCTCGGCACGCCGGTGACCGACCACTCCACGCCCGCGGACGCCGTACGCCGGTGGGCGCCGCCCACCCCGAGCACCAGCGCGGCCCCGGGCAGCCGGTCCCACGGCGGCACCGAGTGCTGGCAGGCGACGTGCAGCTGTCCACGCGCGATCGCGGTGTGGTCCATCGAGCCGGACCCGAGCATCCGCAGCGTCGCCACGCCGCGGACGACCCGACCGAAGGCTCGTCCGACCTCGTCGCCGTAGAACGGAGGGTGGAGGTACGTCGTCAGGCAGGACTCGCCCAGCGACCGGTCCTCGATCCTGGGAAGCGGCTCGCCGTTGCGCGTGGTCGGCAGGTCGGGGCCGCCGACGAACAGCGCGTCCTCGTGCGGGTGGTAGACCGCCCCCAGGACCAGGTCGTCGCCGTCGGTCAGGGCAAGGGCGGAACACCACCAGGTCAGCCCGTTGACGAAGTTGTAGGTGCCGTCGACGGGATCGATCACCCACGTGCGGCCACTCGACCCGCCGTCGGCCGACCCCTCCTCGCCGAGGACGCCGTCCTCGGGACGCGCCTTCGCCAGACGCGTGACGATGAGCTCCTCGGCGGCGTGGTCGGCAGCGGTGACGACGTCGGAGACGGACGTCTTCGACTCGGCTTCGATGCCGCCGGCGCGCATCCGCAGCGCCAGCCGTCCGGCATCGCGGACCAGCTCCCCGGCGAGCCGCGCGTCCTCGGCCAGCCTCGTGCCGGCCGCGCCCGTGCCGGCCGCGCTCGTGCCCTGGGCCATGCCGCCCGCGGTCACGCCGACCACGCCTCGGCGAGGAGGCGGCGGGTCTCGCCGAGCAGCTCGGGAAGGGTCTTGGTGTGGCCGATGATGGGCATGAAGTTGCTGTCCCCCACCCAGCGCGGCACGACGTGCTGATGCAGGTGGGCGGCGATCCCGGCGCCACCGGCGGTGCCCTGGTTCATCCCGATGTTGAACCCCTGCGCGCCCGAGACCGACCGGATGACCCCGATGGCGGTCTTCGTGAGCGCGGCCATCTCGGCGGCCTCCTCGACGGTGGTGTCGACGTACTCCGCGACGTGGCGGTAGGGGCAGACCATCAGGTGTCCGGCGGAGTAGGGGTAGAGGTTGAGGACGACGAAGGCCAGCTCGCCCCGATGGACGACGAGCCCCTCCTCGTCGTCCAACGAGGGGATCCGGCAGAAGGGACACTCCCCTGCCGAGCCGTCCGCCGGCTTGCTCTCACCGCGGATGTAGGCCATGCGGTACGGCGTCCACAGGCGGTCGAGCGCGTCGGAGTGGCCCACGCCGTCCTGGTGCAGGGTCGAGGCGTCCTCGTTCACCGGCCGCTGGTCTCCATCAGCCCGGCCGCCACGTCGGCGGTGATGTCCTCGACCGTGCGCTCGGGGTCGATCTCGAGTCCGAAGCGGCGGGCATGCCCGTCGATCCCGAACCAGACGGTCTGGCTGACCAGCCCCACGAGTGTCTGCGGGGTCAGCAGCGGATCGGGCCGCTTGAGCCAGCGCCGGACCGCGGAGAAGACCGCTCCGACGATCCCGTGCGCCAGCGGGTCGAGCGAGGCGCGGTCCTCGGCGGTGAGCTCGCCCCCCAGGGCGACCGCGCCGACCTGGACGACCTGCGCGATCTGGCCCGCCAGCCGGTCGAGTCCCTCCTCGAGCGGGCCGCTGCCGGTCGCGTCATGGTCGGCGAGCTGGTGGAGCGCCGGGTGGGCGACCGCCCACTGCACATAGGTGCCGACCGCACGCTCGATGATCTGCGGGACGGTGCCGTCCAACGTGATCTGCGGCAGCAGCTCGGCCCAGAAGCCGTCGAGGACCTTGGTCTGGACCGCCCGGTCGAGGTCGGCCCGGTCCTCGAAGTGCCGGTAGACGACCGTGCGACTCAGCCCGGCCCGCTGTGCGATCTGCTGGACGTGGACCTCTGCGCCCGGACCGCTGTCCTCGACGACCGCGATGGCGGCGTCGATGATCTGCTGGCGCCGCTCCTCCTTGTGCCGGTCCCAGCGCGCCTGCCGGCCGTCCCGAGCACCCGTCTCGGCCGTCACGCCCGGACCTTGCGCAGCCAGGGACGGCGGGCACGCGGCTGAGCGACCCGCAGCATCTCGTCGATGTCCACGATCTTCACCCTAGGCCGTCCCTGCTCCGTGCCGCGACGCCGCTCCTCGCGCTCGAGGGAGCGCCAGCCCGCAAGGTCGACGGCCGACGGCTGGCGGCGCCCCACCAGAGCGGCGATGGCGGCGGCATCGCGGGACGGTCGGGCGAGCTCTCCTCCGTCGAGGTCGTCGAGCAGCCGCTCGACCGTCTCGTGGGCGTCGGACTTGTTGGTGCCGATGAAGCCGTTCGGTCCGCGCTTGGCCCACCCCGCGACGTAGACGCCCGGCCACACCCGTCCGCCGTCACTCGGCACGACGCCACGGGCTGGGTCGTAGGGAAGGTCCGGCACCGGAAGCCCGTGGTAGCCGATGGCACGGAGCACGACGCCCGCCTCGAGCACCTCGGTCTCGCCGGTGGCGACCGCTCGCACGCCCCCGTCGTCCGCCTCGAGCCGGTTCCGCATGATCTCGACCGCCCTCACGTTGTCGGCGCCGAGCAGGCGCACCGGCGAGGCCAGGAACCGCAGCACGATGGTCCGCTTCCCGGGGTCGACCGGGCGGCCCGCGAGCTCGCGGAGCAGCCGCGAGCGCGCGTCCTGGCCCTCGATCCGAGCGCCGCCCGTGTCCGCGACGACGTTGAGGCCGTCGTGTCCCGCAAGCCCCACGAGCTCGGGGAGGGTGAAGGCGGCCTCGTCCGGGCCGCGACGACCGAGTACCACGACCTCGCGCACGTTGCTGCGGCGAAGCCGCTCGAGTGGAAGGGCCGCGATGTCGGTCGCGTGCAGGCGCTCGGGGTCCTCGGCGAGGATGCGGGCGACATCGAGGGCCACGTTGCCGTTGCCGACGACGACGGCCCTTCCGGACGGGACCGACGCGGCGTCCAGCCCGACCGCGAGGTCCTGGCGGTCAGGATGGCCGTTGTACCAGGCGACGACGTCCGTCGCCGACAGGGAGCCGGGCAGGTCGCCTCCCGGCACCCCGAGCGGGCGGTCGGCCGCCGCGCCGACCGCGTAGAGCACGGCGTCGTAGTGCTCGGCGAGCTCGGCGTGCGAGACGTGCTTGCCGACCTCGACGTTGAGGAAGTACCGAAACCCGCGCTGTTCCTCGATGGCGGCGAAGAGTCCCTGCACGCGCTTGGTGTGCGGATGGTCGGGCGCGACGCCGAAGCGCACGAGGCCGTACGGCGTCGGCAGGCGGTCGTAGACGTCGACACTGATCTCGGGGTGGGTCAACAGCTCGTCCGCCGCATAGAGGCCCGCCGGTCCGGCGCCCACGACGGCCACGCGGAACGGGCCCGACCGGGCGAGCCGCCGTGGCGCCGGGATCCGCGCGAGCGGGGTGCGATCGGCATGCGGGAACACCTCGTAGTACTCGGCGTTGAGGGCCAGGAAGGGCTGTTGCTCCGGCGTCAGGGCGGTGTGGGGCACGATCGCGTCCGCGGGGCAGGCCGTCGTGCAGGCACCGCAGTCCACGCACGACGCGGGGTCGACGTACAGCATCTCGGCCTCGGCGAAGCCGGGCTCGCCGGGAGCCGGATGGAGGCAGTTGACCGGGCAGGCGACGACGCACGAGCCGTCGGAGCAGCAGGACCCGGTGACGACGTGGGGCACGGTGGCTCCGCTCCTCCTCGCACTCAGGACCGAGCAGGGCTCGGAGCGCTGCGGAACCGCGAGGGATCCCCGTCGATGCCCAGCCTCCTCCAGATCAGCCGAGCCGCCCCCGACCGGATCCCCAGGCGGTCGGCGAGCATCCGGACGTCACCGAAGAGGTCGCGCAGCAGCTTCTTGGACTCGGGCGACTCCCACCAGATCTCCTTCGCCACGTCCTCGGGGATGCCCATCGCGCGACGGTCCTGATTGCTCGGGACCATGATCACGTCGCAGAGCACGCGCATCACGATCGGGAACAGGACCTTGAGCACGCGCTGCCTCCGCTTGCTCAGCTGCGGCCAGTGGTGCTCGAGGTAGGCATGGGCGAATCCGATGTGGCGGGCCTCCTCGGCGATGTGGATCTGCATGATCCGGTCGATCAGCGGGTGGCTGCCACCGGCGCGCATGATGCTCTTCTGGAGGTGGTCGATGGGCTCCTCCCCCGCCAGGATGCCGACGAAGAAGAGCTCGGGGAACCAATGGCCGGCCGAGGTCACGAGCGGCGCGACGCGGGTCCAACGGCGCGATGCGCCGAAGACGTCGGCGCCGGAGCGGTTCACCGACTCCTGGAACATCTGGATGTGGTGGGTCTCCTCGGTGACCTCGTGCATGGCATACCGGAACTCCGGATTGTTGTTCTCCATGCGGATGAGGTGGTGCATCACTCCGGCGATCAGGATCTGCTCGAACTGGCGGCCGACCTTGGCGATCTGCGCGTAGCGGTAGCGGCCGATCTCGATCTGGCGCGCGCGCGAGAGCGCCTTGTACCACTCGTGTCGGCCGATCTCGTCGGCGTCGGTGAGGATGAAGCGCTCATCCTGCTCGGCGACCTGCATCTCGGGGGCGTCCCACGCGATGTCGCGGAACGCCTCGAAGTGCCGGTCCAGCGATGCCTGGGACAGGGTCCTCAGGGCGTCGTCGTACTCCTGCTTGCCTGGGAAGACGTGCTCGACAGCGCTCATGCACCCAGATTAGTGCGACAACAGTCGCACTAACAAGGGTTGCTGTGACACGACGTCACACGCATCGCCTCAGACCTGCTCGTGCGACTCCACCGCTGCCACGATCCGCGCGATGGCGTCCGCCACCGGTACGCCGTTCTCCTGGCGCCCGTCGCGGTAGCGAAAGCTCACCGCGCCGTTCGCGACGTCCTCACCGCCGGCGATGACCATGAACGGCACCTTCTGCAGCTGGGCGTTGCGGATCTTCTTCTGGAACCGGTCAGCCGAGTGGTCGGTCTCCACGCGGATCCCCTTCGCCCGCAGCTGCTTGGCGACGTCGTCGAGGTAGTCGGCGAAGGCGTCGGCGACCGGAATCGCCTGCACCTGCACCGGCGCCAGCCACGGAGGGAACGCGCCCGCGTAGTGCTCGACCAGGACGCCGAAGAAGCGCTCGATCGAGCCGAACTTGGCCGAGTGGATCATCACCGGCTGCTGCTTGGAGCCGTCGGCCGCGACATACTCCAGCCCGAACCGCTCCGGCTGGTTGAAGTCGTACTGGATCGTCGACATCTGCCACGTGCGGCCGATCGCATCGCGCGCCTGCACCGAGATCTTCGGGCCGTAGAACGCGGCACCGCCCGGGTCGGGGACCAGCTCGAGGCCCGACTCGGTGGCGACCTCCTCGAGGATCCTGGTCGCGGTCTCCCACTGCTCATCGCTCCCGATGAACTTGTCGCTCTCCGGGTCCCGAGTGGAGAGCTCGAGGTAGAAGTCGTCGAGGCCGAAGTCGCGGAGCACGCCGAGGACGAAGTCGAGAAGATGCTTGATCTCGGCGGGCGCCTGCTCGGCGGTGACGTAGGAGTGACTGTCGTCCTGGGTCAGACCGCGGACGCGAGTGAGCCCGTGCACCACGCCTGACTTCTCATAGCGATAGACCGTGCCGAACTCGAACAGCCGCAGCGGCAGCTCGCGATAGGAGCGTCCACGGCTGGCGAAGATCAGGTTGTGCATGGGGCAGTTCATCGCCTTGAGCTGGTATTTGCTGCCCTCCAGCTCCATCGGCGGGAACATCGTGTCCGCGTAGTACGGCAGGTGCCCCGAGGTGTGGAACAGGCCGTCCTTGCTGATGTGCGGCGTGCCGACGTAGGAGAAGCCCTCCTCGATGTGCCGGCGGCGGACGTAGTCCTCCATCTCCCGCTTGATGATGCCGCCCTTGGGATGGAAGACCGGCAGGCCGGAGCCCAGCTCGTCGGGGAAGGAGAAGAGGTCCAGCTCCCGGCCGAGCTTGCGGTGGTCGCGGCGCTCGGCCTCCTCGATGCGGTGCAGGTGGGCGTCCAGCGCCTCCTGCGACTCCCACGCCGTGCCGTAGATCCGCTGGAGCTGCTTGTTCTTCTCATCGCCTCGCCAGTACGCCGCAGCGCTGCGCATCAGCTTGAAGGCGGGGATGCGGCGGGTGGTGGGCAGGTGCGGCCCGCGACACAGGTCCTTCCACGCCACCTCGCCGTTGCGGCCGATGTTGTCGTAGATGGTGAGCTCGCCGGCGCCGACCTCGACGCCCGCACCCTCCGCGGCCTCGCTCCCCGAGCCCTTCAGTCCGATGAGCTCCACCTTGTAGGGCTCGTCAGCGAGCTCGACGAGGGCGTCCGCGTCGTTGGTGACCCGACGGGAGAAGCGCTGGTTCGCCTTGATGATCTTCTTCATCAAGGACTCGATCTTGACCAGGTCCTCGGGCACGAACGGCGTCGGCACGTCGAAGTCGTAGTAGAAGCCGTCCTGGATCGGTGGGCCGATGCCCAGCTTCGCCTCGGGGAAGAGCTGCTGGACGGCCTGGGCGAGCACGTGCGCCGTCGAGTGCCGCAGGATGTTGTGGCCGTCGGTCGAGTCGATCGCGACGCCCTCCACCTCGTCGCCGTCGGCGACGTCGGTGGACAGGTCCTTCAGCGTGCCGTTCACCCGCGCCGCGATGATGGTCGGGTCGTCGGCGAACAGCTCCCATGCCTTGCTCACGCACCTGAGCCTATCGGTGGCTGTCACCTCGATTAGCGCCACCTCAGCCGGTGCTCGATCCCGTCGGCCGTGGCGCCTCAGGTCCGGGTGATCAGCCGCGCTGCGTTGCGACGGATGCGGGCCGGCAGATGGCCGGAGAGACGAGCTCGGGCGCGCTCGTAGCGCTCGAGCTCGTAGGGGGTGGGACGGTGGCCGAAGAGCCTGATGAACTGGTGGATGAGTGGCTGGTCGCCGGTCTCGGCGGTATAGCTCGTCGTCATGCGCGACGCTCCCTTGAGCCGCTTGTCAGACGCCGGTCTCTTGACGCCTGGGCCATGAGGATGACCCATGAGTGTCACAAATGGCAAGACATCTCTTGCGCGGGCACCGCCCAGTGGCCTCTGATCGATGTCAGAGCTGCCGCTACCGCAGCGTTGTTCCGCCGTAGGCACCGGCGCGGTTGCGGCTCAGCGCCAGGCCGAGCACGACCATGCCGACCGCCAGCAGGAGGTGAAGCCAGTTGTCGGCGCTGTTGACCGGCACGAAGTTCGCGCCGCTGTTGCGGTCGACGATGAGCCCGTAGAGGAAGAGGACGAAGTAGACGATCCCGCCTCCGATGAGGTAGCTGCGGGCACCAGTCCAGCTGCGCGCCATCGCGAGCCCGACGACGCCGAAGAGCAGGTGGACGATGTTGTGGAGGACGGAGACCTCGAAGAGGCCGAGCAGCTTGGCCTGGGAGTGATGGCCCGCGAAGCTGAGGTCGCCGTAGTGCGTCGTGATGCCGGGGATGAAGCCGGCGATGCCGACGATGAGGAAGACCGCAGCGACAACCGTCGCGGCTGTCTGGACGGGGGTGGCCGTCATGGAGCGGGTCGTGCTCGAGGTGTCCA
Organism: Nocardioides sp. AN3; assembly: GCF_054653495.1. NCBI lineage: Bacteria > Bacillati > Actinomycetota > Actinomycetes > Propionibacteriales > Nocardioidaceae > Nocardioides > Nocardioides sp. AN3. The sequence continues at coordinate 71,063 of NZ_BAAIGC010000013.1, forward strand.
TGGTGTCTCCTCCGAGAGAGGGTGGGGTGATGCCCGCTGGTACCCATTCGGAGCGACCGGACGCCTCAGATGGGTCGGGCGAGCCGCTCAGGAGCGCGTCAGACGGTCGAGCACCGCCTGCAAAGGCGGCCATGCTCGACGGCCAGGACGCGTGACGGCGTACGCCCGCAGCCGCACCCGGGGATCGTTGAGCGCGAGCACGCGGACCCCGCGCCGGGAAGCCGGGCCCCTCGGAAGGAGGGCCACGCCTCGACCGGCGACGATGAGGTCGTCGACCAGCTCGAGACTGTCGATGCGATGGACGACGCGGGGCGTGAACCCCGCGCGCGCGGCCAACGTTCGCAGCACCTGCTCGTCAGCGGTGTGCCGCGAGTTCACGATCCAGTCGCGATCGGCGTACGCCGCGAACGGCGCGCGCTTCTCACCACTGGGCACGCCGAGTCCCCACTCGGCCTCCCACAGCGGCGTCACCTCGATGTCGATGTCCCACGAGGCGGGTGCGAGGTCGTAGTCATAGACGAGCGCAAGGTCGACCGCGTCGCGGGCGAGCAGACCGAGCGACTCCTGCGGCTCGTGCTCGTGGACACGCACCTCGATGCCGGGATGGGTGTGGGCGAGATCGTCGATGGCCGACAGCAGCGATCGGCGGACCGCGGTCGCGAAGCCGGCGACGCGGAGCACGCCCACCGGCTCCGCGGTCGGGTCGAGGTCGAGGCGGGCCGCGTCGACTGCGGCGAGGATGGTCACCGCATGCTCGGCCAACCGACGACCGGCTGGTGTCAGCCGAACCCGTCGACCATCCGGCTGGACCAGCGGCGTACCCGCTTCGCGAGCCAGGACGGCGATGCCCTGGGAGACGCTCGAGGTGGTCGTGCCGAGCTCGGCCGCCACCTCGTGCATCGACCCGAGGCGCGAGAGCTCCAGGAGGAGACGCAGGCGACGGAGATCCACTGGTCGATTGTGTGGGCTTGCTGAACGATATGTCCAGGAAAGTCACGTGGACACGAACAGATCTGACGTCTTCACTGGACACATGTCACGTCATGCCGCCCGCGTCGGAGCCTCGATGGCCGTCTGCTCGATGCTCTGCGTCCAACTCGGCCTCGCGGCCTCCGTCGATCTCATGGACCGGATCGGCCCGGAGGGGACGGCGTGGCTGCGTCTGACCTGGGCCGGGCTGCTGCTGCTGGTCATCGTGCGACCGCGCCTCTCCGACTTCAGCCGCGACGCGCTCCTGGCGGCGGTGGCGCTCGGGGTCGCCACAGGCGGGGTGACGTTGTTCTTCATGGCCGCGGTCGCCCGGCTGCCGCTGGGGACGGCGAGCGCCCTCGAGTTCCTCGGACCGCTGGGCGTGGCAGTGGTGCGCACGACCGGCGTTGCGAGGATCTGGGCACTCGTCGCAGCACTCGGAGTCGTGCTGCTGACCGAGCCATGGACCGGCTCAGCCGATCTCGTCGGCGTTGCGTTCGCCCTCGGTGCGGCGGTGTGCTGGGCGGCCTACATCCTGCTCACCCAGAAGGTGGGCGACGCCGCCAGCGGGATCACCGGCCTGGCAGTCTCCATGCCGGTCGCCGCCGTCGTCGCGACTCTGGTAGCCGGACCAGGAACGGTCGGCCATCTGACTCCTGGGCTGCTCGCCATCGGGCTGGGACTCGCCATCCTGCTTCCTGTCGTGCCGTTTGCGCTCGAGCTGCTCGCGCTGCGACGGCTGACGACCGGGTCGTTCGGCACCTTGATGGCACTCGAGCCCGGCCTTGCACTGGTGATCGGCCTTCTGGTGCTCCACCAGGTGCCGAGCCCGGTGGCTGCCCTCGGCGTCGGCTTCGTGGTGGCCGCCGGGATCGGCGCCGAGCGGCATGGTGCCCGCGTGCCGCCGCCACAGACCGAACAGAGGCCGGCCGGCCCGGCCAGGGCGGAACAGAAGCCGGCCGAGCCGACGAGGCGCGAGCCGCCGCGTGGCGCGGCCGACGACGGTCAGCTCGCCAGCGCCTGCCTCGACTGAGCCACCGGACCAGTCGAGGGGCCGTCATCGCCGATCTTCGAACACACGTTCTATCCTGGGTCCTGTGCCGACCCCTCTGCCGACGTTCGTCTGGGTGGACGTCACGGGCTCGTGGGTCAACCCGAACCCGGGCATCCTTCTCGGGTGGCGCCGCGTCCAGCACGACGGCCGACCAGGGTGGGAGGGTTGGGTGATCAGCGCGTGGGCCGGTGGCACGCCGGCGCACGGCGAGAAGGTCTATGTCCACCAGGCGTGGACGGACGCCGCCCACATCCGTGTCGCCGAGACGGCGAGGCCATTGCCCGATCTCTCCCGCCATCGGCCTGCGGGGCATGGGCGGTCTGGGTACGCCGAGCAGGGATGACATGACGACGGGGCGGCGACCGATCTGGTCGCCGCCCCGCGTCTCTGGGCCGATCCGGCGGGATCAGTCCTCGATCCTTCAGACGGTCTCGCGTCGCCGTGCCACCGCGATCGCCGCTGCTCCGAGCAGGAGCAGAGCGCCGCCGCCGTAGAGCAGGAGCCCGCCGGGGCCGCCGGTGAAGGGCAGCTCGAACCCGGCGTTGGACGGCACGTTCTTGATCGTCAGGTCGACCCCCACCGTGCTCGTCTGGGCGGTGACCAGGAACTTCACCGGGTCGGCCAGCAGCTCGTAGCCCTGAGGCGCCGTGACTTCGGCGAGCCAGTACTCCCGATACCCCGGGTCGCCCGGAGCGACCGTCGCGCCGTCTGCGAAGTCGGAGTAGCGAAGTCCGGAGATGGTCAGCTGACCGTCGGCGCCTGCCGACCACACCGTCTGCCCGTTGATCGACACCGGGTTCTTGCCCGCTTCTGCGTCGGCCTGCGAGGTGTAGACGCTGAACACCGCGTTCGGCAGCGCGGCGCCGGTCTCGTTCGTCTTCAGCACCGTGATCTCGCCCCACTTGGTCTCGACCTGCGGCGACTCCACCGGACCACCGGGCTGGCCCGGAGCGACGTCGAAGCTCGCCTTGTTGGGGTAGAGCACCGCGGTGTTCGCGATCACGCCTACGGCGTTGGCCGCCGTGTTGACCTTCACCACGACCTGCGTGGCGCTGTCGCCAGCGAGGATCGCCCGGCCCGCGGCAGTGAACGTGACGGTGAGGGTGTGGGTCACCGAGTCGAAGCCGACGGTGTAGTCGGTGCCCTCCACGATCGGCGTCCCGTCGGCGAGCGTCACGGTCGCGCCGGTGTAGTCCAGCTTCGTGTCGAGCTTGTCGGTGATCTTGTAGCCGTCGATCGTGTTCACTTCGGGGATGTCGGCGGTGATGGTCCACGTCACCGGGTCGCCGAGCTTGACGGCGTCGGCGTCCTGCACGCTCTTCGTGACCGTCGTGACCGCGTTCTTGGGGTAGACGTTGACGTCGTAGAGCCACGAGCTCGGGTTGTTCGGGTCGGTCAGCGGGACCGAGACCAGGAACGGCACGGACGGGGTCGCGCCGGCCGGCCACGACGTCTCGGTCACGAGATACAGGCCGAGCGGGAGGCCCGACAGGGACGCGTCACCGTTGGCGTCGGTCGTGACAGGTGACCCGGCCGCGGCGGACAGCCCGTAGCCCGCGCTGGTGATCGATCCGGTCGCGTTCGCGGGGTCGAAGGTGCCGCTCAGGGCGTTCGCGTCCTGCCAGCCCTGATTGGTGGTCAGGTCGATCCCGGTCACCTGCTGAATGCTGAACGTCACGCCGGCCATCGGGGTCAGGCCAGTCGTGTCGACGGCGGTGCCGTTGTTCGGCAGCCAGGAGGGTGCGACGAGGTTGTTGCCGCCGCTGCCGCCGTCGCTCGGCGGTGGCGTCTCGAACTTGTGGATGTCGATCGTGCCGGTCTTGCTGGGGTCTGGCAGCGACGGCGAGGCGGCTGACGCAGGGCGGGCGAACCCGGCCATCGCCATCGTCGCCAGGACCGCTGCCAGGACGACCGCATGCAGCGGCGTCTTCTTGCGGGTGATCATGCGCTTGTCTTCTTCCTCTTCTCTCAACCGAGATGACTTCGTGGTGACGTCGTGTCTGGTCCGACTACGTCCTCATCCGCCTCCCGGAGCCGGGGGACCTCGACGAACGACGCCGCAGCAGCACGAAGGCCAGGCCGGCGAGAGCGAGCAGGGCCGCCCCGGCGAGCGAGTAGGCGGTGGATCCACTCCCGCCCGCGAACGGAAGCGCCAGCGCGTGTGCGTCCTGCACGGTGATCTCAGGATCGCCGTCTGAGGTGTGCCCGAGCGTCACGGACCGGCCCGTCCCCGAGCCGAGCGTCACGGTGCCGTCGGCTGCGATGGTGAAGCTGATCGGTTGTGCCAGCAGCACGTAGCCGCCGGGAGCCGACGCCTCGGTCAGCCAGTACGTCCCCGGCAGCAGACCGGCCATCTCGAACTCGCCAGTCTGCCCTGCCACCGGCTGGACTCCCCCGGCGATCGTCGTCCCCGGCGCGCCGTTCGCATCCCTCTGCAGCGTCCACTGCGAGCCGTCCAGGGCCGTGAGGCTGCCGCTGGCGTCGGCGCCCACCTTGCGCAGGTACACATCGACCTTCGCGGGGGTCTTCCCGTGGTATTCGTCGTCGTCGGTCACCGATGTGCCGCTCAACGTCCCGACGGCATCGACGGTTGCGTCGTCCGCGTGCTGCGCTCCGGAGCCGAGCGCGCTCAGGGTCGCGGTGCAGCCGAAGCTGGCATCGACCGCAAGCGGGCCAGCCCACTGGGTGCCCGTCGAACCGTCGGGGAACGTGCACGTCAGTCCAGTCACGCTCGCAGAGCCGACGGTGACCTGGTCGGATACCTTCACGTTCTTCAGGGGCTCCCCGCCGTTGTTCTTCACCGTAAGCTTCAACTGGGTTGTCGCCGTCGGGTCGAGCGTGACCGCATCGGCCGCCGTGTCGGCGTCGTTCCCTGCCGCGTCGGCCTTCTCGATGTCCACGCTCGGCGGCGCCACGACCTTGATGCCGACCTTCACGGGCTCGGCGGGCAGCAGCGGGCCGTTGGGGCCTGCGGCCGTGTAGGCGAGCGAGTTCCACGCGATGTCGCCCGGGTCAGCCCCCACCGGCAGCTTCATGTCGTAGGTGACTTGCTCGGTCTGGCCCGGCTGGTAGGTCTTGGTGGTCGCGTCGATCCGGACGGCGCGCACCTTCGACCAGTCGGTGACCTGCCCGGCGGTCAACCAGGTCGGGTCACACCCGACGGGCTGGCTCGGATAGACCTCCGGACGGCACGGGTTCGTGCTGAGCGAGTACGTCGCCGTCACGCCGGCCGGCGTGGTGATCGGCCCGGCGAGCGTCGGCTGGAACTGCGACCCACGGGACACCCCGCTCTGGCCGCCCGAGACCCCGGTGTCGCCGACGTACGGGAAGACGTCGTAGACGACCAGGTCGTCGATGGTGGTCGAGCCGAGCGACCCGATGCTGAGCTTCCAGTGGGAGATGCCGCCCGCGGGTGACTGACCCACCGCTGGCGAGCCGGCCACCGAGAACAGGTACTGGCTGTCGTACTGGCCCTCGACCATCTTCTGCGCGCCGGCCTGTGCCGAGGTGCCCGTGGTGAACGACGCGCTGCTGATGCTGCCACCGCCGGCGCTCGGGACCCAGGTCGGGTCGGCATCGTTCCACACGCTGGCGGTGTTCGTCTGCGTGGTGACCCCGACGCCTGCGTTCACGATCGTCTTGAACGTGATGGTGAAGGCATGCTGCTTGTCGAGGACGGCACTCGAGGGGAAGGTGAACGTGAGGGTCTGCCCGCTCTGGGTGACCGTCATGCCGGCAGTGGTGTAGTCCGCGTCGTAGGTGTAGGCGCCGGCCGCGTTGGTCACGACCGCACTTCCTGGCACGTAGGTCACGCCGGCTGGCAGCGTGTCGGTCACGTGGACCGGAGCGTCGACGTAGTGGGGGTCACTGGTGGCCCCCTGGTTGGAGACGACGAGACTCCAGGGCGCGACCTGGCCCGAGATCAGCGCGTCAGGGCCGCCCGTGTAGGCCTTGCGGATCTGGAGGTTGGCTGCGGCGTTCTTGAAGTACGCGACTGCGCAGGACTTGTCCTTGTCGCCGAGGTTCGTCAGCGTCGTCGGCGCCGCGTTGGTCATCGACCACTGCGCGCAGTTCGTCTGGGTCATCGGCACGTAGGCGTTGCCCGCGGTCAGGTTGCCATACACGTACACGTAGTAGGTCGTGGTCGGATCAACTGTCCCGTCCGGAAGCTTGATCGCGTAGCCGCTGATCGACCAGGCCGCCGGGACGGCGTAGGTCACCGACGCGTCGGTCGACTTCGTCACCGTCTGGGTGGTTCCGTCGGCGAGATATAAGGTGAGAACCGATCCTTGAGGGACATTGCTGATCCTGCTGATCTTGAACCCGGGGTCTGTGCAGCTCTGCGGGAGCGAGTTGTTCAGCGGGGCGCTCTGGCACGGCGGATAGTCGTAGAGTGTGCCGCCGATCGGCACGGTGCCGGTGTTCGTGATCGTCAGGTTCCAGTGGTACTCGTCGGTCTTGAAGATCGCCCTAGCGGCGATGTCGTTGTTCGACACGGTCTTGCGGAAGGAGCCCGACCCACCCGTCGCGTTGCTGAAGGTGTGACTCACACTGTCGGTCGCCGTGATGTCATGCGGGTCGGTGACCGTGGTCGTCGTGAGTTTGACCTTGTTCGTGACCGTGTCGGTCGGGCCGAACGTCGAGGACGGATAGGTCACGTGGACGATCGCACTGATGTCAGGACCGATGGAGTTGTTGCTCCAGGCGCTCGACGGCCACGTGATCGTGTTGGTGGCCGCGTCGTAGACGCCTCCGTTGGAGGCGCTGACGAACACCGCACCGGCCGGCAGCGTGTCCACCAGGACCGGATTCTTCGTGTCCCAGTCGCCGTTGCTCTTGATGGCCTTGATGTAGTCGCCGGTGATCTGGTAGGCGGTGACACCGTCCAGGACCGAGTCGCCGAGGAGGGCCTTGTCGACCGATACGCCGGGCACAGCCGTGATCACGATCGGAGCCGACGTCTTGGTCACCGAGCCTGTCGCGGAGTCGGAGCTGAAGGTCGCGGTCGCCACCAGCGTCGATTGGTCCGGCGTCGTCCCGAACGCCGTCTTGCACGCGAACGTCAGCTGGCCCGAGGCACCGACCGGGATGCTGTTGCCGGCACCCGAGCCGATGAACCCGGTCGTCGTCGGGTTGAAGTCGCCGTTGCCAGTCGAGCCGCCGACCATGCACGTGACCGGGTTGCCCTGCGGGGAGAGCTTGGTGATGTCGATCTTGATCTGCGCGTTGTCACAGGTGGTGACGGACGGGTCGACGGAGGAGCACTGGTAGTTCACAACCCATTGAGCCGTCGCCCCCGAGAGGATCGGCGTCGTCGCGGGCGCGATGGTCACGGACAGGGTCGCAGTGCCCGCCGCGTGCGCGGGACTTGCACCGAGCGAGAGCCCCGCCGCGACCAGCAGTCCGCTGACCAGGGCCATGATGAACGTGCGCAAGCGGTCTGCCTTGCGCACACGTGACGACGGACTCACGTGGTGATTCCCCCCGGCGACTCATGGAGTCGACAATTGATTGGGCCGGACGCGTCAATGCGCGTTCCCCCGACTGGCATTACTGGCACGGACGGTAGGCGGGGGTGCCAGCCACTCGACACACAGATCGCGACACCCCGTCAGCCGGATCGCGCACCCGTTGACTGTGACGTGGATCACTTCGCATCCCGCGTCAGACCTCGCTCACGCGCCGGTCTCTCCAGCGCTCGTCGTCCGCTCAGCACGCTCGCGTGAGCGTCCGGCCAGCGACGCCGAAGCAGGGGAGGCATGTCGGGCATGGGATCTGAAGCGGTCGCAGTGGAGCGACATGAGCCGGCGGACCACGGAGCCGCACCAGGCGACGTCTTGCCGCGACTGACCTCGCTGACCGACATCGACGATGCTGTGAGACTGGGCAGCACGTTCTTCCGGGACAGCATCCACATCGCCCAGCGGGACAAGCGTCCCTTCAGGTGCGACATCGAGGCGGCCGCGGTCGGGCCAGTGCTGGCGGGCCAGGTGACCTATCACGGGACGGTTCGGATTGCTGTCGACAGCGTCGACGACACCTATGCCGTGCACTTGTTCGAGGGCGGACTGCTCGACGTCGCCACCGCCACGCGGGTCCTCACGGTGTCCCCGAAGACCGCCAGCATCGTCCGGCCCCATGATCCGCGCGTCCTGACCGGGTGGTGGACCGGCAACGAGAAGGTCACGATCTTCAAGTTCGAGCGCCGCGCCATGGAGGCGGAGCTGCGCCGCCTGTCGGGGTCCGACCGCATCGGCCAGATCGACTTCCAGCCGTCGCTCGACCTCCACGCAGGCCGGGGGGCCGAGTGGGCGCGTTTCGCCCGAGCGGCACTGACGTCAGGACAGGCACTCAGCGGACTCGTGACCAACCCGCTCATCGCTGCCCAGGTCTCGAGCACACTGATGACCGGTCTCCTGCTCGCGGCCGATCACCCGCACCGTGGCGAGCTCGAGGCGCCCGCCGCGCCGGCCACCGCGCCTCATGTGCAGCGCGCGGTTCGCTACATCGAGGAGAACGCTCAGGAGCCGCTCACCATCCCTGGGATCGCTTCCGCTGTCGGCATGACGACTCGCACGCTGCAGCGAGGCTTCGCCGAGCACCTCGGGAGCACTCCCCACGAGTATCTGACCCGGGTGAGGATGGACCAGGCCCACCGCGACCTCGTCGCCGGCTCCCCCGAGTCGACGTCGGTGGCTCAGATCGCCGCGCGCTGGGGCTTCCTGCACCAGAGCCGGTTCGCGGCGAAGTACCGCTCCTGGTATGGGGTTGCGCCGTCGACGACCCTGCGAGGCAGCGGGCGCTCGTTGTCACAAGTGGCTGACGTCGTCACGGTGCCGTAGTCCGAAGGGAGACGCCTGTCACCCGTCGCCCAACAGACGCGCCAGCACGAGAAAACGGCCCCTCACCGGCGTTTCCGCCAGCGAGGGGCCGTTTTCACGCATGCCGCCATGAGCCGTGTCGACGGGAGCGCGGCCGACTGCCGCCTCTCTACATCGAGCGAATGGCTCGGGGAAGGGTCGGCGTCACTTGGGCGTCACGGTGTAGGAAAGATCGTGGACGGTGAACGTCGCGCTCTTCGACTCCGTGATCTCCCAGCCGGTGTTCATCTGCCTGACCGCAGGAGACGCAGGGATGAACCCCTTCGAGGCGAGCGCCTCCAGGCCTGCCTTGACGTTGATGGTGCCCTTCGGCTGCTGAGCACACGTGCCAGAGCCACCGGCGCCGTCGAGCGTGACGATGATCTCATCGCCGTACTTCGAGCCCGCCCCGCCGTTGCTGCCGTAGCGGTGGACGGTCCAGTTCTGGCCGTCCATCGAGAAGCTGCCGATGACCTCGCCCACACTGCCGACACCGAGCGAGCAGCGGAGGTTGGTGTCGACCCAGAACATGATGTCCCAGGGGTAGCCGTCCAGCCAGATGTCGGGCGCGAACTCGTAGCCGTTGGCCGAACCGCCAGGCGACGTCTCGTCGTAGTTGACCGAGAGCGCTGACAGTGAGCTGATCGGCGTGGCCGAGGTGCCCGAACCCAAACCGCTGCTGCCCCAGTTGTCGAACAACTGCTGCGAGGCCGGGAAGGTCTGGACACAGCCACCACAGGCGCCGAGGTTGGAGACGACCTGCCAGTTGCGCGGCCCGTTCACGTACAGGGTTTCGGTGCCCACGCCGTTGAAGCCGACGTCCTGGTTGTTGACATAGCTGTTCCAGCCGTTGGAGTTCGGGCTGAAGGCGGTGTCCTTGTAGCCACCGCTGCCGTTGGGGCAGCCTCCGCCCAGTTGCACGACGCACGACCAGGTGCCGGAAGTCGCCGTGGGAGTCGGGGTGGAGCTCTGGGTCGTCGTGCCCGTCGGGGTGGGCGTGGGCGTGACCACGGGCGTCGGCGCGACCGTGGGCGTCGGTGTCGGCGTGACCGTGTTGGTCGCCGTCGGCGTCGACACCGGCGTCGCCGCTGCGCTCAGGGTGGGGGTCGGCGTCGGGGTCGCCGTCCTCGTCCGATGTGGCTTCCTGGCATCCCACGCGTGGGTAGACGTCCTCCTCGGCGTCGCCGACTGAGCCGACGCGAACACGCCCAAGGCGGCCAGAACGATCGTCAGCACCGCCGCGATGGCGGTCAGTCCTTTCCGAGACATCTTCTCCTCTTCCTCTCACTGTGTCGGCTCGTGGGCGGCGTCTCATTCGTCGACGCCTCGCGAACCGGGTGAGGCCACCGCATGCCGCCGTGCGCGCCAACAATGCGGCGCGCAGGCACGGCGGGATGAGGCGAATCCACCGGGTGTGGGGCCGCTCCCTCATGGACCTCGAGCATCTCAACCACAAGCGGCCAGGACGAAAGAGATCGCGGCAAGGGGCCGCCTTCTTCTGTTGGATGTTTCAACCGAGGTCCTGCAAAGTTCCACAGACGGGAGGCAAAGAGACGCGCCGAGACTTGCCTCCGCACGCACGTCGCACCCTGCCCCGGGCGTTCAACTGCTCACGGGCGATACCGGCCTCCAGGCGGCGACCTCAACATGTCGATGATGAGATCGCAAGGGAGGTCGAGATCCGCGCCATCACGCGGTCACCCTGCGTCATGCTGTGTCGTTGTCAATCGCCGTTGACAGACGTTCAGCGGACCTCCATCGGAAGCCGCCACTGGACGCCCCCCGTCCGGCCATCGGCACGCGGCACAGTAGCGGTCTAGACCGGTCGTGCACGAATCGCCAATCCGCCTGGACCGTCAGGCGTGGGTGATCTGGAGCCGTTCCGACACAACTCCCCGGGAACACCCTCGCTCGAATGCCGTGTACGCCGTCATCCGTCCGCTCCTTTGTCGGAGGGCGCCGGAGGATGTCCGTTGTAGCCGATGTCGATACTTTTACCTATGTTCGTCTCAATCGGCGGTCGATCTGTTCGACCCGTCCATCATCGAGGTGAGTTGCGGCGAACATGCGCAGCCTCGTGGGACGGGCGACGGGCCGAGAGTCAAAGGCGCGGACCGAACGGAGAGCAGCACGGCAAGACGTCCTGCCGCGAGGACAGCCACCATGCTGAGGGCGAGGTGCACGCCGACGAAGAGTACAGGGAGCCCGAGTCCGAACGAGACGGCGGCGATCAGGGGGCCCAGTGCCGAGAACATTGTCTGAAGGCCACCGAACACCCCCAGCGCTGTCCCGACGATTCCGGCCGGTGCAAGGCGCGCGACCAGGGGGCTGAGGATCGGTGTGAAGATGGTCTCACCGAGGGCGAATACCCCATAGGTCGCGACGAAGATGACGGCCCCCCACGAGACGGGGAGCACCGCCGCGGCGCCGAGCAACGTCCAGCATGCCACCCAGATGAGGCCGACAACCACCAGGAGCGGTCCGGGTGCTTGGCGATCAGTGATGCGGAGCATCACCATCTGGAACGCGGCAATGGTCGCGCAGTTGGTCGCCGCGGCGAGGCCGATGGCTGTCTGGCCGGCGTGCAGCTCGGTGACGGCGTACGCAGGCAGACCCGCCTCGAACTGGGCGTAGAACGCGAGCGCCAAGCAGGTCGTCAGGACGGCGAGCCAACAGAGCGTGCGATGTGCGCTCAGCAGCCGCAAGGACCGGACCATGCTGACGTGGACAGTGTGCTGCTCGCGGTCGGCCATGCGCTCAGGGGCGCGATGTGCGGCCCATGCGCTGACCGCGAGCGCCGTCGACAGGCTGAGCGCGCCGATGACGTAAGCCGGAGTCATGCCATCGGGGTGCGTCACGTCCACGAGCAGACCTGAGACGACGGCGCCCGACGCCATGCCGATGCTCTCCCCGGCAAAACGGTAGGCGAAGACACGTCGATGAGCCGCCGCCGGTGTCCAGTGAAGGACAAGGACCGACTTCGCTGGAGCGGCCCCCATCATTCCGAGACCGAAGATGAGTGAGGAGAGACAGAACCACGGTGGCGAGCCACTGGCAAGCAGTCCGAGACAGGCTGCGGCTGCGAAAGCTTGTGCAGCCATCAGCACTCGCTCGGGGCGGCGTCCATCGGCGACGCGTCCGAAGAGGGGGGACCCCACCAGGGAGCCCACCGAGAAGAGCCCCGCCGCGAGCGCAGCGACCAGCTGTCCCCATCCCCGGGCTTGGGAGGCGTAGACGTACTGGTAGGGAAGGATCGCTCCCCAGCCGAGGTGCCCCACAGATGCGGAGATCAGGATGAGCCGTATCCGACTTCGGCGCTCCCGGCGCTGCCGACGTTCGTTCAGCGAGAGCAACATGGGATGCCTGTGAATGGCCGTCGTCGCGCGACGCTAGGCATCGACCGCGGCGCTGCGACGTTCGGTGTCGAGCCGTAGCACCCGCGTGATCTCGTTGTTCGCGATCATCAGAGGTTCATCGACGCCCATTCCAGGCTTCGCCAGGAGCTGGCTGGCGCCCACGGCCATCGCGATGTGGACGGACACGCGAGCAGAGACATCAGTCTCCGCACACGATCCGCCGAGCACCACCTCGACGCCCTCGTTGGTGCACGTCAACGACGCCTCGACACTGTCGACGATGGAGCCCAGGTCAGGGGTCTTCACTTGGATCATGTCGGTCGCGCCGGCGGCAGCGAAGGCTGCTATGTCGTCGACGTCGTTGGCCCACTCGTCGGCGACGATCCGGACTGACGAGCCACGCGCCGCGAGCTCGAGCCGAATGCTTCGCATCGCCTCGATCTGCCCGTCGCGACTGCCTGCGTCGATAGGATGCTCGATCTGAAGGGGATGCCGACCTGCCGCCTTCTCCAGTCGCACCAGGATCTCGACCGTCTTGCCGATGTCCCCGCCTGCAGCCAGGCCGACCATGCCGTAGACATCGAAGTGGAGTCGCGGTCGGTAGTCTGGTCCGCCCAGCGAATCGACGCGTTCACCCACCCAGGCGACGTAGTCCACGAGTGTCTGTCCGTCACGACCGACCAGATCCGGTGTGTTGATGAGCCCGTGCGGTAGCACGTCGACGCGCTTGAGGATCATCGTGTCGACATTGGTGTAGCGCGACTCCCCTGATTGGGCGTAGAGCGGCAAGGCACTCAACGGCGCGCCGATCCTCCACTCATCCTGGATGACCCAGGCCATCACGCCATGGCCAGCTGCGTGCGCGGCCGCAGCGAGGAGTGCTTGGGACATCCCGTAGGCACCAGCACGTGGATGGGTGAGGCTGGCACACAGCGCTCGTGCATGCGCATCGGCCTCCCGGAAGCGGCTGACGGAGCGACCGATCAGCCCCTGGCCGACCACCTCGATCTCGGCAGCCAACTCTGCTGCTCGGAGTCGCGGTTCACGACCGGCGACGCCGGCGTACTGCACCGTCGCGCAATCGCCGACGACCGTGGATCCGTCGGAGAGTCCGAGGAGGATGGACACGGCTTCGGCGGGTTCGCGCACCTGAGTGAAGCCGGCTGTCGCCGTTGGCCCCAGATACTGAACACCGTCACGGGTCGCGCCCGCACGAATGGCCGCTTGATCATCGAAGAAGTACCCGCCACGGACAGGAACCGCAAGAACGCGAGAGATCGTGAGGGCCGCCGTCATGGGATCACGTCCCCCGTCACCGGACCGAACGCGCCGGCCTCGCGTGAGCTCCGGACTTCTGCGGGATCGAGTTGCAGGACTTCGCTGACGACCTCCACGGTGTGCTCACCGAGACGCGGAGCGCGAACAGGTCTTGCACGGCGCTCACCGACCCGCACAGGCGACGCGATCGTGCGGACCGTGCCGTAGCGTGGATGGTCCGCTTCGACGACAAGGCCGCGAGCGTGGCATTGCGGGTCTGTCAGCGCCTCTGCGACGGTCTTGACCGGCCCGCTGGGCACACCGAGTCTCCTGAACCGTTCGTCCCACGCGCTCGTCGTACGAGCACGCATCGTCTCCTCCAAGATCGGGAGCAGGACGCTTGCGTTCTCGTGCCGCAAGGCAAGAGTCTCAAAACGAGGGTCCAAGGCGAGGTCGGGACGTTCGATCGCGTCACAGAACAATCGCCAGAACTTCTCCTTCGGCGCGGCTACTGTCACCCACCCGTCCGCGGTCTCGAAGACCTGGAAGGGGATGATGGAAGGGTGCGCCGAGTGGCGGGCGCGCTGCGGTTCATAGCCGGCGTTGAGGTGCCAGACACCAGGGTAGGTGAGCATCGCGATCGCTGTGTCGTAGAGGCTCACGTCGCAGTCCATCCCGGCTCCGTCTCGCCGTGCGGCGAACACACCGGCGAGGATCGAGATGGCGGCGACGTACCCAGCGGAGAAGTCGACGACGGAGAGCCCGGACTTCGTGGGCGGACCGTCGGGTTCGCCGGTGACATCCATCCAGCCGGCCAGGGCCTGGAGGGTGTAGTCGTAGCCGGGCTCGGCGCGTCGCGGGCCTGTCATCCCGAATCCGCTGAGCGAACAGCAGACGATGCCCTTGTTCAGGTGGGCGAGGTGGGAGTAGGTGAGGCCCAACTTCTCTGGGACGTCACCGCGCAGGTTGTAGAAGACGACGTCACTGACTGTCACGAGCCGCTCGAAGCAGTCGCGGCCTGCTGGCGTTGCCAGGTCGAGGGCGATCGACTTCTTGCCTCGGTTGAAGGTTTCGAAGAACAGCGAGTCGTCGCCTTCGGCGTACGGCGGGACCTTCCGGCCGACGTCGCCGCCGGCGCTCGGGTCTTCGATCTTGATGACTTCGGCGCCGAGATCGGCCAGGTGCGAGCTGCCGAACGGCGCGGCGCCGTACTGTTCGAGCGCGAGGATGCGCAGGCCACTGAGGGGCAACATGGAGTGAGGCTCGCCTGTCAGTGCCAGATCTCGGCCAGCGCGCGCTGGATGTTGCCGCCGAGCACCTTTGCGATGTCTTCGTCTGAGTGCCCGTCACGCACCAGGCAGGCAGCCAGGTTGTGGAAGCACTCCGTCGGGTTCTCCAAGCCGTCGACGTAGGGCACCTTCTCGTGCTCGGGTGCGGTCCAGTCCCCCATCCTCAGCAGATGCCCGAAGGTCGTATGAAGGCCGACGTGATCGCCGTAGAGGGTGTCGGGTCCGAAGGCGACGTGGTCGATGCCGACCAGGTCGACGCAGTAGTGGAAGTGGTCGATGACCGACTCGATGGTGTGCCGCGGGTGCGCCGTCGAGCAGGTGGTGTGGGGCGCTGCGGAGATGCCGATCAGGCCTCCGGTGTCCGCCACGGCCTTGAGAGCGTCGTCGCTCTTCAGGCGCGGGATGTCCCACAGTGCCCGTGCGCCGGCGTGGGTCATGAGGACCGGCTTCGTGGACGCCCGACACGTCTCGATGCCGGTCAGGTCACCGGAGTGCGAGATGTCGATGGCCATGCCGAGGCCGTTCATGCGGTCCACTGATCGTCGCCCGAGCATCGTCAGCCCGCCGTCGACGCGCTCGTTGAGCCCTGACCCGAGAGCGTTCGAGTCGGAGTAGGCGATCCCGATCTGGCGGATGCCCAGTCCGTAGAGGACGTCGAGCTTGTCGACCTCGTTGCCGATGGGGGTGGCCGCCTCCAGACCGAAGACCAGGCCGACCTTGTCGAGATCGTGGGCCTCGTCGATCTCGTCCAGGGTGCGGACGACGAAGACCTTGTCCTGTTGGGCGATGTCGGCTTGCCGCATGCCGAGGTCGGTGACGACGTCTTCGAACTGCCATGGTGCGGAGCCGGTGACGCAGGCGGTGCCGTCCATCATGTTGTCGAAGACGACGGTCAGCCCCGACGCCATGAGGCCTTCGTAGGCGGTGTGCTGTCGGCCCGTGCGGTTGTATTCGGGGGTGTCTGCCATGTCGGCCGGGAATCGCACGGGGTGATCGTGGAGGCTGATCGTGACATTGTCGTTCAGGAGACGCTCGGCGCGTTCGACGACGGCGTCGGAGAGGTGGTGCTGGAAGGCGGGGACGCGTCCGAACTCGGGAGCGAGGTCCTTGTTCCACACGTGTTCGTCCAGATAGGAGTAGGCGACGTAGGTCGCACTGGTCTCGGTCATGCGGTCCTCCGGGGCAGGGTTGTGGCGAGGCGCCTCCACAGCGCCTCCCAGGCGCGCATCCCTTCGTCGATGCGGCTGATCCGCATGAACTCGTTGGGCGCGTGCAGGTTCTCGTCGGCTGTTGAGAAGGAGAAGAACAGGGTCTTGATGCCGAGGGTGTCCTCGAAGAGCCGAGTGGCCGGCAGGGTGCCGGCTATCACGGCACGCAGGACTTCCTGGCCTGGGTATACCTCGGCGAGTGCTGCGACAGCGGCAAGGATCGATGGGTCGTCGGGGCTCACTCGGTAGGCGGCAACGCCACCGGGGTCAGGTGCCACGGTGACGGTCACTGCGCTGGTCGCGTGTCGGCACAGATGGTCGGTGATCGCGCCGAGCACTCGCTGTGGATCCTGATCATGCACGAGGCGACATGACAGGTGGGCGACCGCCTTGTGCGGGATGACGGTGTACTTCCCCCCGGCCTCGATCCCGTTCACCTCCAGCGTGGGGCGCTCCCAGAGACGTTCGAGTGTGGTCATCCCCGTCTCGCCGGCAAGCGCGGGCGCGCCGATCTGTGCGCGGAAGGTCTCATCGTCGAAGTCGACGGCCGCGATCTCGGCGCGTCGACGATCCGTCAGCGGCCACACACCCTCGTAGAAGCCTGGAACCGCCACGCGACCGTCGTCGTCGTGGAGGGTCGCCAGGAGCCTGGCGAGCTCGATCGCGGGGTTGGCGACCGTGCCTCCGAACCGGCCGGAGTGCAGATCCATCGATGGACCTTCGACGATGACCGACATCATCGCCATGCCCTTGGAGGCGAGGGAGACGGAAGGCTCTGAGGGGCGCCACATCGCTCCGTCTGCGGAGATCACCAGGTCAGCCGCAAGGTCGTCGGCATGGGCACGGACGAAGTCGGCGAGGTGAGGGCTCCCGATCTCCTCCTCGCCCTCGATGAGGAACTTGACGTTGAGAGGAAGTGCGCCTTCCTGCTCGATGAACGCCTGGGCGAGCTTGAGGACCAGGAAGACGGGGCCTTTGTCGTCGGTGACGCCCCGGCCGCGGACGATGTCGTCGGTTCGGGTCATGATGAACGGCGGGGCGTCCCACTCCTCGAGCGGACCGGCCGGCTGGACGTCATAGTGGCCGTAGACGAGGATCGTCGGGGCTCCCGGCGCACCTAGCCAGTCCGCGCGCACGATCGGGTTGCCGGCGGTCTCGACCAGGTGGGCGTTCGCCCAGGTGAGGCGATCACACAGCCACTGCGCCGCCTCTCGCATGGTCGCCGGGTCGGCGTCGCGGCTTACGCTCGGGATCGCGATGTAGGTGGCCAACTCGTGGAGTACGTCGACCGCGGCCGGGAGGTGGAGCCCGACCTTGGTGTCGGCGCTTGTCGTAGGGGTCACTCTGCCTGTCCGATCGCAGTCGACGCGGTAGACCGCTGCGTCGCGGCGTACGCAGCCAACTCATCGAGGTTGGCGACGCAGCAGGTGCGGCGGCCTTCCTCGATGTCGTGGATGAGCTCGCCGATCTTGTCGAAGATGGGCCCGCGCAGGTCGCGGAGCATCTCGTCGACCTCGGTCTTGCGCTTGCGGACGGTCAAGTCCCGGTAGATGCCGCTGTGCGTCTTCGCGCTGTTGCGGTTGAACTCGACGAGCCGATCCAGGGACCCTTCGAGGTCGGTGGGGACGAACCCGTCGAAACTCTCGACGGGGACTGGCGCCTGGGCGAGGACCTCGTGGGCGATGGCGAGCATCAACGGGCGGTACTTCGGGCTGGCGAGGGTGTCGGCGATCGACAGGTCGGAGACGGCGCCGGCGTAGAGCATGGCGCCGTAGGCCTCCTTGCCCCACAGGTAGCCGAGGACGTTGTCGGTAGCCACGGCGTACGGCAGGACGCCGACGAGTTCGCGAACCCGGTCCGTGATCTGACCGCTCGTGAGCTCTCCGACCCGGAACGTCGCCACGTTGCCTTGCATGATGCGACCGGGCGCCATCAGGTCCGCCCCGAAGTTGACGAAGCTCGACAGCACACGGTCGGCACCGACGGCGTCGACCAGCGTTTGGGCAGTCAGGCCGTTCTGCACGCTGAGCACGAACCCATCGGGATCCAAGCGCGTGGACAGCAGTTCAGCGGCGGATCGGGTGTGCAGACTCTTCACGGCGACGATGGCCCGG
Organism: Nocardioides sp. AN3; assembly: GCF_054653495.1. Classification (NCBI taxonomy): domain Bacteria; kingdom Bacillati; phylum Actinomycetota; class Actinomycetes; order Propionibacteriales; family Nocardioidaceae; genus Nocardioides; species Nocardioides sp. AN3. The sequence continues at coordinate 89,170 of NZ_BAAIGC010000013.1, forward strand.
TTGATGCGGTCCGGGAGACGGTCGGGTGCGACGGCGCGGACCTCGGCGGTGAACTCCTCGACCGGGCCGTAGATCTCCAGGCCGCCGCTGTTGATCGCTGCAACATGCTGGGCGTCGGCATCGCACAGCAGGACGTCGTGGCCGGCGCGAGCCATGTGTGCCCCGAGGGTGCCGCCGATGGCGCCCGCGCCGATGATGACATACCTCATGCCTCGGCTCCGAGCGGCACGGCGCGGTGCATGAAGTCTCGGATGACCTGCTGGAACAGGTCGCGCTCCTCCCTCTGCGGGGAGTGACCGGACTTCTCGAAGACGACGAGCTCGGCGTCTGGAACGAGATCGGCGATCGTCTGGGAGCAACTGACCGGCGTCACCCAGTCGTGGCGGCCGACGGTGACGAGCATCGGAACCTTGATGGTGCCGAGTCGGTCCTTCAGGTCATAGCCGGGCCAATTGTGCTCGAAGCACCAGTTGTGGGCCTCGTGGCGGTAGGAGCCCTCCTCGACGGCGGCGGCGGAGCGCTGCGGGTCGTAGTCGTGATCGTACAGGCCGATCATCTCGCTCCAGCACTGCTTGAGGTCTGCGTCGTCGCGGATCTGGCCGGACCAGTAGCGGTTGAAGTTGTCCCACTGGATCTCGATGCGGTCCTGGTTCCTCGCATTCTCGAAGGCCAGCTCGAGGTTCGAGCCGTCTGCGGCCGTGTCGCGCAGCATCACCGCCTCGACGTGCTCGGGGTAGGCCAGGGCGTACTCCAGTGCGATGAAGCCGCCGTAGGATCCGCCGGCGACGGTGACCTTCTCGGCTCCGGCCCAGGCCCGCAGCGCGTCGACGTCGGCCGCCCACTGAGCGTGGGAGTAGGGCGGAACCGCCTCACTGACACCGCATCCACGTGCGTCGAAGACGATGACCCGGTACTCGTCGCTGAGCGGCCCGAAGGTGTTGCGTGGCTCGGTGAGGGAGCCGATCCCGCCCCCGCCGTGGTGGGCGATGACGAGAGGAGCTTCGCGACGCCCGAGGTCTTCTACGTTGAGCCGGCAGCCGTTGATGGTCAGTTCCATGAGGTCTCCTTGGGTTTCAGGACGGGTCCGGGGTCGCGCCCCAGGCTTCGACGTTGGTCGCGAGGACGGAGAGCGGCACGGCGCCGTGTTCGAGGACGCGACGGTGGAACTCGCTGAGCGAGAACTGCTCGCCGAGGCGGGTGCGCGCCGTTTCGCGCAGTCGGACGATCTCGCGCATGCCGACCATGTAGGCCAGGGCCTGGCCGGGCCATGCGATGTAGCGGTCGACCTCGTTGTGGATGTTGGCCTCGGTGGTGGCCGTGTTGGCGCGCATGAAGTCGACGGCTTGGGCACGGGTCCAGCCGAGGTCGTGGATACCGGTGTCGATGACGAGTCGGCACGCGCGCAGCGCGCTGAACGAGAGGCGGCCCAGGATGTCGAGGTCGGTGCTGTAGAGACCGAGTTCCTCGGCCATCAGTTCGCTGTAGAGGCCCCAACCTTCGTTGAAGGAGCACGCCTCGATGTCGAGGTGGCGGCGGTAACGAGGAATGTCGAGCTGTTGGCAACTGGCCAGTTGCAGGTGGTGCCCTGGCACCGACTCATGGAAGGCGAGGGACTCGTACTCGAAACGGAAGCGCGCGGTCGGGTTCGTGGTGGTCAGGCAGTGTGCGCCGTTGCGGCTGCCGTCGACTGCCGGCGGGCGGTAGTACGCGAGAGCGGCGTGCGCGGCTTCCACCGCGTTGATCTCGACGATGTCGCAAGGACCGACCGTCGGACCGTGGTAGTAGGTCGGCAATGCGGCCGTGGCGCGGTCGAGCGCCGCTTGCGCGACGGCGACGATCTGATCGGACGTCTGGAACCGAAGGGCCGGGTCGGTTCGCAGGCGCTGGCGGATCTTGTCGGGATCGGTGATGCCGAAGGCGCGTTCTCCTACCTGGGCCCACTGGGAGTGCAGGTCCGCGAGGGCCTGGTGGCCCATCTCGTGAATCTCGCTGGGCGTCAGCGACGTGGTGGTGTGACGCGCCACGGCCCGCTCATAGGCACCCTCCCCGTCGGGGATGTTGCTGATGCCGACGTGGTCGTCGGGGCGTCCCAGCGGGAGGAGCTCGTCGCGGAGAAGGTCGATGAGGGCAGAGATCGCTGGCCGGATCTCTCGTTCGACCAGGTCGCGCGCCTTCGGGCGGCACATGGAGGTCGTAGCCGGCCCGAGAAGGACGTCCTCGTCCACAGGGAGCGCCAGATAGCCGCTGAGCTGCTCGACGGCCCGTGCCACGCAGACCCGCGTCGGCGTCCTGCCGTCGGCGACCTCGGCGCGGTACCGGTCGCCCATGGCACTGAGAACGTTCCCGATCCGGCTCATGCGGGACATGTAGGCGTCCGACGCGGTCTGGTCGTCGCCGTCATGCGCCGCCTCGTCATTGACGGTCATCGCCGGGATGGTCTGGAAGATGAGACCAAGGGGGCTCACGTATCCCTTGGCGGACACGTTCGCTGACCACAGGGCGTCGCGCGCGTCTGTCTCAGCGCCCCGTGCCAGCGAGATCAGGATGGCTCGGTCGACCTGATCCTCGGGTGCAAGGTCGCGCGGTTCGATGTGCTCGGCCGCCAGGCGGATGTCCTTCAACTCGTCGGCGGCCGCAGCGCTCGCCTCCTGGCTCGGGTCGTTGACCATGTCGTCGAACTCGGTCAGCCCGAGCAGCGAGGCATTCCACGGGTCGTAGGTGTGCTGGGCGTAGAAGTACCGCGCGCCCAGCTCCCGGAGCCCGCCGGCTGTTGCCCGGCTGTCCTGACCTTGCCGCGTTCCGTTCATGGGTGAGTCCTTTCGGAATGGTCCGGGCCGGTCAGAACAGGGCGTGGCCGCCGTCGATCGAGAGGGTTTGTCCGCTCACCCAGCCGGCATCAGGGGCAGAGAAGAACAGGGCGCCGCGCGCGATGTCATCGGGCGTTCCGGTGCGGCGTGTGGCGATCCGGGCGACGAGCTCGCTCTGGCCCTGTGCGCCGTAGCCCTCCCACTGACGCTGCGTCGTCGGGTTGGACAGGACGAAGCCGGGGGCGATGCAGTTGACGGTGATGCCGAAGGGTCCCAGTTCCCAGGCCATCTGGCGGGTGAAGCCGATCAGGCCGGCCTTCGATGAGGTGTAGGCCTGGATGCCGGTGAGGCTGATGCTGCGACCTGCACCCGATGAGATCGTCACAATCCGACCGAAGCCGCGCTGCTTCATGCCTGGTGCGACCGCGCGGACGGCGTTGAACGCGGTGCGCAGGTTCGCGTCGACCACCGCGTCCCAGTCCGCATCGGCCAGGTCCTCGATCGGCGTGTGCGTCTGCCCGCAGACTCCGCCGGCGGAGTGGACCAGGATGTCGACCTGGCCGAGACTCCGCAGGTACTCGGTGGCCGCTTCTCCGTCTGCGAGGTCGACCTGGTCCCGGTCGATGCGGTGAACGGTGCAAGCTGCGGATTCGAGGGCTTCCGCAATGCTCGCGCCGATGCCTTGAGCGGTCCCGGTCACTGCTGCCGTGAGCCTCGCGAAGTTCGACACACATCCCCCAGATGTTCGTTCGCCCATTGGTCTGATTCACTCAGAGTGCGATGTTCTGTTACATACAGAACCTTGGCATAGTGACCTGAATCTAACAAGTGATACACGGCAGACTTCCTTGGTCGCTCGCGGTGCTGCCTGATGCGTCAGGACCGTAGAGGTGTGAGGAAGTCACGCTGGATCACTCCGGGGGCGCACGCCGACGGGCGAGCCGGGTCATCCGCGCCTTGAACCGCCGGATGAACGTCGTACTACAGCACGAACTCGACCAAGCCGATGCAGGCGGCCACGCGGCCGTTCGGCGGCAGCGATGTCGCTACTCCAGCGACACCGGCTTCGCGAACGCGCGCGTGACCTTCACGCTCTCCTCCCAGCGCGACATCCGTCGGATCGCGGTGGCGCCGAGGGCATCGAAGAGGCACTCCACCAGGCTCTCCAGCAAGATGACGACACCACCGTCGGAGTCGAACGGCACCCCGTCCACGTAGACAGGCAGGACGACGTCTGCGAAGTCCGCCGTGGGCGAAAGCTCATGGTCGGTGACCATGATCAGCCGGGCCCCACGCTTCTTCGTCAACTCCGCGACGCGGCGCGCCGAGTCCTCGTAGCGGCGAAAGTCGAAGAGCACGACGACACCGTCGCGTCCCAGGTCGAGGTACTTGCCGATATCCCTGGCAAGCGGGTCCGGCGTGTAGTCGACCCCTTTGAGGAGTTGGTTCAGCTGAGAGGCCAGAAGCGCCGCCAGATGACGGGAGAAGAAGCCGCCTGCGAGCAGGACGCTCTTGGGCTGCGCCGCAAGCAGGCTCACAGCCGCGTCGAACTCTGCCGTCGGGACCGTCTCCAGCAGCTCACGAGCCACCGAGATCCGGCGCTCCACAGCAGCGCTCAGTCCCGTCGCGCTCACGCCGTCGCGACTGCGCGCGGCCCGCTGAACCGGACTCATCGCAGCACGCGTGACCTCTTCGCGAAGCCGCTGCTGGAAGTCCCGGTAGGTCCCGAACCCGAGGTGGCCGACGAACCGGAGGACCGTCGGGATCGAGGTGCCGGCCGCGCTGGCGAGCGCGGCCGCTGAGCCGAGGCCAGCTGCCGGGTAGTCGGCCAAAAGCACCCGTGCGCAGCGCTTCTCGGCGGGTGTCAGGTCTCCGACCCGCGCCGAAACGACCTCCCGAACATCATCCACGAGACGTGACCTTACTGGGACCCGGGCCGCTGCATCTGCCTGAACCTGCCAGTTGGATGCACCTCCCTCCGTCAGGTCAGGACGATGATCTCGTCGGCGCGGAAGTCGTCGTCGCGGAACACCGCGAACATCGCCGGGGAGTTGTGGGCCACGACCACCCGACCGTCGGCGGCGACTGCCACGAGGCCTCCCGTGGCTCCTCGTCCGCCGACCTCCTGGTCGAGGACGTCTCTGACCGACGCAGCCAAGTCCTGCCCTGCATGCCTGACGCGGGAGGCGATCTCATGGGCGACGACTCCCTGGATGAACGCCTCGCCGTAGCCGGTGCAGGAGATCGCTGCGACCCCGTCGCGGGCGTAGGTGCCGCCGCCGATGATCGGGGTGTCCCCGATGCGGCCGGGCACCTGGTTGACCGTGCCCCCCGTCGAGGTTGCGGCAGCGAGCCGGCCGGCGGTGTCGCAGGCGACGGCGCCGACCGTGCCGTGCTGCTGAGGGACGAGGAGGCCGGCTTGCACGCTCGTCATCTGCGCGACGCGGCCGGGCGTCGAGAAGTAGGCCTGGTCGGCGATCTGCAGGCCCCAGGCCGCGATCTCTTCGGCCGGCACCATCGCGCGAAGGACGCAGTCGCCGTCCTCCATGATGCGGCGTGCCGCCGTGACCGGGTTGCGTGCCCATCGGGTCGCAGCCAGAGCGCCGGCACGTCCCGATCCGGACATGACGGCGGCGTCCATCTCGATCGAGCCGTCGCATCGGACGGCTGAGCCTCTCCCGGCGTTGAACAGCGGGTTGTCTTCGAGGATGCAGACGGCCGCACAGACGGCGTCGAGGGAGATGCCTCCGGAGTCGAGGACCCGGGCACCGGCATCGTAGGCAGACCTGAGACCTGCCTCGTAGTCGCCGTCGCCTTGCACGGCCAACTCCTCAACCCGACCGCCGGCACCTCCATGGATGGCGAGTGCCCAACTCCGCGACCCCTTCGGGGCATAGACGTACAACGAGGATGGCCTTTCTTCAGAGGATGGTTCGATCGACGCTCAGCCGCGGGCTGCGGCGGCGCCCGCCTTCACGGCAGGAAGGTCCCCCAGGCGCAGGCAGGAGCTGAGATGTCCGTCGCTGACCGGCATCAACGCGGGATCGGTGGCTCGGCACACGTCGACGGCCATCGCGCAGCGCGGATGGAAGCGGCACCCTTGCGGCATGGCGAAGGGACTGGGCGGTTCGCCTTCGACCTCGAAGGCGCTGTTCACGCTGTCGGGCGACATCCGTGGGATCGACGAGATCAGTGCGCGCGTGTACGGGTGGGAGGGGTTGGTGAACAACTGCTCGGCGGTGCCGACCTCGACGATCCGGCCGAGATACATCACGGCGACTCGCTGGCTCAGATGCTGGACGACGGCGAGGTTGTGCGCGATGAACAAGACACTCAGACCGAGTTCGTCGCGCAGGTTCGCGAGCAGGTCGAGGATGGTTGCCTGGACCGACACGTCGAGCGCGGAGACCGGCTCGTCAGCGATGAGCACGTCCGGGCGCACTGCCAGCGCACGCGCGATGGCCAACCGCTGCCGCTGGCCACCAGAGAACTGGCTCGGGTAGGCAGTGAGCGCATCTTCGTCGAGCCCGACGAGCGCGAGCAGTCGCTTCGACTCCTCCTCGATCTCAGCGCGCGGGACGATGCGATGGAAGCCGAGCAACTCGCCGAGAACGGTCCCGATCGACAGCCGCGGGTTCAACGAGGAGTAGGGGTCCTGGAACACCATCTGGATCCGCCGGGCAGCCTCGCCGCGCCGGCGGGCCGCGACTGGCTCGCCGTCGAGCCAGACTTCACCTGAGGTCGGCACCTCGCTTCCGACGAGCAGCTTCGCGAGCGTGGACTTGCCAGACCCCGACTCGCCGACGACTGCGAGCACTTCGCCACGCTGCAGGTCGAGGTCGACGCCGTCCAGAGCGGTCAAGGTCCGCTCGTCGCGTCGCCTCAGCCGGTCCGCTGTCGAGCGGCCGGCGCCGTACCGCTTCGTCAGGCCCCGTGCTCGCAGAACGGGCTGGACCAGGCGGTGCTGGCCTCCGGCTTCGGTCATGACACTTCCTCGAACAGTTCGTCGGCGCGCAGACACGCCGTGATGCGGCCGTCTCGCATCGGCATCAGGTCGCCGACGTGCTCGGTGCACGAGGCCGTGGCGTAGCGGCAGCGGGGTGCGAAGTCGCAACCGTCGGGCCGATCGGCGAGGTTGGGCGGGAAGCCGGGGATCGCGACCAGTTCTCGGTCCGGCTGATCGAAGTCGGGGGCCGACTCCAGCAGCCCCTCGGTGTAGGGGTGGCGCGGATCGTGGAGGACCCGCTTGACCTCACCGGACTCGACCAGGCGGCCGGCGTACATGACGGCGACGCGCGTGCAGGTCTGGTTCACGACGGCCAGGTCGTGGGTCACGAACAGCAAGGCAGCGCCGACTTCGTCGCACAGTCGCTCCAGGAGTTTGAGCACCTGGTGCTGCACGGTCACGTCGAGGGCGGTGGTCGGCTCATCACAGAGCAGCAACTTCGGCTCGCACGAGAGGGCCATCGCGATCATGACGCGTTGACGCAGCCCGCCGGACAGCTCGTGCGGGTAGGCGCGGGAGCGGCGCCGCGGGTCGGGGATGCCGGTGCGCCCCATCAGGTCGATCGCGTAGTCGCGAGCGGCCTTGGCGCTCAGACCTCGGTGCCGAATCGGGCCCTCGGCTATCTGGTCACCCACACGCACCAGCGGATTCAGTGCGGTCATCGGCTCTTGGAAGATCATCGCGATCTCCGGACCCATGAGCCTTCGGCGTCGTGCGGGCGACAGGTCGAGAAGGCTCTCGCCGTCGTACTCGATGGATCCCGACAAGACCTTCACGCCGCGGGGCAGGAGTCCCGCGATGGAACGCAGGGCCATCGACTTGCCCGATCCGGACTCGCCGACGAGCCCGACACGCTGGCCTTGGCCGATCTCAAGGTCGAGTTGCTCGACGATCTTCAATTGCTGCCCGCTCCGGTCGACGCCGATGGACAGGTCCCGGATGGAGAGCAGCGGCTGAGAGGTCGTCATCATTTCCTCCTGTCCGGGCTGAGCAGGTCGGCCAGCCCGTCACCGAGCCAGGACAGGCCCAGGCTGGTGATCACGACGACAAGCCCCGGGATGGTGGCCTGCTGCCAGTTGGTGGTGATGAACTCCTGGCCTTCCAGGATCATGCCGCCCCACTCGGCCGTCGGCGGGGCGATGCCGAGGCCCAGGTAACCAAGGGTGACGACGGCGAGGATGTCCATCACGATGTCACTCATCGCGAAGATGATCGCCTGACCCATCACGTTCGGGGCGATGTGGCGCAACAGGATGCGTCGGTCGCTCAGGCCCCCGAGTTTCGCGCCGCGCACGTAGTCCAACTGCCTGACCACGAGGACTTCGCCGCGCACGATCTTGGCGTAGGAGACCCACGACACCGCTGCGATCGCGAGGTAGATGCTCGCCTCGCCGGCGCCGAGCACGAAGACGAGGGCGATCACCATGACGTAGAACGGGAAGGCGAAGAAAATGTCGACGATGCGCATGACGAGCGCGTCGAACCAGCCGCCGAAGTACCCGGCGACCGCGCCGACGATGGAGCCGACGACGAACGGAATGAGGACCGCGAGGAAGCCGATGCGGAGGTTGACGCGCGCTCCCCAGATCAGCCGGGACAGCACGTCACGGCCGAACTTGTCGGTGCCGAGCCAGTGTGACCCACTCGGGCCCTGAAGGGCATGGTTCAGGTCCTGCTTCAGCGGATCGTGCGGTGCGAGCCAGGGAGCGAGCACAGCAACGGCGATGAGAGTGCCAGTGACGATGAGCCCCGCGATCAGCGACGTGTTGGCGTACCAGGGTCGCAGTCGACGACTGCGGCTCCGGACACGGGTCGACGGGGTCTTGCCCTGTATCAGGGCGGTCAGGGCGCTCATCAGTTCCCACGCCCCAGGTTCACTCGCGGGTCCAGCAGGGCGTAGACGACGTCGGTCAAGATGCCGACGATCACGACCATCAGCCCTACGAACAAGGTGACGCCTTGGATGAGCGGGAAGTCTCGCGCGAAGACAGCCCCCATCATCAACGAGCCGAGGCCGGGCAGCGCGAAGACCTTCTCGATGATGATCGAGCCGCCGACGAGGTAGCTGAGATTCACGCCGATGACCGAGATGGCCGGCAGGAAGGCGTTCCGGACGACGTGACCGCGGTAGAGCGCCAGTCCCCCACTTCCCTTCGATCGGGCGGTGGCGATGAAGTCCGCGTCCAACACCGTCATCATCGACGCGCGCAGGCTGCGGATCAGCGTCGGAGTCAGCGCGATGGCGAGTGTCAGCGCTGGCAGGAACAGCACGCGAATCAGGTCGATGCCGCTGCCGTACCCACCCACCGGGAAGGCCCGGAAGTGCAGTGCGAACAGGAGGATCAGCATGATGCCGACCCACATCTGCGGCATGCCCTGCCCGAGCAAGGTGAAGCCTCGGACGCCGAGGTCACGGCCGCCGTTCGGCCGCGATGCTGCGAGGCTCGCAAGCGGCACGCTGATCAGCAGGGCCAACGCAATCGCATAGCCCACGAGCAGCAAGGTGACCGGCAGGGCCTTCATCACCAACCCCGAGACGGGCAGCTGGTACATGATGCTGTCGCCCAGATTGCCGTGCAGGAGCCGGCCGAGGTAGCTGAGGTACTGCTGCCACACGGGCTTGTCGAGCCCGAGCTGGTGGTTGAGTGCCGCGAGGCGCTCGGGCGTCGCCTTGTCCCCGAGGATGGCGACCGCGGGGTTGCCTGGCAGCAACTGCGAGAGGAAGAAGACCAAGATCGTCACGCCGAAGACGACCGGAATCGCCTGCACGAGGCGCCCGGGAATGAAGTTGAGTCGTTGCAGCACAGGTACACCCCCTTGCCGGTTGCGGGCGGGAACGCTTGAGCCGCGTTCCCGCCCGCAACGCTCACTTGGACTTGTGGACGTCCTCCAGGTGCGTGGCGCCCAGCGGTGTCACCGAGAAGCCCGAGACCTTGTCCGAGTACGCGTAGGCGAACGGGACGTAGTACAGGTACACCAGTGACGAGTCGTTGAGGACCTTCTCCTGGATCTCCTTGTACAACGAGGCCCGCTTGGCCTGGTCGCCTTCCTGCTGCGCCTGGTTGTTCAGGGAGAGGATCTGCGGGTTGTCGTAGAACGTGAACGCCGAGTTCGCGCCGCCGTTCGGGTCGAGTGCGAAGGTGGTCCACTGGTCGGGGTCGGGGATGTCCATCGTCCAACCGCTCAGCGCCATGTCGAAGTCGCTCTTCATGCGGGCCTGCTTGTTCGCGGTCGCGTCGAGTTGCGCGATCTTCAAGTCGATGCCGATCTGCTTGAGCGAGGACTGCAGGATCTGCGCGATCGCGGCGTGGTTGGCATCTCCGGACTTGATCAGGAGCGTGGTGCTGAAGCCGTTCGGCTTCGAGGACGCCGCCATCTCCTGCTTGGCCTTCGCCAGGTCGTAGGTCGGGCCCGGGTTGTCCTTGTTGTAGAACGGTGTGCCCGGCGAGAGCATCGAGTTCGCCGGCTCACCGTTGCCGTACAGCACAGCCTTGACGAGGGCCTCGCGGTCGACGGCGTCAGCGATCGCGCGACGAATGTGCACGTCGGTGAACGGCGCCCGCTTGGTGTTCATCATGATGTAGTCGAGTTCGGTCGACGGGAAGGCCTCAGCCTTGAGGCCGGGCGTCGCCTTCAGGGTCGAGAAACTCGACCAGGCCGGGAACTGGTCGACGTCGATCTGACGGCCCTGGAGCTGCAGCTGGCGCGTGTTGGCATCCGGCACGACCTTCCAGGTCACGCTGTCCAGGCTCGGCTTGCCCTGCTGCCAGTAGTTCGGGTTCTTGACGAGCTTGATGTACTCGCCCTTCTTCCACTCCCCCCACTTGAACGGCCCCGTGCCCACGGGAGCCTGATAGAAGGCCTCTTTCGACTTGCCGCCGTAGTTCGCCGGCACGATCGCGTTGCTGAACATCGACAGGTCGGCGATCAGCGGCGCCCATGGATGCTTCAGCGTGATGGTGACCGTGTGATCGTCGACGACGGCGACGTTCTTGATCGCCGCGTTGACGAAGCCCCATCCGGCGTCACCGACCGCCGTGTCCGCGTCGATGGAGAACTTGACGTCCTTGGCCGTCATAGGCGCGCCGTCGGAGAACTTCACGTCGTCACGCAACTTGATCGTGTACGTGACACCGTCCGGAGACATCGTGTAGCTCGCAGCGAGCAGGGGCTCCAACTTCTGCCCGTCGCTGGTCACCGTGAACAGCGACTGGCCGATCTGCTGGACCACCGCGATCGAGTAGTTCTCCATCGCCGCCGAGGTGCTGTCCATCGACGTTCCCTCCCCATCGCGCCCGATGACAAGATCTCCACCCTTGGCGGCACCACTCCCGGCAGGGCTGCCGCCGGTCACGCCGGAACAGGCTGCCAGCCCGACCGAGAGTGCCGCGGCCACAGCACCGATCCACCATCTCTTACGCATGTGCTTCCTCTCCCCCGCGATCGAGCAACCGATGTAGCAATCAGTACATCCCTGCTTGATATCGCCTGTACGTAACATCAGGAACACTAGAGCAGACACTCAGATCCGTCGAGTGTCCGAGCGTGGTGTTCGAAACATCGGACTTCTCCAGGGCCCCGTGGCAGACCGATCTCGCGTGAGATCAGCGTCATCAGGCACCGCCGGATAGACGACGAGTTCCACGCCTCAATGACGCGAAGGCGCGACAACCGCCCCCGCGACCGGGCCGTCACACCAGTGAGACCTTCTGGTCGACCCACGGGGTCGGCCACGTGCTTGGGCGGCCAGCCCGTCGTCAGGCGCGCAGGATCGCGGTGAGCGCGTCAGCGAGTGCCTCGACGCCGGAGGACCTCGAGGCATCTGGGATCGAATCCCGAGCGCTCGATCCGGCGACTAAATCGGCTCCGATCCGATGCATGTCCGATGCAACTTCTGAAGCAGAACGACCCCCGATCAGCGTTTCCGCTGATCAGGGGCCATTTTCCGATGGTGGGCGATACTGGGTTTGAACCAATGCGCGTGCCCTTGTGAAATCCTGACGTGACCAGGTAATTTAGCACTCTGACCTGCGGAAACTCTTCGCTCATCCGCGGACAACAGTGGTCACGAATCACCAAATTTGGACTCTATTTCGACACGTATGCGACACGAAACGAGGCCCCACGTGGCACCAAGACGAGGGTTCGGACAGCTCGCCAAGCTCCCGAGCGGCCGCGTAAGGGCCCGATACTCAGGCCCCGACGGCGCCCTCCATAGTGCACCCTCGACCTACGACACCCGTGAGGACGCCGAGGCCTGGCTGACCGACGAGCGCCGGCTCATCAGCTCCGGACTCTGGACGTCACCGGCCGCCCGTAGATCGGCGAAGCTCCAGGCTCGGCAGGCCGCGCGCCTGCCGACGTTCGACGACTACGCCACTACCTGGATCATGGGGCGGAAGGTGAAAGGCAAACCACTCGCGAGTCGCACCAAGGACCACTACATCGACCTCCTTCGCGACTACCTGGGTCCGACCTTCGGGCCACTCCCCCTCGACGAGATCGAGCCCGTCATGGTCAACCTCTGGTACGACAACCTGAAGCCCCGACGCCGCCGGCCCGGTCACACCGGCGAAACGACTCGGGCACACGCCTACGCTCTCGGCCGCGCGATCATGAACACCGCGACCGGCGCCCACGGCCCGCTAGTCGGTCAGGTGAACCCGTTCGCGGTCCGCGGCGGCGGATCCCTGCCCAGCAAGAAGCGCGTCGAGCTCGTCAGCGGATCAGAGCTAGAGCTGATCCTGGCGACGATCCGCCCTGAGTGGAGGCTGCTGGTTCTCCTCGGCTTGTGGACCGGCCTGCGCTTTTCCGAGATCGTGGAGCTGCGTAGGAAAGACATCAATCTCAAACAGCAAATGATCGTGGTGCGCCGCTCGGTGTCCAGGTCGAGGATCGACGGTGTCCTCGTGAAAGGCCCGAAGTCCGAGGCCGGAAACCGCGACATGCACATCCCGACCGCGCTGATGCCTTCCCTGCGCGAGCACCTCGACAAGTTCGCGCCGCATCGAGATCACCTCTTGTTCGCAGGCCGTCCCGACGAGGACGAAGACGGCAATACCGTCCGCGCCCGCCACCTCGCCCCGTCGACGTTTTACGGCAAAGTCACCTGCTCAACGTGCAAGCGCTCGCCAGCACAGTGCAGAAGCAGACAGAAGACCGCTAAGCAGAAGCACCTCTTCACGCCGCGGGAGTCCGGCTGGTACGCCGCCCGCGCTGCCGCCGGACACCCCACTCTGCACTTCCACGACCTGCGCGCCACCGGTGCGACACTCATGGCCCAGCAGGGCGCAACCGAGGCCGAGATCCAGGCGTTTCTCGGCGACTCGACGCCTCAGGCAGCGCAGCGCTACGTGCGAGCGGCGCAGAGCCGCATGAAGCAGCACGCCGAGCGCATGAGCGAACTCGCTTCATCCGGCAAGTGGTAGGGGGCTCTCCTTCGAACCCAGTATCACCCACCAGCACGAAAAAGGCCCTTGACCTGCAGAAACGCAGATCAAGGACCATCGCCTTTCGGGCAGAATGCTACCCGGTTGCTATTCGATAGATCGCGCCGACCACGCGCCATGTCGAACGCAGTCAGCGATTTGTTTCGGGCGCGGCGGACGCTGAGAACGTTGGTGGGGGCCGGGCAGTGCCGCACGCAGCGCCGCGCTCCGTACTCATAATCCGACAGGCCCACTTCGGCGCCGATGTTCGCGCCGACCGGCGCTGAAGAGCCACCCGGCCGACCCAGCCACCGGGGACTGTCTCCGCGTAGAACGAGGCGAGCCCGAGGCTTCCCCCGGTCGCCCTTGCTGCGTCGCGCCCATGCCCGGAAGCGGCACCAGGCACTGGGCGCGTACCCGACCGAGGGACCCGCGTGATTGGTGGCGGCTCCGTCCGGAGTCGCCACAGATCTGATCGGAAATGTGGAGCGTCGCGACGCCTTTGTTCTCCCGAACGGCACGTGCCCTCGGAGGTCAGCTGCCACAGTCCCCGGAGCCGAGTTTGGCAAGGCCATTGAGGTCGCCGCCACCGTAGGTCAGCTGCCCCCGATTGGAGGCGTACATCAGCTGATCGGGGTCTTCGACGTGCCCGAGGCCGAGGACGTGCCCGAGCTCGTGCATCACGACGGCCTGCTCTTCGGCGGTGTGGTGCTCCGCGCTCTGCTGTACGAACCAGTCGCGCTTCAACGCGATCGCGCCTGTGACGTAGTGCGGCATCAACGCCCCGTTCATCGTGAGCGCCGTGCTACCTCCCAGCCCGACGGTGTCCTTTGAGACGTCTCCCTCCTCCACGCTCGTCGGAAAGGCGATCACCACTGGACCGGAGGCCGCACCGCTCTGTCGGTCATCCCAGGTCTCGTCACTGAGGCCGTCATAAGCGAAACTCAGCCCGGACGCCTCCTGAGCAGCGTTGACCGCAGGCAGGATAAACGTCGGGTAGTCGGCGGGCGCGCCATCCGAGTTGATGACGTAGTGGATCGGTCGGCACGGGTCGTAGGTCACAGGATCACCGACGGCGTCCGCCTTCAGGATGACGAAGGCGTCCGATTCCTGGGATGGATCGACGGCAGGAAGGAGGCGGTCGGGTCCGCCGATGCCGAGGCTGTGCGCCAGCGGCACCAGTGGCCCCTTCTGGAGGACAACCGCGGCGGCAGCTAGCAGCACCAATGCCGCCACCATGACGGCCCCGGCCGCCCTGGACCGACGCCGGCCGCGTCGCCTGCGAACCACCGTCTGGGTCCGCCCAGTCACCGGTAGTGCCGCCGCTCCGCCGCGGGTGACACCCGTCCACCGGACTCCGTCGTGGAACCGCTCGCCATCGCCGCCAGGATCGGGATACCAACCTCTGGTCAACGTCACACAGGCCTCCCCCACCATCCAGCGGCACGTTCCGCGGGCGAGAGGAGGCTAGCCGCGGCCCGGCTCACTAGTCCTCGGAACCTCTCGATCGACCGTTTTGAGGGCTCAGTCGGGGGGTGTGATGGGCTCGTCCTCGAGCGGTTCGTCGCGCCGATTTCCAGGCGAAAAGTTGTCGGCGGCCACGAGAAAATTCCCGGAGACGGCCACGAAGCTGCCCGCTGGCGGACATGAGAACTGCCCACTGACGGTCATGGGATCTGCCCGACACGACGTCGTCTTCCTTGCCGCGGTCCGCGGTTGAGGCCCCTTCCTCGGGTGCGATGAGCGGTGCTTGAAGTCGCTACCGCTCCCGAGGAAGGGATGAGTTGAAGTCTGCCGAGGAGATCATGGAAATCCTGAATGCCTACGACCTGACCGGGTCGTTGCGTGATGCCGGCGAGCTGGCCGGCTGCTCCCACCACACCGTCAAGCACTATGTCGAACGACGGGCTGCCGGCGGCGAGCTCGATCAGGCGGTGGCCCGTCCGCAGCTGATCGATGAGCACCTGCCCAAGGTCGAGGAGTGGGTCGAACACAGCCTCGGGAAGGTCCGTGCTGATGTGGCCCACGAGAAGCTGCTCGCCTTGGGGTATGCCGGTTCGGAGCGGACCACCCGCCGTGCGGTCGCCGCCGTCAAGCGCGCGTATCGGGCTGGGCATGTCCGGGTGCACCGGCCCTGGATCACCGAGCCGGGGATGTGGCTGCAGTACGACTACGGCGACGGCCCCGTCGTCGACGGGGTCAAGACGGTGCTGTTTGTCGCGTGGTTGGCCTGGTCACGCTTCCGGGTGGTGATCGCCTTGCGGGACAAGACCATGCCGAGCGTGTTCGCCGCCCTCGATCAGACGTTTCGGCGGCTGGGCGGGGTGCCGACCTATGTATTGACCGATAACGAGAAGACCGTCACGGTAGAGCACATCGCCGGGATCCCGGTCCGCAACCCGCAACTGGTCGCCTTCGCCGAGCACTACTCAGTCACGGTACACACCTGCGTCCCGGCCGATCCGGCGTCCAAGGGCGGCACGGAGGCGTCGGTGAAGATCAGCAAGGCCGACCTGGTCCCCAAGGACACCAACCTGCGCGAGTCCTACGGCTCGTTCGCCGAGCTCGAGGCCGCCTGTGTGGAGTTCTGCGAGAAGGTCAACACCCGCCCGCATCGGCTCACCCGGCGCCCGCCTGTCGAGATGCTCGCCGAGGAACGCGCCCGCCTGCACCCGGTGGCCGCAACCCCGCACACGGTCGCGTTCGGCACCACCAGGCAGGTGCCGGGCAACACCCCGATGGTCACCTTCGAGTCCGGGCAGTACTCAGTGCCCCACACGCTGCTGGGCGCCACCGTGTGGGTGCGCGTCCAGGGTGTCGGCACCGACGAGCAGCTCGTCATCGTCCACGTCGCCGATGACGGGCCACTCGAGGTCGCCCGCCACGCCCGGGCCACCCCGGGCACACCGAAGATCAACGACGAGCACTTCCCACCCCAGCCGCCCGGGCCGCTGGACCGCCAGCCCCGCGCGCGCAACAGCGCGGAGGCCGACTTCCTCGACCTGGGCGAGGGCGCCCGGCTGTGGCTGAACCGCCCTGGGTTCCTTGGAGGCTCGTTCTATTGGATTCCAACCCCGGCGGGGTCGGCTTGTTGGGCAGCATAGAACGCTGCTTCGTGTTCCGCTGGCGGTACGTCGTGGCAGTGGCTGTGCAGCCGGTCCTCGTTGAACCAGTGCACCCACGACAGCGTGGCGAGCTCGAGGTCATCGACGTCGTCCCAGCCGCCGGTGTCGGGGCCGTAGACACACTCGGTCTTGTAGAGCCCGTTGGTCGTCTCGGCCAGTGCATTGTCGAACGAGTCGGCCACGGTCCCGATGGAGGGCCGAGCGCCGATCTCGGCCAGCCGCTCGGTGAACCTCACCGAGGTGAATTGAGAGCCCGCATCCGAATGCGTCACCAGGCCGATCAGCCGGTGTCCGCCGCGAGAGGTCCGGGCCATCTCCAGGGCGTCCAGCACCATCTCGGTCTTCATGTTGGATGCGACTCGCCACCCGACGATGCGGCGACTGAACGCATCGACGATGAAGCACACGTAGGCCATCCCGGAGCGGGTTGGGACATAGGTCAGGTCGGTCACCCAGAGGGCATCGGGGCGGTCGGCCGTGAAGTTGCGGTTGACCAGGTCCGGCGCCCGTGCGGCGTCGGGGTCTTGCTTGGTGGTGAAGACCTTCTTCCGCAGCCTGGAGACGCCTTCGATGCCCAGCTCGCGCATCAGCCTGGCGACCTGGTCACGGCCGATGTCGTGGCCGGCACGTTGGGCGGCCTTCCAGAGCTTGTGGGCCCCATAGACCTTCCGGTTCGCGATCCACATCGTCAACAGGACCTGCATCATGACCACGTCTCGGGCCGCACGGGGGGACGGGGCGGTCTGCCGCTTCTTCGCGGCGTAGTAGCTGCTCGGAGCCACCTGCAACATCTTGCAGATGAACTCGACTCCGAACTGGTCACGGTTCTCGTCGACGAACGCGACGATCACCTCGAGGGGCGGTCGAGCTCCGCCGCGAAGAAAGCCGAGGCCCGCTTGAGCAGGTCGTTGGCTCGGCGCAGCTCGCGGTTCTCCTGCTCAAGCTCCTTGATCCGCGTGGCCTCCGCCGTGGTCAGGCCCGGCTCGACACCCTCGTCGATGTCGGCCTGCTTGACCCAGGTCCGCAGCGACTCGACCCCGCAGCCGATCTGGTCCGCGACCCGCCGGACCGTCCCATGCGTGGTCCCGATCTCCTTGCGCAGCTGCCGCACCAGCCGCACCGCCCTGGCCTTCTCCTCAGGCGAGTACCGACGAGTCGTCGGCTTCCCAGAGGCATCCGTGTTTCCCATGGCTCCATCCTCGTTTCCAAGGTCGGGAGCCTCCAAGGAACCCAGGGCGGTTCAGTTCATCCTGGCGCGGCTGCGTGAGGTACAGGACGCGCTGACTGAGGCGCTGATCTTCGGAACGCCCAGCGTCGAGCGGGGCGTCAACATCCTGTGGGGCTCCTACCGGCAGGAGCGGGATTGGTGGGATCGGCTCGGTGAGTCGAAGTGGGGCCCTCGGGTCGCGAAGGTGTGGGCCGGTCTGATGCTGACGCTCGGCGCCGCCGGCGGTGTGCCCCGCTGATGCCGAGCGACGCCGTTGCGCCTCCGGTGATAACCCAGACAGTGATCGTCGAGCAGGACACGACCGCCGCCGGGCCGGTGTCCGCCGATGACGACGGGGTGGTCGGCGGCGAGATCGTCGAGGACGACCGGCCCTAGCGTTTCGCCGCTGTGGGGTCGGTTCGCCCGACGTCACGTCATGCACATGGGCGCTGGTGGACTCAAAGACCCGCGGTGCGCGTCCGGCGGGCAGTCTCGGCGCGTCAGCCCGAGCGTCGGTTGGTCCGGAGGGCACGCTTCGCCTCGACCGTCTCACGGACCGTTAGACGCTTTCCCCGACACGGTCGCCGGGTCTCTTCCACCACGCGGCTTACAGGCCAGCCCGTCACGAACAGGCCTGTGACCTGCAGGTTTACCTTTTTCGAGGCAGTTTAGTCCGCACATAGTCCGCAGGAGAACCCGTGGACATTCGCCGACGACCGTCCCCAGTCGGCCCAAGGACATGGGTTACCGCGACTGCCGATGCTGTAGCACGCGGCGCCGAGGCAGCCGCCAGACTTGATCCCGATGCCCCCGAACCGAGACAGCCGTCGAGACAGCCGGAACCGTTGCGCGCCCGAACCCGGCCCCGGCCGGGTCCGGGCGGGCATTCTGCTCGGCCGGTAGCAGTGACCAGGGGCCCCGGCAGCTGTGTGCTCGGTGTTGCGAGAAGTCACAGGGCTGGCGGGCGCTCCGCTCGCCGCAACGCCTCCGCTGCGCCCGATGACCCTTTGTTCGGCAGTCTCCCAGTGAGGCTGCGCCTCTGACCACCGAGTCCGGGGCTGGCCGCGCTGCCGGGTGCGGGTCAGGCTGTGGGGATGGCTGCAAGTGCTGCTTCCCCGGTCACGATCAACGACCTTCTCGTGGGCCACGTCGGTCTCGACATCGAGTGTCTGGATCGGATCTACCTGAACGGCTATGTGCCCAACCTGCAGGTCGGTGGCCAGGTGGTCTCGTTCATGACCGAGCCTCTGGGCTACCCCATCCCCTCGCCCGCGATCATGGAGAAGATCGGCACCGCATTCCGGCGGGAGGTCTCTGCCTTCGCCACGGCCAACCACATCCCGGTCGTGCGATTCGGCAAGGGGGAACGCAAGCAGGAGGTGATGCGCCGCTACGTGAGCGCACAGGCACGGACCGGTCGCTCCGGGGTGGCCGCGGTCGGGGTGGCACAAGAGTTCCAGAACGTCTTCGCCGCCACCCAGCGCCAGACCTCCACCAACCTGCCGTGGTTCTCCTTCACCAAGGCCGACCGACGGGTCACGTGTTTCTACTTCTACCTCTGGGATGAGGACTTCGGGCCCGCGTTCATCAAGATCTGCTCCTACTTCCCCTATCCGGTCAAGGTCTGGCTCAACGGGCACGAGTGGGCCAAGCGTCAGGCAACCCACGCCGGGATCGGGTTCACCGAACTGTCGAACGGATTCGCCACTTGCGATGATCACGATCGTTTACAGGCGATCTGTGACCGGCTCGGACCGGGCACCATCGGGGTCTTCTTCGAACGATGGATGAGCATCTTGCCGCGGCCCCTGACCGACGCTGACCGGGCAGCAGGCTACTGGTGGGAGCTGTCGATGCGGCAGATCGAGACCTCTCGCACCATCGTCTTCGATGCCCCACGCCGGGCCCGCGCCTTCTTCGAAGCGTTGATCGTGGACAACCTCACCATCGGCCGTCCCGACACCCTGGAACTGATCTTTGGCCGCCAGATCCGACGCGGCCCGCAGCGCCGGACCCAAGACGTGTTCAACACCAAGGTCGTCAGCCGCGACACCGAGATCACGGTGAACACCTTCTACAAGCACTCCCGGATCAAGCAGTACCTCAAGGACGGCCGGGCCCTGCGGATCGAGACCGTCATCAACTCGCCCACCGACCTGCGCTGCCCGCGTCGGCTGCAGCACCTCGACGAGCTGCAGGCGATGTCCCGCGACATCAACCGTCGTCTGCTCGATACTGAACGTGTCGGGCAGGGGTGTGTCCTTGCGAGCCCAGCCTTTGAGCGGGTCGCACAGCCCACCCTCACCCAGGACGGCAGGAGGTCGCCCGCGCTACGGTTCGGCGATCCTCGGGTCATGGCCCTGCTCGGCGCCCTATGTGTCGGCCTGAACGCCCTCGGATTCACCAACCGGAGCCTCCGCGCCCAGGTGAACCACCTGCTCGGCGTCACCAGCACCGGCTACACCGTCAACCAGGCCAGCTACGACCTGGCCCGACTCCGCCTCAACGGGCTCATCCAACGACGACCCGGCACCAACACCTACGACCTCACCCCAGACGGGCAACGCGTCGCGATCTTCTACACCAAGATCCACGACTGCGTCCTGCGCCCGCTGCCGGCAGCCGACCGACCCCCCGCCCCACCCGACCTCCGCCACGCCTTGGCGACCATCGACCAGCACGTCCGCGGCTACCTCGACACGGCACGCCTGGGAACCGCAGCCTGAAAACTCAAGACCGCCCTCGAAGTTCTAGCGACCAAGGATCGCTAGACCTTCACCTCCGGTGCACAGGCAGATATCTGCAGCGTGCGGAGCTCGCCCTCTGGGATGTGGCATCGGACCATGTGCTCGGCGCCGAAGTCCCGCAACGGCGGCACCGTCGTTTCACAGACATCACCCAGTTTCCTCGGGCATCGCGTGTGGAACACACAGCCGGTGGGCATGTCCGCAGCGCTCGGCAGTTCGCCTTCGAGGCGGATCCTCGCAGCTTTGCCGCCGGCAGCCGAGCCTAGCGAGGACAGCAGCGCCTCGGTGTAGGGGTGATTGGGGCCGAAGAACACACGGTCACTAGGGCCGACCTCCATCAGACGACCCAGGTACAACACAGCCACGCGATCGCTGATGTAGCGGATGACTCGCAGGTCGTGGGAGACGAAAACGTAGGAGAGCTGCTGCTCACGCTGCATGCTCACCAGCAGATTCAGGATCGCACTTTGAACTGAGATATCGAGGGACGACGTGGGCTCGTCGCAGACAACCACCCGGGGCTCGCCCGCGACGGCACGAGCGACCGCCACTCGCTGTTGTTGCCCCCCGGAGAGCCGTGCGGCGCGCCGCTCCAGCGTGTTGGCCGGCAGACGAACCCTGCCAGCCAAAGCAGGGACGACCTCACGAGCATCACGGCGGGACTTTCCAGCCAACTTGACGACTGCTCGCGTCAGGATGTGCCGCACCTTGTGTCGCCGGTTTAGGGCGGTGCTCGGATTCTGGGACACGAGCTGAATGGCGCGCACCGACTCGATGTTCCTACGCGAAAGCCGCGGAAGCTCCCGACCGTCTAACTCGACAGTCCCGGACGTCAACTCGATCAGCCCCAGGATCGCCTTGGCCAGGGTGGTCTTGCCGCTCCCTGACTCACCCACCAGACCCAACGTTTCGCCCTGTCGCACCTCGAGAGAAACATCCGTCAGCGCGGCGATCGTCCTGCCGTTCTGTAGGTACGTCTTCGTCGCTCCCCGGACCCGCAGAATCGGGTCCGTATCTACGCGGGCACCGGACTCCACCCCTGCCGCCACCGCGGGTACCATCGCTATCTCTTCGGCGAAGTGGCAACGAGCCCTGTGACCACGTCCCACCGTGGTGAACTGTGGTTCGTCGACGCGGCACACCTCTTCGACTCGAGGGCAACGTTCAGCAAACAGGCACCCTGCGATCTTTGTCGACGGCTCGGGCGGGTGGCCAGGGATGGTGTGCAGTGAATTGCGCCGCTTGTCGACACCCAGCTGTGGCAGGCAACCCAGCAGACCAGCCGTGTACGGATGGGACGGACGTTCGAGGACGTCGTTGGTCGCGCCTTCCTCGACAATCCGGCCACCGTAGAGTACGCCCACGCGTGCGCAGACCCGGCGGACCACCTCGATGTTGTGGCTGATCAGGAGCACCGCGGTGCCGAACTTCCTCTGAAGTTCTCCGACCAGGTCCAGAACCTCGGCCTCGACCGTGGCATCGAGGCCGGTCGTCGGCTCGTCCAGGATCAGCAACTCTGGATCCTTGGCAAGCGCCATGGCGATCACCACACGCTGCTGCATTCCCCCAGAGAGTTGATGCGCGAAGCGCTTCATCACCGACTCCGGGTCCGTCAGCTTCACCGCCTTCAACATCGCCAGCGCCCGGGAACGCGCTTCTGATCTTGCGACCCCGGCCAACCGGAACGCCTCCTCCAGGAGTTCGCCGATACGGATCGTCGGGTTGAGCGCGGCGCCGGGATTCTGGTAGACGACCGACACCTTCCGCGCACGCAGTCTCCGAAGTTCGCTTGGCGGCAACTGGTTCACATCCCGACCCGAGATGTGGATCGACCCCGATCGCACCATCGCATTGCCCGCGAGGTAGCGAACGACCGAGTAGCCGAGAGTCGACTTCCCGCAACCCGACTCGCCAACGATTCCATAGGTTTCGCCCTTGCCAACCGAGAAAGACACGCCGCGCAGAACGTCATGCACATCTTCACCGTTGCTGTAGGAGATCCGCAGATCGTTGACGCTCAAGGCGCACTCAGCTTCATGAACGCTCACGAATCGAGAACCTTCCTCACACCGTCGGCGATCAGGGAAACGGATACGACGAGAAGCGCGATGCACGAGGCAGGGAATACGACAGGCCACCAGATCCCGGCGGCCAGAAGCGAATAGTTGCTACTGATGTCGAGTGCCCAATCGGGCTGTGGCGGCTGGACCCCGAACCCGATAAAGGTCAGCCCGGAGATCACAAAGATCGCCGTACCCAGTCGAGCCGTGGCCTCGACAGCGATCGTTCCCTGGACGTTCGGCATTATCTCCGAAGCCATGATGCGAGTACCGCCCTCCCGCATCAGTCTCGCCGCCGTCACGTAATCCATCGAACTCTCAACCAGAGCCGCCGCACGAACAGTCCGACTAACCCGAAGGACGAAGGCAAATCCCACGACAGTGGCCACCAGCCACTTGGATTGACCAAGTGACGTCAACACGACAACGGAAACCACGATGGCCGGCAGCGCGAGAAGCGCATCCGTCAGCCGCCCGATGACATCGTCGACCAAAGCCCCGCAGTACGCGGCGACAAGGCCCAGGACTGTGCCCCCGGCAACACCAATGACCATTGCGAGCGGAGCCAGGATCAGTATCTCCCGAGATCCCGAGAGAACCCTGGAAAGGACGTCACGGCCCAATGGGTCTGTGCCGAACAAGTGCGCCGAACTCGGCGCCTGCGAGATGCCTCCCCCGACCGCAAGCGGGTCCTGCGGAGATACCAAGTCGGGAAAGAGTGCGCACAACACCCAGAAGGCCAAGATGCCCGTCCCTACCAAGACCGCCCAGGAGCCGAAGATCCGGCGCCACAGCCTCCGAGAACGTGGTTGAACTCGGTCCCCTGGTTGAGCTCCGTCGCCAGTGGGAGCGATCACCAACATGCTGTCACTCATCGAGGCCCCTAGCCGTTGACACGCCGAATTAGCGGACTCGTCCAGGCCTGAACGATGTCGACGACCAAGGTCGCCGCGATGTAGATGGTCCCGACTGCGAGAACGCACGCGCCAAGCAAGGGGAAATCCTTCGCCTCGGCGGCCGTCACGATTCTCCTCCCGACGCCGTCGTAGTTGAACATCACCTCCACGACGACCGAGCCGCCGATCAGCGCTCCGACATGGACGGCCAACACCGCGAGTGTCGGGGCGAGGGAGTTGCGCAGTACATGCCGAAGTGCGACGTGGATCGACCTCCCGCCCATCAGATAAGCGGTCCGCGTGTAGTCGGACTGCAGCGTCTCGATCACGCTGGCGCGCAAGTGCCTCTGCAGGAAGGCATACTCGTACAACGCGATGACGATCGCCGGCAGGATCAGGTAATGGAGGTAGCCCAGTGGCGGAGTGCCTTCGGGGATCCGCGCGCTCGTCGGGAACCACCCCAACCCGAGCGCGAAGATGACGATGAACCCGATTCCGAAAACGAAGTCCGGCACAGCCAGGAAGACCGAACCAGTGATCGTCAGGACCCGATCCGGGGCTCGACCCGCCCTCAGGCCCGCGATCATTCCGGACATTACTGCCAACACGAACGCGATAAGAAGCGCTAGAGAGACCAGTCGCACCGAGTTCCACAGCGACGTCCACAGAAGGTCGGCGACAGGGATTTTGTACTGGATCGAGGTCCCCAAATCGCCACTAAGCAGGCCAGTGATCCAGTCCTTGTACTGGTCGAGGAGGGGGCGATCCAACCCGAGTTCATGGTTGAGTCTGGCGACCGATTCCGCACTCGCCTCGTGCCCCAGCAGAATCCGCCCCACGTCACCGGGAAGCATGTTCACGAGAAAGAACACCAGAGTGGACAGTACGGCAAGCGTGACCAGTGCGAGCAAGATCCTGCGGATCAGAAACAGGAGGAAGTAGGTCAGGTCCGGATAACGCGATCGAAGTTCTGAGAGTGCAAGCACGTTTCCTCGATGTGGGTTTCGTAGCTGGCCGATGCGATGTGGAACGGATTCTTGATCCGGTCGCGTGGATTCACGCAACCGGATCAAGACCAGGACTAGCGCTTGACCGAGGTGTTCCTGAGGTCGACGACGTTCTCGGGTCGAACGTCGTAGCCATCCACGGCCTTCGACGTCATCGCCAACTTGTCGGGGAAGTAGGGCATGACAGCGGGCGTATCGTCGAGACACGTCAACTGGATCTCACGGCAAACGCGCCGCTGGGATTCGATGTCGACAGCTGCTGTCAATTGCTTGACCAGCGTATCAAGCTTTGGATTGGAATACTTCGACCGGTTTGTCCCCGACACGTATCCATATCGGAGCCATCCGTCGATGTTGGGACGCGGGCTTCCATAGACCATAGCTGCCGCGTAATTGTCGAAGGGGTCAGGCTCCTCATAGAACACAGAGGCTGGCTGGACGTTGATGGTGGTCGTGATGCCGACTTCACGCAACTGCTGCTGCGCGAGCTGGGCTAGTTTTAGCAGTTCGTAATCCGGGGTTGTGCTCCACTCGAACGTCAGGTCTGATTGCCCAGCGTCCGCCAGCAGACTCCTTGCACGGTCAAGGTCTCGCTGGCGCTGCGGCACGGTCGAGTCGTACGCCGGATATCCGGGGGCAATCGGCGAGTCGTTGCCGATGCTTGCGTAGCCTCCGAGGAGAGTGTCGACGAGCGCTTGGCGGTCGATCGCGTAGGCGACAGCCTGACGGACTCGGACGTCATCGAATGGCGGTCGGTCACAGCGGAACGAAAGCCACCTGTTCTCGGTCGACGGTACGCTCTGGACCTTGAGGTCCTTGGCCTTCAGAAGCGCGGTGGCGTTCGAATACACGATGTTGGGAAGAATATCGATCTGCCCGTCGAGCATCGCCGTGCTCGCGCTGGAGTCGTCCGCGAAGAACGTCATCTCGACGCCGGAAGCGGGCACCTTGCCACCCCAGTAGTGATTATTGCGGGTGTAAGACGCTCCCGAGGACGGGTCATACGACTTGAAGACGTACGGACCGGTTCCCTGGGGCGTCGATACGAAGGTCCCGGCCTTGTAGTCCGCGCGGTGGATGATCGGCCAGTAGCTACCAGACGAGAGGATGCTTGGGAATGTCCCGCTCGGCGAATTGAGGCGGCACACGACCATGAGGTCACCCTCGGCCGAAAGCCCCTCGGGGCTGATGAGGTCATGCAACCCAGCGTTGGCTCCGGCAGACGACAGTTTGGGGTCCGCAAATCGCTTGAGCGATCCGATGACGTCCGCAGCCGTCATCGGGCTGCCGTCATGGAACGTCACGTCCGGCCGGAGCTTGATGCGCCACACCGTGGCGTCATCGTTCGGCGACCACTCGACGGCCAATTCGGGTTCGAGTCCACCGTCTTTGCGTGTTCGGAACAGGTACTCGCCCACCACCGACATCGGCACCGCATCAGCGCGGTTTCGCAGTGCATAGGGGTTGACCTCCCCGTTGGGTGGAGTCAGCGCGCCGATCCGCAGCACCCCAGCTGCCGACGTACTGGCGCTCCCTGTTCCACATGCCGATAGTAGGCCGACCGCCGGGACCGACAGTCCGATGATGCTGGCGCCTCTTACGAACATTCGTCGGCTGATGGCCCCTGACATCCACTCGTCGATCAGGTTGTTTTCAATCGGCCCGAGGGTGCGCCGTTGAGCGTCCAACCCCCTACGGGTTGCGCGATCCATGACTTTTCGCCTCTCGATCTTGCGGCTCCGAATGCCGGTCTAATAGTGATTCCGAGCGATATGGGTACCGATAAGCGGTCTCTGTGGTCCGCATGCTATGAATGCACGAGGCGAGGTGTCAACAGAAACGTGCGAACTTCGAGCATCGCGTCACACGCTGCGCCACGTATTCCGTCCGCACTGGGCAACGGCTCACGTCGCTCGCCACGTTCGGATCGCTGGGCTGGCCGCAGCCTCCGCGGCGCCAGGGGACACGCGGCCGGGTGACGCCCCTGCTCGGCCCGGGCGCCCCAGCCAAGCCAAGCCAAGCCACGCCCGAACACAGGCCCGGCATCGAGGAGGGCGCTCTACGGGCCAACGGATCCTTTGTCAGCGGCAATCCACGCGGCGACTTGAGTGCGGGAGGTGAAGCCCAGTTTGATGAGAACGTTCTGGACGTGGGTCTCCGCCGTGCGTTGGGAGATGACGAGCCGGGTAGCGATCTCCTTATTGCTCAGGCCTTCGGCGACCAGATCTGCGACTTCGCGTTCGCGGGATGTCAGAAGAGTCGCAGCTCGTGGTGCTGGCCGCTGCGGATCGGGCTGCTCGAGAGCGAATGCCAGGGCAGCCTCGTACGTAAGTTCGCTGGCATCTGTGAATGCCTGGCGGAACGCGGCGTCACCCAACGCGGTGCGGACGTCCTCAAGGCATTTGTCGTGGAAGCCGGCTCTGTGCTGATAAGTCGAAATGGGTGCGGCGAGCTCGCCGCTGAGCTTGTCCGCCAGGCCCAGCAACGTGGCGGCCTGTCGATCCTTGTGCTGGTCGACACTGATCCAAGCCAGTTCGTCTAGTTCCAAGGCGACGCTGAACCGATCGTCTATCGCCCGGCTAAGATGCATGCTACTCCGCTCGTACTCGCTGGCTCGGTCGAGGTTGCCTTGACGCCAAGTTGCGAACGCCTTGAGCCGCATCGCATGGGACCGCAGGAAGATCTCTCCAACTGCCTCTGTGATTGTCACGACCTCCTGTGCGCAAGCAAGCGCGCGATCGTAGTCCCCTACGAGCGCGGTTGCCCGCCCTAACCTGTAAAGCATCTGCGCCCGCAAACCCAGATCCGGATCCGGCACGTGCGGCAGGATCTCGAGGCCTTGCTCAAGGACGTGGACGGCAGTCGACAGCTCGTTGGTATACATGGCTCCCAGACCGCGAGCGAGCAATGCGTTAGCCAGCGCGCCCGAGTCCCCGACTTGCTCGGCAAGTTGGGTCCCCTGCGCTAATGATGCGCGACCAGCCTGCATGTCGCCCTGGATGAATGCGAGTTCGCTATCCAGGATCAGCGCGCGAGCCCGCAGATCGGCGGGAGGCCCTGTCTTGGCCAAGCCAAGCGCCAGCCAGCGGCGACCCTCGCTGAACAGACCGCGCCTCCGCCAGTACATTGCAGGTAGGTTTACTGTCATGCGCAGAGCCGATCCGGCCTCACCTGGTTCGGCCAGGCCGGACTCGACCGCGGCGCGGAGATCCGAGTGCACGCGGCCCAAACGGCCCGACCAAGAGGCCTGACGGTCGCTCATCCATTCAGCTTGGGCCTGCTCGACAGTTTGTGCGAACCAGTCGCGGTGACGGCGGCGAAACTCAGCGTCTTCGCCGGAAGCCTCGAGTTTCTCGCGCCCGTACTGCTTCAGCGTTTCGAGCATTCTGTACCGCGATACCTGGCCGTCGGTATCACGAATGAGGACGGACCTCTCAACCAGCCCCGCGAGTACCTCGAGCAGCTCTCCCCGCAGTAGTCGATCATCCGTGCAAACGCCCTCGACTGAGTCGAGCTCACAAGCCGTGACAAACACCGACAGCCGCGACCATAGTAGGCGCTCACTTTCGCTGCAGAGCTCATACGACCAATCGATGCAGGCGCGCAGTGTCTGCTGACGCTTCGGAGCCGAGCGAGCGCGGCGAGCCTGCAGAAGGAGCCCGTCTGCAAAGCGGTCGAGGATCTGTTGAGGCGCCAGGACAGGCAACCAGGATGCGGCCAGTTCAATCGCCAGCGGCAGACCGTCTAACCGGCGGCAGATACCGGAGACAGCGGCCTGGTTGTCTTGGTCAAGGCGAAATCCTCGATTCGACGTCTCACCACGAGCCACGAACAGCGCAACCGACTCGTAGCCGAGAAGCTTTGAGCCGCCCTGCCCGGGTGTGGGGACTGGCAGCGGCGGTACGATGAACAGGCCCTCGCCTGCGATACCGAGGGGTTCGCGGCTAGTGGCCAAGATCCGTAGTTCTGGACAGGCCACCAGGAGTTGGTCGGCTAGCTCGGCACACGCGGGGATGAGGTACTCGCAGTCATCTAGCACCAACAGCGCTGAGCGCGCCTGGAGATAGTCCGTCAGAAGTTCCAGGGATCCCCGCGTCGACTGTTGCCGCAGCCCCATCTCGACAGTCACCACGTGCGCGAGCAACTCTGGTTCTACTGCAAGCGGGCTGAGCGCCGGGTCCCGCACGCTAGTCAAGTCGACGAACCACACACCGTGAGCGAAGGCACGTCGCTTCTGACCTGCTACGCGCTGCGCCAGCCTGGTCTTGCCCACCCCACCTGTACCGATCAGGGTCACCAGCCGGAACTCGCCGAGCAGCCGTTTGATCTCGGTCAACTCACGGCGACGGCCGACGAGGCTGGTCTGCTCCAAGGGCAGCCTTCCTCGCGGTTCGGCTAGCTCGTCGGTCGCAACCGCGGTGCCAGCGTGACGCTGAGCTTCCATAGGCTCCCTCCTCAACAGTGTCCGCAGCTGCTCCAGCCCGCGGCCTCGACGGGACGGCACCGGATGACATTTCAGTCTATTGGCACCTGCGGCCAACGCATGGGGCTGTTTCTCATCGGACCGGAACGCGGGTGAGCGCGTTGAGGATATCGGTGACGCGGGCCTTGGCATCGCCCTCCCAGACCCGCGGCACGGGCATGCCGGCAATCGGGCTGGTGGGGTCCTCGGCGGCGGCGGGGTTGACGGTGTCGTTGGCGCCGATGACGAGCACGACGTCGGTCTCGGCGAGGTCGTCGTTGATCTCGTCCATCTCCAGGACGATGTCGTAGGGGACCTTGGCCTCGGCGAGCAGGACGTTCATGTGGCCGGGCAGCCGGCCGGCGACCGGGTGGATGCCGAAGCGGACCTCGATCCCGCGCTCGCGCAGCCGGCGGGTCAGGTCGGCGACGGGGTACTGGGCCTGGGCGACCGCCATGCCGTAGCCGGGCGTGATCACCACCGACGTCGCGCTGGAGAGGAGGTCGGCGACACCCTCGGCGTCGATCTCACGGTGCTCGCCGTAGTCGGTGTCGGAGTCGGTCTTGGCCTCGATGCCGAAGCCGCGGGCGATGACTGAGATGAAGGAGCGGTTCATCGCCTGGCACATGACGTAGCACAGGTAGGCACCCGAGGAGCCGACCAGCGCGCCGGTGACGATGAGCAGGTCGTTGTTCAGCAGGAACCCCGAGGCGGCCGCGGCGCAGCCGGAGTAGCTGTTCAGCATCGAGACCACGACCGGCATACACACCTGCCGATCGTGGCGTAGGAGGACGTCGGCTTGTCGAGGGTCCACGAAGTCCAGCAGGAGCACGCAACGGCGGTGATACCCGACGGTCAGAAGGCGACGAGGAGGATTTCCTCTCGGCTGTATTCCATCCCTGGGTGCGCAGTCTTGAGGTGCTCCTGCACCTGTTCGACCAGGCCGTCCTCGTCCTCAGCCGAGATCTGCACTCCGCACGGGCAATTGAGCCTGGTCTTTGTCATGACACACATTTCAGCACTCAGCCATGTCAGCTGGAAACCCCACCGTGCGCGGAAGGCCCTGCGCCGCATGGTCATGCCTGTACGGTCCAGTGTTTCACGCTTCCGAGGCGGACGATCCACCTGCGATGACTAGGTGTCCGCGCAGCGGTGTGAATGCTCGGTGTGCTGAACTACATCACGTCCCATGAGACGACGCCTGCGAGCTGGAGTTTGGCTACGGCGATGTGGCAGCGGGCTTGGGCTGCGCGGACACTCGGATTGGCATTGATCGCGATCGCGGCGGACCTGTGTGCCGCACGGAGGGCGCAATTCCTGTCCGCGCGTTGGGCTTCGGAGGTTGTACGGCCGCGAAGGGGGAGGTCGCCGGTGATCTGGAAACGGCAGCGGTCCTGAGGGCAGCGATCCGCTCGTAGGAACCATGGCGCAGACGCCTCGACCGCCGCGTTGACCAGCACGCGAGCGCCGCGGGCTCCGCCGAGCGGCAGTGCCGCGGCTTTGTTGATCCGATCGCGAAGGACTGCGGTCTTGGTGTGACCGAGACCCTCTGAAAGGTGCCCGATGCAATCGGGCGCCGACTCCCTCCGGGCGGACCATCAGCGATCACGCATCGAGACCGATCGCCCCGGGTGACATACGTGATCTCTACCGTGTCCGCGGACAAGTAGGTCGCGGTGACAGTCCCACCGCCGAGGCTGATCGCGCATAGCGCCAGACCGAGCTCGCTCCTCGGAACGGTGGTGACGTGGCAGTTCATCGCCCTCGCCTCCCGATCATGCGATCTCGCGACCGATGAGGGTCGCCAGGTGGTCGGCTCGGTTGCGGAGCACGGCGGCAGCCGCGCGATGCTCCTGTACGGAGGAGGGGCAGGCGACCCAGTAGGGCTGCGCCGCCGCCTCAACGGCCGCACACTCGTCCTCCTGGCGCGCCAACTCGAGGAAGACCGCACGCATCTGGATGGCTAGGGTCGTGCCGCCGGTCGTCTCTGCTGCGGTCATCGCCATTCACTTGCCTTCGTGTCCGTCAAGCAGGTCGTCTGCATCCTAGGGTGCGACGTGCGTCCCATCCGCACGTGGGACCGGACGAACAGTCCTTCACGTTCGTCGTTCGGCGCGGAGCCCCGACGGAGGCTTCGCGGTGTCAGGCCAGTGCACGCTCGATGCGCGCCACCGCCCTGTCCATGTCCCGCCGATAGCCGTCCAACTCAGTCGACCGCGAGGTTGGCACCAAGATGGCCAGACTGCCCACGACCTCATCGCCGTCTCGCACCGCCGTAGCCAGTCCGCTGACTCCCTGCTGGAGCTCGTTGGACGTTCTCGCGTAGCCGTCCGCCCGGATTGAGTCGAGCCGTGCGGCCAACTCAGGACTGGGACCCCGCCGAAGGAAGGCTGTGACCTCGGCCGGGGACAGCGCAGCCAGTATCGCCAACCCCGAGGCACTTTGGGTGATCGGGCTGCGGGATCCAACCTCGTGCCTCACATGCAACGAGACTTCCCGCGGTTGGGTAGCCTCCACCAACACCACCAGATCTCCCCCATCAGGGATCTGGAAGACGACGGTTTCGCCGGTCTGCTCCGAAAGCAGATGGGCCTGCGGCTCCACCGCTCGCCGGAGACGGGGCTGAACCAGTTGGGCAAGTTGACGCAAGCGGTACGAACGGGCGTACTCGCGGTCAGCGCGGGCCACGAAGTCCCGCGCCAGCAGCGTCGACAGCAACCGTTGGGAGACCGTCCGATTGACTCCGGTGGTCAGCGCCAACTGCTGAGGTGTGGCCGCATCGAGGCGTGCCAACTGGAAGAGGATCGAGATGGCCTTGTCGGCAGTCTTCGAGATCTCACTCATGGTCATGCCCCTTTCCAGCGCGGACAACCTGGCGGACGTACTCGTCCTGGATGGCTTCGGCCGCCTTGACGAGTTGCGGAACGAGACGCTCGGCCCCTTCGGCGCGCTCGTTGGGGAGGACGGCTGCGACGGAACCCAAAATCTTGCCGTCCTCTAACCGGATCGGTACGGCCACGCCAACCATGGCCGCAGCGATCTCGCCGTGGGTGAGTGCATACCCGGCCTGTCGGATTCGCTCGAGCTTGGGCAAGTCGTCAGCCGGCATCAGCCGAGCCGCTACTGCCGGCCTCATGAACGCGAGCATTGCCAAGCCACTCGCACCCCTAGCCATTGAATGGCGGAAGCCGACGGCGTACTCGATGCGGAGCGGTCCGTGGTTGCCGTTCTGACGGGCCACCACGACGCTCTCGTCACCCTCGGGAACGGACAGCACGACCATCTCCTCGGCCGACTCCGCGAGATCAACGAGCGCGAGCTTCGCGATGTGGGCAAGCTCGTGGGGAATTCCGCGCCCGAGGTTGAGGAGACCGGGACCGAGCACGTACTTCCCGTCGAAGCAGCGGGTCAGCAGGGCCCGGCGGTGCAGCGTGGCGACGACTCGCTGGACGACGGCCCGATTGAGCTCTAGCCCCCGCGCCAACTCCGTGACTGAGAGGCCAACATTGCTCTCATCGCCCAGCTCGCCCTGATGACGCTCAAGTTCGAGCAGCACCCTCAGGGCGTAGTCCGCAGTCTGAGCGGTTTCCATATGTCCTCCACGGCTATACATTACGGGCGGCGAGAGTTCGACTATCGGTCCTATCTACCACAGGCATCGCCTCAAGTGGAGCATCGGGTGGTTCATCTTCTGAGGAATTTGTCCTCGTGTTGGCCCTGGCGCGAGCGCCATGCCACGACGGGCCTGTCCGCCTCGACCGACAGGTCTACACCGCACAAGATCCTGCCAATGGCTCGTTCGCGCTCGTCCGAAGCTCACCTCGCGACGTGCGCCCGGATCCTCCCTTGGTCGTCGGTCCACCCACGGCTCTCGGCAAAGGCGGCCATCGCAGTGAGTCGTTCTTGCCACTGGGCGTCGGAGTCCCTGGCGGCGAGAACCTGCAACACTGAGGGATCGACCCAGACATGAGAACTGCTCACGACGTCGACGCGAAAGTCAGAGAAGTCATCGGGCGCCCGTAGTTCGACGGTCGGAGGAATCCGAGTCACGTCGATATGGATGTACATTCCTTGATCCTCCGTTCGTGGGGTGAGCTCCGTCCGCCCGGAGCTCCGACTACCGGGCTCGCCCAAAGGCCTCGGTCTGAGGCGAGCCCGGTGTGTGACTCAGGCCGGCAGGCCGTCCTGGACCGCGCGACGCTCACCGTTGACGACGATCGTCGGCCGTGTGAACTCTCGAGGCCGGCGAGCGCCATACTCGGCGAGGGTCGAGTAGCCCGGCGCCGACCCCTTGCCCTCCTCGGAGCGGAACTTCGGAATCACTTCCTCAGCGAACATGCTGAGCGACTTCTCCGTCAGCCATCGCGGCTTCGTCCCGAAGTTGCCGACGAGCGTGATCGCGCCAGCGCCCAGCTCGTCAACGGAGGCACGGAGCTTGTCCGCGACGGTCGCGGGCGAACCGAAGATCGCCCAGTGGTTCTCCTCGATCTGGTTCAGCGACATCTCCTCCATCGGCGTTGACCGGTAGCCGCCGCCACTGAGCATGCCCCGCATCGAGTTGACCGTGACATACCCCGGGGGGAAGTTGTCGTAGTTCGGCGAGCGGAAGAAGTTTTGGTAGGACCACAGCTCATGTGTCTCGATCTCCCGACGAGCCTGCTCGTCGGTCTCGGCGACGTGGATGCTGACGTACTGCGACACCTGTCGGCGCTCGAGCTCGTACCCCTCTGCCTCGCAGAGGTCGCGCAGCTTCTGCAGGTTCTTGAGGGCCGAGGCACGCGGCGTCAGGATGCCCTGGTATCCGTACCGGTGTTTGGCCACGAGTTCGAGCGTCTCGACCGAACCGCCACCGGGGATGATGATTTCCGGCATGTGGAGCGGCTTGGGCCAGAGGTTGACGTAGGGGATGTTGTAGAACTCGCCTCGCCACTCGAAGGGTCCGTCCTCGGTGAGAGCCTTCACCAGGAGGTCGTGCGCCTCGCGGTACCGCGCACGGGCGGTGGCCGGACTGACGTCGCCCATCGAGTGGTACTGCATGCCGTGGCCCATGGGCAGGCCGAGGACGAGCCGCCCACGCGACATCGTGTCCAGCACCGCGATCTCCTCGGCCAGGCGCACCGGGCTCGAGTAGCGGTTCATGATCGGGCCGTTGATGACCACGTTGATCTTCGTCGTCCGCGCAGCCAGCCAGGCACCGGCGAGCATTGGGTTGCCGTGAAGGCCGATCGGCCCGTTGTGCTGCTCACTGACCACTGCACCGTCGAATCCGAACCGCTCCAGCTGAGCGAGCGTCTCGAGTTGGTCCTCGAGGATGTGCTGACCGAGAACGGGGTCGTAGTGCTTGTTCGGCAGATCGATGTAGTTGGACGCCCGCTCACTGGCATGCGGCACGTACGGGTAAGCACCATCGAGAATGACGTTGAACTTGAGGTCGTTGCTCATGCGTGTGCCTCCAGGTTGGACGAGATGTGCTGCGCGATGAGACCCGCCAGTTCTTGTGGCTTCTCCAGATGCACGAGGTGGCTTGTCGGGGCGTTCGGGTCGCTCAGACGCACGAACTCCGCCCCGGGGATGAGGGAGGCGAACCGCTCCGCCATCTCGGTGTGCACGACTCGGTCGTCGTCGACACCGATGATCATGGTGGGTGCCTTCACCCGGCTGAGGCGCCTGTCCAGGCGCCTGTCGTACCGCGGGTTCCAGGCGAGGGTCGCCTCGGTGATGGCTTCTTCGTACGCCTGGATCGCCTCGTTCGCGTCTCCTTCCTGGACCAACTGGTCCAGGTAGTCCTCGCCGCGACCGTTCAAGATCGCGTCGAAGGCAACGTCGTCGCTCCAGCGGAATGTGTCGATGGTCGGCTTGTCCGGGAGCAGCAGTCCGGTCGGCGTGAAGAGGGTGAAGGTCTGGAACCGCTCGGGGTAGTACACCGCGATGTTCGAGGCGAGCCAGCCCCCGAGGGAGTGACCGATCAGGTGGAAGTCAGTCAGCCCCAAGGCTCGGAAGAAGGCGTCGTAGTGCAGCACCATGTCCTCCCAGCTCTGGAGGTCTCCGCGCTCGGTGTCGCCGTATCCGGGGTGCTCCGGGGCGATGACGTCGAAGTGCTGCGAGAGCTCCTCGTGGAAGGGAAGCCATGCGCGGGTATTGCCACCGCCGTGCAGGTAGACGACGGTCTCGCCTTCACCTTTGCGCCGGTAGGCGGTCTGTCGTCCGTCGACTTCGACGAACGACGGCTCCGTCCAGTACTTCCACGACCGATTGGCGAATCGGTCGGAATGATCGTCGGTCATTGCGTCACCCTCTGAATTTCGACTCTGGTTTTGATTTTCACGCGGCCCCGGTCAGGAAAGTCGCGTTCGACTCACTGTCCGAGCGGGATGATCCCGAGTTCGTGGAGGAGGCTGACCTCGTTCCAGGAGGCCCATTCCTCGCAGATCCTTCCGTCGCGAAGGCGACTCATGGTGATGCCCTTGGCCCGCACGCATTTGCCAGTCGCGATCACGCCCATGTACTGCCCGGCATGGACGCCGGTCGACTGCCAGCGGTAGGCCACCGTCGAACCCTGCTCGATGAGCTCGATCTCGCTCGTCGTCATGGCCGGGATCCCGCGGTGCAGCTCCCGGATGACCTCCTTGAACTCCTCGCGGCCCATGTCGCGTGAATGGCCGTGACGCACATAGTCCTCGGTCAGGTAGTCGTCGAGCTCGTCGATTCGGCTGCCGTCTCCGAGGATCTCGACAACCGTGCGCACGGTGCGCTCATTCACGGACATGGACTCCGGATCGTCGGCGTGGCCCCGTGCGGCCTGCTGTTGGCTCATCAGTTCGCCTCCCTGATCTCGATCGACTCTGGATGTTCGACGGCATCGCTTCGTACAAGGCGGAAGCCACCGGGTTCCGCCGTCGCCCGGTAGCCCGGGGGCACCAGGACAGTGGTCGTCGGTGAATCGAGAAGGGCCGGGCCCGCGACCACTGCACCGTCCTCGAGAATCAGCGCGTTCAGGGCCGGCACCTCGACGAATCCGCCTGCCTCTTCGAAGTACGCGCGCCGCACGCCGTGAGGCACTTCCGACCCAGCGTCATCGCGAGCCGACTCAACGCGGGCGTTGGCCGAGGCCGGCCGCGGTCGGACACCGATTCCGGTGGCACGCCAGTGAAGGAACTCGATGGGTGCCTCAGGGAGGTCGTATGAGAATCGCTCCCGGTGGGCGTCATCGAAGAACCGGCGCATGTCCTCCAGGGAGGTCTGGTCGAGAACTCCCGCAGGCACCGGAACGATCAACTCGTGGACCTGTCCGGCGTACCGGGCGTCAACAGTCCGAGCGATCTCCGACGAATCGGCCCGGAAGCCCGCGAGGCGAAGGTCCTCCTCCGCATCTGCCTCCAGCTTGCGGTAGATGGCGTTCAACTCATCCCACGGCATGTCAGACGTCTGTGCATAGAGCGTTGCCGAGTAGTCGTGGCGGACGTCCGACACAGTCATGCCGAAGGCCGAGAGAAGGCCAGACTGGAAGGGCACGACGATCGAGGCGATCTCCAGCGCGTCAGCCATCCGCGCACCGTGCAGGGCGCCACCGCCACCTCCGGTGACCATGACGAACCCGCGAGGATCGATCCCGCGCTCGACCGTCACTGCCCGGATGGCATTGACCATGTTGTCATTGACGACACGGAGAATCCCCGCTGCGGCTTCATGGGGATCGGAGATACCGAGAGGACCCGCAACATGCTCCTCGATCGCCTTGAGAGCCAGGTCAGGACGCAGCGGGCGCCGACCACCCAGGAACGTCTCCGGTGACAGGTAGCCAAGCACGATGTTCGCATCGGTCACGGTCGGGAACCGCCCACCCCGGGCATAGGCCGCTGGCCCGGGCATCGAACCGGCCGACTGCGGCCCCACCCTCAGCGCACCGCCGTTGTCGACCCAGGCGATGGATCCACCGCCTGCACCGATGGACGCGATCTCCACGGCTGGCAGGCCGATCGGCTGATGAGCGATCATCTCGTCGCGCGACAGTGGGATCTCGCCACGGCGGATGATGCCTGCCTCGAAGGAGGTGCCCCCCATATCGATGGTCATCGCATCCTCGAGCCCGATCTGCTCGACGATCCACCGCGAGGCTGCCGGTGCCGCAGCCGGTCCGGAGTGGACGATGCTCACCGGCGCGCGTAGGACGTGGTCTACGGCGGCGCATCCACCGTTGAGCTGCATGATCTGTAGGGACGTCCGAAGCCCGTTCGTGGCCAACCAGGACTCCAGCTCACGGAGGTAGGTGTTGGTTCGAGGAAACACATAGGCCGATAGGACGGTCGAAGATGTCCGGACCCACTCGCCGATCTCGGGCAACACCTCCGACGACAACATGACCGGGACGCCCGGCAGCTCCTCGGCTAGGTGCTCCTTGATCTGCTGCTCGTGGACAGGGTTGACGTGGGCCCAAAGCAGGCAGACGGCGATGCTCTCGACGTCACTCGCCCGAAACGTGTTGATCGCCCGAGCCAGCGAGGACCAGTCGAGGGGGACCTTCACGCCGCCGTTCTTGTCGATGCGCTCCCTCACCCCCAGCCGGAGGTGGCGCGGGACGAAGTCCTGGGGACGTGGCAACTTGATGTTGAACCGGTCCCACTTGAATCCGTCACGGAAGTAGAGCGAGTCCCGGAAGCCCTCGGTGGCGAGAAGCCCCACCTTGGGTCCGTTCCGCTCGATGAGCGTGTTCGTTGCCACGGTCGATCCGTGCACGAAGTAGTCGGTGTCCGCGAGCAGCTCCCGGACCGTGAGTCCGAGCTCGCGGGCGAGGTCGGTCAGGCCGTTCTTGACGCCATCGCCGAGCCGTTCCGGGGTCGAGTCTGTCTTCCACAGCCGTGCGGTGCCATCACCGCGCACGGCGACGAGGTCAGTGAAGGTGCCGCCGATGTCGACGCCGATGTTCCATCCCATCGTGATCGTCTCCTTGTCTGGTGGTGTCGGTCGGTCAGAGTTTGCGGGCGTCGATCGCTGACGCGATGAACAGGTCATCGGTCTGTGTGTGGGTGGCCACCCAGGAACCCGTTCCCGGCGCCGTCGGAGTAATGGCCACCAGTGGATTGCTGGCTCTCGCGGCACGAAGCGATGCTCGGAGCGCTTCGGTTTCCGTGGCCGCGATCGTCGGACTGTCCGCCGCCCCCATTAGGACCACACCGAAGACATCGCGGGCAGCGTCGATGCCGTACATGCCGTCACGGACATCGCTCTGCACCTGCTCGGCGCTCCGTCGCAGGGGATCACCCCATCCTCCGCCTCCGGAGGAGACGCCGGTCCACCGGTCGCCAGATCCCAGCGTCGCGAAGACTGCTGGCGGCAGGAATCGTCGCGGCGAGTCGACCGTCGGCTCGAGGTAGTGACCGCCGCCGGCGCCCGGGGTGCCGCCGTTCGCACCGTGTGGCTGGTTGATGAGCGAGTCGTTGACCTGGATCCATTCGATCTCGTCCGCCGTCGGAGACACCGTGACGCGGACACCGGGGCCTCCGATGTACTCCCCCAGTCCCATCGAGTCAGCCGCAACCTCCCACCGCTCGAAATGCAGCGGGTAGAGGAGTTCACTGTGTTCGATGCCCGGGATCTTGAGTCCGCCCGACGCTGCCACGCACACCCACAACGGCCACCCGTCCGCTCCGTCGGCGGCTCCGCCACCACCGCCGCCGTTGAGCATGAGGTGACCCCACGCCACTCCGGTGTCGGGGTCCGTGCCAGACAGGTTCGGCACGTTGGACCAGTGAGCGGT
Organism: Nocardioides sp. AN3; assembly: GCF_054653495.1. Taxonomy (NCBI): domain Bacteria; kingdom Bacillati; phylum Actinomycetota; class Actinomycetes; order Propionibacteriales; family Nocardioidaceae; genus Nocardioides; species Nocardioides sp. AN3. Next base: position 127,669 of record NZ_BAAIGC010000013.1, read on the forward strand.
CCCAGCGCGGACCCGCGATGGAATGACCGGCGTGAGCGCCTTGGTGACTGCCTCGGCAATCACATCCCCCGGCTGGGTAGTCGCCGATGCCGTGGAAGCGGGCCAGATCGGGTTCACCATGGAGCCTTCTGGAGCGGTAACCGTGATGAGGTCGAAACACCCCTCGTTCCGCGGGATGTCAGCGTCGAACATCATAGCGATGGCGGCGGTCGCCTGGGCGACGCACACACCCAGCGAGGCGTTGTGCCCAGACGGCACCTGGGGTGCTGTCCCGGCGAAGTCGACGTGGATGGTCTCGTCCTCGACCGTCACGGTCGCTCGAACGAGCAGATTCTGCTGCTCCTTGGCGTCCGAGTCCATCCAGCTCTCGCCGATGTAGATTCCATTGGGAATCTCACGGATGGCTGCCCTGGCGCGCCTGTTGGTGTAGTCGATGATCTCGTCGGCATATCGGACCACCAGGGCTCCGCCGAACTCCTCGCAGAGCTGATGCAGGCGGCGCTCGGCCGTCCAGACGGATCCGAACTGTGCCATGAGGTCCCCGCGGAGCAAGTCGGCGTAGCGAACGTTGGCCAAGTACATCGCGATCACGTCAGTGCGAGGCACGCCTCGCTCGTAGAACTTGATGGGAGGCAGCTGCAGCCCCTCCTGCCAGATGTTGTCGGCCCACTCGTTGACGCTAGACGGCACGGACGCACCCACGTCGAGCTGATGTCCCTTCGCGGCGGCCCAGAACCGGTGCTCACCCTCGATGAAGACCGGCACCAGGGCGACCAGGTCTCCAATATGGGTGTTGCCGTGATACGCCGAGTTCACCACGATGACGTCACCCTCGAAGATGTTGTCACCGAAGGCCTTCGTGACTTCATTCAGCAACATGCTCATCGAGCTGGTGTGCACCGGGATGGCATCCACCATTGCCACCTGGCGCCCTCGCGCATCGTAGATGCAGCACGAGTAGTCCCGACTGAGCGCTAGGATTGCGGTCATCGCCGCGCGCTCGAGCACCAGAGTCATCTCGCTGGCAATGCTGTTGAAGCGGTTGAGCACGACGCTGAAGGTGATCGGGTCGATACTTGATGCCATTGCTATGTCCTCATCCCTGCATTTGCTCTACACGTGTCGGTGATTAGCCGAGGTTTCCGGTGTGCCCGGCGAGCCGGTTGGCGAAGTTGGCGATCTTGGATGCCCTCTGACTGCGCAGCTCTCGCTTGCCACCCAGATACCGCATGCTCCAGATAGCGGCGCTTCCGACCGCGCGCAGTGGTTCCGGTTCCCACGACCGGAGGCGGTCCACGACCCAGGGCAGCCGCGCGTACACCGTGTCTTGGCCCATCAGCAGGTCGCGCACCGTCTTGGCCGCGAGGTACGACGCCGTAAGGCCTTCGCCGACATAGCCTCCCGCCACGACAACACCGCTCGACCTGTCGAACTGGATGGCTGGCGCCCAGTTCCGGGGGGCCCCGAAGATGCCCTGCCACGAAGTTTCGATCCGGTGGTCACGCAGCACCGGGAACAGCCGATCGAGCTCCTCGCGATAGACACGGTGGACGTTCTCTGTCGCGGTCGCCTCGGCCGAAGTCGACGATGCCCACTTGTATGGGATCCGGGCGTCGTCGCCGCCAATAGTGATCCGGTCGTCCGACGTGCGCTGGAGGTGGAGGAACGGGTGCTCGGCACTGACGCTCTGACGCCCGGACCAGTTGATCTCGTCCCAGACCGCTTCCGGTAGCCGCTCGGTGACGAGCATCGACGAATGCACGGGAACGATGTCCTTGGCGCCGACGGTCGGCGAGTAGGCCTCCGTGGCGCGCACGATGTACTTGGCCCTGACGTCGCCGAGGACCGTCGAGGCGAGACGCGGTTCGATGCTGGTTACGCGGGTGTTCTCGTATACCCGAACGCCGCGGCGAACGGCGGCTTCTCGAAGCCCAACGACCAGGGCTGCCGGGTCCACATTGGCCGCATTCCGGTTGAAGCGGGCACCGGTGGCTGACGCGACGCCGACAATGGCGGCACTCTCCTCCGCACCGAGCAGGAACGTGTCGTCCTCGGAGACGCCCCACTCCCGGTCGGATCGGATCTGCGACTCGAGCCACTCTTGCTCGAGCGGGTTCCGGGCGAATCGGATGCTCCCCGAACGGACGAAGTCACAGGACACGGATTCCCTTGCCAAGGCCTCCTCCACGGCCGACACCGACTCGCGGAGATGCCGCTCGAAGCCGATGACCGCGTCGCGACCGACCCGCTTGGCCCAGTGCTCGCGCGAACCCATGATCTGCGGCACGAACGTGCCACCATTGCGGCCGGATGCCCCGAATCCACAGAACTTGGCCTCGAGGACGACGACGTCCATCTCCGGATCGGCCCGCTTCAGTTCAATCGCCACCCACAGGCCGGTGTAGCCCCCACCGACGATGCAGACATCAGCCTCGGTGTCGCCCGGCAGCGCCGACAACGCAGCCATCCGCCGAGGATTGTTGCGGGCGAACTGCGCCAGCCAGTGCGAAGGGAACTCCGTCGGCACCGTTTCAGAGGCAGGCTGTTCTGGATCCATCACTCTGCGGCCACTCCTCCAATGGGGCGACGACCTGGCACTCACCAGGGTCGTCCATGTTCCTCGGTCCTCAACCCGACAACCTTAGCACCGATTATCGGGTTATGGGACACCAGTATTAGGCCGTCTTAGGTTCGTGCGACTCCGGGACGCCAGGCTGGCGAACGCCCGAGCGGAGAACCGCCCGCGAAGTCGAACGGTCAGGCCACACCCGACGGCACCACCGGATGGGGCCGACTGGTTGCCGAGTGCGCCGAGGGAGTGGCGTTGACCCACCTGCTCGCATTGTACGATAATTATGCATCGCGAAACCGGTTATCGTAACCCGTGTTCTGGTCGGGACGAGCCTAAGCCTGACTCGGGTTGCGCGATGACCGCGCCTTCGTCCCCTGGCCAACCCGCGCGGCCCAACGCCGCACCCAGGACAGATCCCCACGCGCCCGAAAGGCAGTCAGAAATCTGATGAGTTATCTCTCCGTCGTCGTTCTCAGAGCGACACCGACCGACATGGCACGCGTCGAGCGGGACAACTCGGTCCTCCTCGACGGCATCCTGGCCGCGGCGGAGGGGCGGATGATCCGCCACGAGCGCTTCGAGCGAACCGGTTACACCATGGACGTCGACGAGTTCACGGACGGCCAGGCCTACGAGGACTTCTCAGCGCAGGCCCGTGATCTGCTTCGCCAGTACTACGATCTTCTCGGTGTCGAGCCCGCGGAAACTCTGTGGAACCGGTGCGAGGGTTGACGTTCAACAATCCCGGAACGAAGCCCGCATCGAGCCGAAGACGGACAACGTCCGCGTGGTTATCCACGCGGACGTTGTCATGTTCGGAGTCAGGTTCGGACTCCTCAGTCGGCGTTGCCGAGGATCACTGAGCCGGGATGGAAACTCCCATCGACGTAGATGAGAGCCGGCTCGTCGGTGAAGGACGCCGCGATGACCTCCCCGATGAAGATCGTGTGCGTGTAGGCCGGAATCCGGTAGCGGACTGCTAGCTCGAAGTAGCCGCTCGCACCATCGATCAGCGGGGCACCCGTGACTCCTGGGTGCCAAGCGATGTTCGCGAACTTGTCCGGTCCAGACTTGGCAAAGGTCTGGACAACAGCCTCTTGGCTTTCCGCGACGACGTTAACCGCGATGTGGTCGGCACCGAACAACTTCGGGTAGGTCGACGATGTCGCGTTGATCGCTACGAGGATGAGCGGCGGTTCGAGGGACACCGAGGAGAAGGCATTGACAGCCAGGCCCCCGGGCGCCCCATCCTCATCCGCCACTGACACGATCGTGACCCCTGTGGGGTAGCGCCGATGGACCGCCCGCACCTTGTCGGCGAGTTCACTACTCTCACTCATGCCGTTCCCCCTCCCCGGCCGCAGGCGACAGTACATTGACCGTCTTGAGCTGCGTGTTCGCATGCAGTCCAGCAAGCCCCAGCTCCTCGCCGATACCGCTGTTCTTGACACCGAGCCACGGCAGCGAGGGATGAGGCGTGCCCCAGGCATTGACCCACACCACCCCAACCCGAAGATCACGCGTGAATCGGTTGATACGCCGAACATCGTTGGTCCACAGCACCGCGGTCAGTCCGTAGTCGGTGCCGTTGGCGAAGTCGAGAACCTCGTCGTCGTCGTCGAACGGAACGATGGTTCCGACCGGCCCAAAGATCTCCTCCTGGGCGATCGTCAGGTCGTTGTTGCCCACGAAGACAGTAGGTTCGACGAAGTAGCCGCGATCACCGATCCGCGAGCCACCAGTAACCAGAGTGGCCCCTTCCTCACGCGCCGAGGCAATGTAGCCCAGCACGCGACGCATCTGCTTCTCGCTGATGAGCGAGCCCATGTCAGTGCCGTCGGCCAACGGATCACCCACCGTGATCGACTCGGCATGAACCTTGATGCGCGCCACGAAGTCATTCAGTACGGATCGATGCACGTAGATCCGCGATCCGGAGGCACAAGTCTGGCCCTGGTTGGCGAAGATCGACAGTGCGGCGACAGGAACGACCTCATCCAGGTTCGCGTCCGGCCACACGATCTGCGGCGACTTGCCACCCAGTTCCAGCGTCACCTTCTTCAAGGCCGCCCCGGCATTCGATGCGATTCCGATGCCAACCTCGGTCGACCCCGTGAACGAGACCTTCGACACCAACGGGTGGGCGATGAGGGCGGTGCCGATCTCAGAGCCACGTCCGGTCAGGATGTTCAGCACACCTGGAGGAATGCCGGCCTCGAGCGCGAGCTCCCCCAAACGCAACGTCGTCAACGAAGCTTCGAGGGCTGGCTTGACGACGAGGGTGTTCCCACTCGCCAGCGCAGGGGCGATCTTCCACGACGCGATCATGGTCGGTGCGTTCCACGGTGTGATCGCGGCGACGACACCCAAGGGCTGACGCAACGTGTAGGAGAAGCGGTCCGCCCCCAAGAACGGCGGCAGGTTGTACGTCGATCCAGAGATCTTGTCGGCCCACCCGGCGAAATGACGCAACGTCTCCACCACGACAGGGATTTCGGCGAAGGCAGCCTCGCCGAAGGGACGCCCTACATCCAACGCCTCCAGCCGCCCGAGGTTCTCCCGATCGGCCTCCACGAGATCGGCGAACCGCCAGAGGAGGCGCCCACGCTCGGCGCCTGACGTCGACCGCCAGGCACCGCTCGTGAACTCGGCATGCGCCGCCTGCACCGCTGCGTCGACGTCGGCCTTGGTCGCGGCTGCTAGGTCAGCGATCTTCTCGCCCGTGGCGGGCGATATCGCGTCGATCGTGCGGTTGTCGCTCGCTGGCCGCCACTCCCCGTTGATGAGGAGCGATGTCGGTGGAAAGCGCACATCTGAGGTGATCATTGCATCTCCGTCAGGTCAGGGTGGCTTCGCGATCTAGTCGCGCTGCGCCTCTTCATGGTCCCGCATCACCTCGCCGGCGACGCGGAAAGCCTCGACGCCAGCCGGGATCCCCGCGTAGACCGCAAGGTGAATCAACGCGTCCTTGATCTCATCCGGCGTGACGCCGTTGCGGAGAGCGCCCTCGGTGTGGAGCTTGAACTCCGCAGTTCGACCGAGCGTGCCGATGATCGCAAGGTTCAGCAGGCTGCGATCGCGACGACTGAGAGTCTCGCGGCCCCATGAGGCGCCCCAGCAGAACTCTGTCACCAGTTCCTGGAACTCACGGCCGAACTCACCGGCATTGGCGAAGGCGCGGTCGACGTAGACCTCGCCGACGACCTCCTTGCGGATGCGAAGTCCGCGCGCGAATCCGGACTCAGCCATCTCAGGCCTCCTTCGTTCGTACTTCGTTGATCACGGGGTTGGTCAGCACTCCGATGCCCTCGATGGCGACATCGATGACGTCGCCCTCCCGCAGGAACTCAGGAGGCGTCCGCTTGAAGCCCACGCCCGCAGGCGTGCCGGTGGGGATCACGTCGCCGGGCTCCAACTCGATGAAGGTGGAGATGTGTTCGATAATGGTGGGGATATCGAAAATCAGCTCGTCGGTCGACGCATCCTGCTTCACCACGCCGTTGATCGTGGTCACGATCGGGAGCGCATGGGGGTCAAGCCCCTCGTCCACCAGAGCGATGCTCGGACCAACCGGCCCGGATGCATGGAAGTTCTTGCCCTCGGTGTATTGAGTCACCCGGAACTGGTAGTCACGAACGGACACGTCGTTGAAGATCGTGTAGCCAGCGACGTGCTCCATGGCACGGTCCTTGGTGATATGGCGACCGCCCTGGCCTATTACGATCGCCAACTCGCCCTCCCAGTCCACCTGGTCCGACACCGCAGGCACGACGATGGGATCGCCATCCGCAACCTGCGTGGCGGCAAAACGGGCGAACAGGATCGGGATCTCCGACACCTGCAGCCCAGCCTCCTCTGCGTGCTTGCCATAGTTCCGCGCGACGCAGATGATCTTCGGAGGGTTGGGGATCGGGACCAGGGTCTTGGTGAATTCGCGCGCGACCAGCAGTCCGTCACGACGCGCGTCCGCATCGGAAATCGATCCGACGTAGGCGACAGCCTCGCTCACGGCCTTGAGAGCCGCTTCTCCGTTCTGGAAGAACCGAAGCGCATCGGTCGGCAGCGTCGCCTCGGCCACCAGGACGGCGCCGACCACGCCGCGCGAGCCAAGTGCCTGCGCATAGGCCTTGTTCAGGTCAACGTAGTCATCCCCACGCACTGCACCGAGGCGGTCCTCCCCAGCGAACCGGAAGCGGGCGATCTTCGTCACGCCCTGCTCCCAGTCAGGAGCGCCGCGCGGCGAGCCTGCTCGGCTTCAGCTTGACGCTCCCGCTCAACCTCGTAAGCATCGAAGTCGAAGTCCTCGAGCTCGATCTCCTGGATCGACGGGTAGGCTCGCGGGATGCCGTCCCAGCCGACCTGATCGATGTTCCAGTAGAACTCCAGCAGGTTGCCATCGGGGTCGAGACCGTAGAACCGCGGCTGGTTGCCGGGGCCACCGATGCGTGCGTTGATGATCGGGACCTCCCGCTCCTTGAACCGGCGGTACAGCTCCACAAGGTCGCCGCTGCTGTCCATCTCGAAGGCGATGTGGTGCAGGCCCAGCGCCTGGGCGTGAGGCTGCTGCGCATTCGGGTTGCGCAGCGTGAAGATCGACAGTCGGTGGTGAATCGTGTCCGCGTCGCCGCGCACGAAGGCGCCAGCCAACACGGCCACACCGTGTCCGACCTCATCCGCGCCGTAGCGGAACATCTCGGTCAGTCGCATACCGAGCACGCCAGTGTAGAAGTCGACAGAGCGATCGATGTCTGCGACCGCGATTCCAACATGGCCCAGGCGGGCCACCTTCCCATGCGCCATGGAGCATGCCTCATTTCTTGTTCGATAATCGAGTTGTTATGCCCGGTAATCATAGTCGCGAGATTCGTCCGTGGCAACACGCTCGCAACACTTGGTTCACGGGCTCACCAGCCACACTCGACTGCTCCTGCCCGAGGGCAGGAGCGCGTACTCCCCACCTCGTCGACTCCCGGGCTCATGCGCGGATCTGGCCGAGATGCACCGCGCTACCCAGAAGGCAGCTCGAGTGGAGGCGGACGGGCCGCGGTGCAGCGGTCCCTTCATGATGCTCGCCGGATCGACCATGATCGGCACGGGAGGCCCGACGGTGGATCATCAGCCCCGCACAAGGCAGGCTGACGGGCGAGCCTCCCGGACCCGCAGAACAACGGGACGTGGACGGCGCGGTCCTTGGACGGCTCCACACTGCGGACGCGGACGAACGCGCGCCCCTCACTGGCGCTAACCGCCATGGCGTTGCCCTGGTGCTGCGAGGGTGCTTCGACACCGGCGGTCCGTTCCATGCGCACGTCGCGGGCAGACGCCCCGTGGGAACCCCAGGACCCTACGGGCCAGGGCCGGAATTGACCTGGATTCCTTCCGGAGGACCATGAACGCTGTCTACGACGGACCCGCGTCGCATCAGAGACAGGACGTCCGGGGAGTCACGGTGGTTCCCGAGCCACGGGCCACCGAAGCGGTCCGGACCGACTTCATGAAACGGTCCCGCGTCATGAACGCCTGGTAGTAAGCCGAGTGCCACGTCGGTGAGTGGTCAACCAACACGGCTGTCACCGCAATCTCGCCCGCAGCCTCGGGCCGGGAGTCGAAGTCGAGCTGATTGAACCCGACGAAGATGCCCTCCTCACCTGCTACCCGCCTTGCAACGCCCCGGCGAAGATCGTCGAAAGCCCGCAGCACGGCTGCTTGGTCCAGGGTCTGATCCATCACCGGACGGGCTTCGAGCAGGCGCGACTCGATGATGACGCTGCACTCCGCCCCGGCCAGGCGAGTCATGCGTCCCACGCCACCGAGAAGTACTGGGGCTCCTGGAACTCCAGCATCCCCTCACGCGCACCTTCGCGGCCGAGCCCACTCTGCTTCACACCGCCAAACGGTGCGGAGGGATCCGAGACCACACCCCGGTTGACGCCGACCATGCCAGCCTCGATTCGCTCGGCGATGCGCAGGGCCCGCCCGAGGTCGCCGGCGAAGACGTAGGAGGCAAGCCCGTACTCCGTCGCGTTGGCCTGCTGGAGCATGTCCTCCTCGTCGGACCAAACCACGATCGGCGCCACGGGGCCGAACAGCTCCTCGCTGAGGATGCCGTTGTCGGGCGCCAGGTCGACGAGGACCATCGGCGGAAAGAAGTGGCCGGGTGCGCTTGGCAGTGCCGCGCGGTGGGAGATTCGAGCCCCTTGGGCCACTGCAGCCTCAACAGTGGCCGTGATGCTGACGACCGCACGCCTGGAGATCAGCGGACCGATTGCCGCGCCCTCGGCAGCCACACCGACGGTCAGCTTCTCCACCTCGGCGCCGAATCGTGCGATGAACTCTTCGGCCACTGCCTCATGCACATAGAGCCGGTTCGCTGCCGTGCACGCCTGACCACCACCGCGGAACTTTGCCGTCATGGCGCCGGCAACCGCGACGTCGAGGTCCGCGTCGTCGGTGACGATGAGCGGCGCATTGCCCCCGAGCTCCATCGACGCGTTGATGACACGGTCGGCGGCCAGGCTGAGGAGGTTGCGGCCGACGCCGGTGGATCCGGTGAAGGAGACTTTTCGAACGCGGTCGTCCTTGAGCCACGCCGACACCACACCACGGGCATCCGTGCTCGGCACGATCTCGATGGCTCCATCAGGCAGGCCGGCCTCATGAAGGAGGGCACCGATGGCAATCGCGGTGAGCGGGGTCTCCCGTGCGGGCTTCAGCACAGCGGTGCAGCCTGCTGCGAGCGCCGGCGCGATCTTGCGCGTCGCCATCGCGGCCGGGAAGTTCCAAGGCGTCACCAAGGCGGCCACACCCACGGGACGGTGGTGCACGATCGTTCGGGCTCCTCCCCCGGGTGTCTCTCCGAACTCACCCCCAGGTCGAACAGCTTCCTCGGAGAACCAGCGGAAGAACTCAGCGGCGTAGGTGACCTCCGCTGCCGCGTCCGCCAGCGACTTCCCGTTCTCCCGAGCGATCAGGCGGGCAAGTTGCTCCTTGTCGCGAAGCATGAGGTCAAAGGTGCGCCGCAGGATGTCGGAGCGCTCGCGGGGCGACGTCGCCGCCCACGCGGGGAAGGCGCGAGATGCGAGATCGACAGCCCGGATCGCATCCGACATATCGTGGTCACGAACGCGAGCGATGTCCTCCAGGGTCGCCGGATCCTGGACGGCGAACGTCTTGTCTGTCATGGGTAGAGGCCTCTCTCACGTTTTGACTAGCAACTGGTTGGACGGCGGGGGCTTATCGCGCCGGCGGGCGGCGTCACCTGCCACCGTTCGGGTTCAGCGACGGCTTGTTCCCAGGCGCTTCCATCCGCGCAACCGAACAGGATTCGACGTCGGTAACCCCGGACCCGTGCCGGAGCCTGCCGTGCACCACACCGAGATCAGGCCGCTTCGCTACCTCGAGGCGGACAGCGGCACGTCGCCCAGACAGTCGTGCGCCGGGGCATGGCGCTCGCCACCGACGACACCGATTCCTTCACGGTTCCGATCGGGTGGCCAACGGCTAACCAGCCAAGCGCATGCTCAGCGAGCTCTCCCGCCGCCTGCGGGCGTTCACCTAACGACGCTGTCGGCCTACTGGGCGGACTCTCGGACGATCTCGAGCATGCGCTCGACACCCAGCACCTTCACACGAGGGCGACCGATCTCGCGACCCTGGGCCAGCTCGTACTTGTCGATCTGTTGCCAGTCACGGTAGGTGATCGCGTCCGGCTGGCCAGCAGCCACGGCGGTCTTGATGGTGTCTGCGTCTCCCTTGGGATCATCGAGCAGGCCCTCGTCGAAGTCCGCGATCAGCGATGCGACGGTCTCCGAGGCGCACTTCTTGTTGGTTCCGATCACCCCGGACGGTCCGCGCTTGATCCAGCCAGTCGTGTATGAACCCCGCACTGGCTGCCCATCTACCGGGTCCACGACGCGTCCACTGTCATTGGGAAGGATGCCGGCACGGTCGTCGAACGGCAGGGCCTCGATCGGCTGACCCCGATAACCGACGGCGCGGAACACCAAGCCGCAGTCAAGCAGCTCGACCTCGTCCGTGGTCCGATAGCCGCCCTCGAGGTCGGGCTCGTTCACGAAGAACCGGACGCCCTCGACCTTCTCCGCACCAACGATCTCCGACGGGGTACGGAGAAACTCGAGTCGGATTCGCCGCTGGCTCTCTCCTGCCGGACGAGCCGCAGCCTTCGTCAGGACCTCAAGCTTCTTTGCGGTCATGACCGGAAGTCCCTGGGCCGATGCCGCCACCTCGCGGTCTTCGACCACCAGATCCACGTCGCTGCGATCGAGGAGGGACAGCAACTCCGGCGTGGAGAACGCCGCCTCAGCCAGACCGCGACGGGCTACCACCACTACTTCCCGGACAGCGCTCTTCTTGAGCGCTTCCAGGGCATGGGGCGCGATGTCGGACTTCGTCAGCTCCGCCGCGCTCATCGTCAGCACTCGGGCCACATCCAGCGCCACGTTGCCGTTGCCGATGATGACGGCACGCTCATGGCTGAGGTCGAACTCACGATCTACCTGACTCGGATGGCCGTTGTACCAGGCCACGAAGTCAGTCGCCGAGTGGCTGCCGGGCAGGTCCTCGCCGGGCACGCCGAGTCGCCGGTCAACCGACGCACCCACGGCGTAGATCACGGCGTGGTGGCTGTCCAGCAGGTCCTGGTGGCTCACGTGCTTGCCCACCTCGACGTTCAGGTGCAACTCGACGGCTGGATTCGCGACCGTCCGCTTGAACTGGCTGATAACGCCCTTCGTGTCCTGGTGGTCCGGCGCGACGCCATAACGGACCAGCCCCCACGGCGTGGGCAGCTTCTCGAACATCGTAACCTCGGCAGCCACGTCTCGGTTCTTGACAAGGCAGTCCGCGGCGTAGCATGCGGCCGGACCGGAACCGACGATGGCCACCCGCAACTTGCGCCGCTCCTCGACCGGCACAGCCGGCTTCGGCCGCACGTTGCTCGGCGGGGGGTAGTCCCGGTGCGCAGGTACCGTGTAGTACTCACGGTTCAGATCCGCGAAGGGCGTCGTCTCGGGGGTCAGTTCCATGTCCGAGACGATCGCGTCAACGGGACATTCTGGAACGCACGCCCCGCAATCGATGCAACCCACCGGATCGATGTAGAGCATCTCGGCCTTGCCGTAGCCAGGCTCATCCGGCGTTGGGTGGATGCAGTTGACGGGACAGACCGCGACACATGATGCGTCGTTGCAGCACGAGCGGGTAATGACAAACGTCATAGGAAATCCTCCGGCGACTCAAACGTGACCAAACAAGTCAGCGGCAGGGCCCCAGGTGGAGTGCCCACGAGCGCTCGGGCCGCGTACTACTCGGTCCTCCGCACTCCACTCCAGGGGCGCCTACAGACATGACGCCGCAGCGACCTTGCCGCGGCGACACGTCACTTCATTCGATATTCAGAAAAATCGGGCTGGAGAGTCCAGTTGAAGTACTCCCACTGATACCAAGGGCCGTTGGTGGCGACTCGATTGAACTCGTTGAGGTAGTACGACTTTTGACGATTGTCCATCCAGATCATACCGGCAAGCTTCTGGTCCATCAGGGCGTTGGATTTCTCGTAGGCCTCCGGCGTCACCTCGATCGACTTCTTGTCGTCGACGGCCATCTTCTCGATGCACTGGATGACGTAACGGATCTGCATCTCACCCATGGCGCACGGCGTGCTCGGGCCGTTGGTGTTGGGGCCGTACAGGCAGAAGAAGTTCGGGAAGCCCGGAATCGTCATGCCAAGGTGCGCACGAGCGCCGTCCCGCGCCCATGCCTCGGTCAGCGTGGCGCCGTCACGGCCCTTCAACTGGATCGTCGCCAAGTAGTTGCTGGCGTTGAAGCCAGTGGCCAGGACAACGGCGTCCAGCACCTGCTCCTCCCCGTTCTCCGTCCTGACCCCGGTCTCGGTGAACTCAGCGACAGGACTGTCGACGAGCTCGACATTGTCCTTCAGGAGCGAGTCGTACCAGCCGTTGTCCTTGGGGAGACGTCGCGCGAGCGGCGGGTAGTTGGGGATGACCTTCTCCATGAGATCCGGACGGTGACCGAGCTTGGACGTCACGTAGTCGAGCAGGGTCTCCCTGAACCGGAAATTGACGGCGCTGACAGTGTTCTCGTCCTGCCAGTCCGGATCGATGTGAAGCATGTTGCGGCCGGTGTCGCTGATGGCGTGCACCTGGGCGAGCCGCAGCCAGTTGACGTAACCGGGCATGTTGTCCAGCATCCACTGCTGGTCATCGCTGACGGGGTCTGCGTAGTCAGCGACGTAGGCCAGCCACGTGCCGGCCCGTTGGAAGACGGTCACCTTCGAGGCGATCTCGCTCAGCGGCGCGACCACCTGGACACCACTCGCGCCCGTGCCCAGGACACCGACCCGCTGACCCGAGAGGTCGATCTCGTCAGGCCACTGGGCCGTGTGGATGAGCCGTCCCTTGAACGAATCGATTCCTGGGATCGCCGGCTTGAGCGGCTGGTTGAAGAGGCCGACTGCGCTGACGATGGCGTTGACCTTCACTGTCCGGCTGACGCCGCCCGACGTCAGCACGACCGTCCACATCTGCTCGTCCTCGGACCACGTGGCCGAGGTCGCGTCGGTGTTGAACTCGATCGAGTCACGGATGTCGTACTTGTCGACAACGTGCTCGAAGTAGTCCAGCAGCTCAGGCTGGACGGCGTAGTGGTGCTTCCAGGGGAAGTCGGGCTCGAACGTGTAGGAGTAGGCGCGGCTCGCGACGTCGACGCGGGCCCCCGGGTAACGGTTGACGTACCAAGTGCCGCCGACTCGATCGTTGCGCTCAACCACGGTGTACTTGATGCCCGCGTCCTTGAAGTGGACCGCCGCGGCGATACCGTTCATGCCGGCCCCGATGACGAGGACCTCGAAATCGTCCACCTTCGCCTGAGCAGCAGGAGAAAGGTCGAACGAGCGCGGAAGTGGCGCTACTCCGAACTCCTCCCACCAGTACTGCATCATGTTCTCCTGGATATCGTGCCCGAAGAACGTCTCCAAGAGCTCCTTGAACTGCGCCCGCGACGGAATCGGCAAGTCGGCCTCGCCGCTGTCCCTCGCCGCGATGAGGTACTGCGTTGCCGTCTCGCGCAACACCTTCAGGTCGTCAGGGTCCGTGATCTCCGGAGGAAGCACGCGGTCGGACTTCGCGTGCGCAGCAGATGTCTTGATGTTGTGAAGCCGCTCGTCATCGGGCAAGAGGTGCATCAGGGTCACCCGCAGAACCGCGGGGTCGGCAGCCTCGACCGCTCGGGCAATCCGGTCGTCGGTGGCCACGGCGGGGTTGCCTTCATCAACAGTCTGCTTCATGTGGGTAAATCTCCTGGTCTGTGCAATTTCAATAGAATTTGTCGACGCTCACGCGGCCCAGCGGTGGCCAGCGTTCAAGTTCGCCGAGACACGAGGTCGCGGGACCGCTAGTAGGCGATCACGTCACCGGTGGCAGCGTCGAAGAGCTTGATCGCCGAGACAGGGCAGGACTCTGCCGCGTCGAGAAGTGTCTCGAGGTCATGAAGCGACACGTCCCCTACGCTGGTGAGGCCGTCAGGGTCCTGAAGGAATGCCTCGGGAGCGACCGACCGGCACATCGCTGTCCCCACACACGCGATCTTGTCGACAGTCGCCTCGATCTTCTTCAACTCACTCATGGTCGCGAGCCTTCCACGTCGTCACTTGCGGGCGGTCTCCCTTGCCTGACACACCCTTGCCCTCAGGCATGTCATCCAGATCTCCCACCACCGCTCCGGGTCAACCTCTCGGCGGTGGCCTTTATCTGAACACTTGAACCCGATATTCGGATTCTAGTCGAAAGGCGAGGCGCCGTAAAGGGGCATCCATGCGGATGTGCGAACCAGGCGCCACGGAGTGGCAGCCCAGCGCCGACGATCGGCAGCCCGGGCAACACGGCGTCGACGGACGAGGCGGGAGTCGGCCAGCGCCGACCCCCGCCTCGTCCGTCGACGCCGCTGGTCACATGTCAGATCGACCGTCAAAGGCGATACAGACCCTCCGCGGTACGCGGAACCCGAAGCTCAGGACTGGCACCAGATCGCTCTCCGCCTCGACCAGACGAATGTTGCTCAGACGGTCGAGCAGCGCGTTGATCGTTACCTCGACCTGCAAGGCCGCCATCCCCGCACCGACGCAGCGGTGCACACCGCGCCCGAGGCTCAGGTGATCGGAAGCGACATTCGGCCGATCGACGTCGAACATGGCAGGGCTCGGGAAGACGGACGGATCGTGGTTCCCAGCAACCATCGCGACGAGGACCGCTGAGCCGGCCGGGACCTCGACACCTCCGACAGTCGTGTCCTGAACGCACCTCCGGAACATCCATGGAACCGGAGTCTCGATGCGCAGGCACTCCAGCGACACCGCCCTGACCAGCGATCGGTCTCGCCGGACGCGGTCCTGCAGATCAGGGTCGCGAGCCAGCCGCCCGACGATGTCGGCGAGGTGTCCACCCATCGCATGCTCAGCGCCGAACAGGGTCATGGACAACTGCTTGCTCAGGACGTTCACATCAAGCCGGCCATCGCGAGCCACCTGCATGTCGACCAGCCTCGAGACGTAGTCGGACTCGACCGGCGAGGCAGCCCTGTCGCGAATCACATCCGCGACCAACTCCTGGACGTCCATCCACGCCTCCCGGAGCTCCTCGATCATCTCCTCGGTGCGGTGGGGGTTGTTGTCGTTCTCCTCAAAGGCCTCTGACAGGCGCTTGACGAGCTTGTCGGCAGCAGCCGGTAGTCCAAGGACCTCGCGAACCACCTTCATCGACATCACGTCAGAGAACTGAGGACGGAAGTCGCAGAAACCGTCGTCGGCGAAGGTGTCGATAAGGCGCGACACCTCGAGCTCGATCAGCGGCCGCGCAGCCTCCAAGGACTCCTTCGAGACGAATGGCCATAGCCAAGATCGCTTGACACGGTGGTCAGCTCCGTCAGAGAAGAAGATATCGGTCGGCTCGTAGTTCGACACCGCCTCGGGATCGACCGGCGGCTTGCGGACGTCGTCGAAGCCCAGGAACTGGCTGTGACCGGAACCTCCACCACTGGAATCGCCCTCGAAGCCCACGTCGTTCGAGAACACTCCGGGCCGCATCAGCACGTCGACACAGTCCTCCCACCGGGAGACCACGTACAGCGGGACACCGAACTGACTTTCCTCTGCGAAACGATGGACTGGCGCCTTCTCCCGCAGGGTGTCGAAGTAGCCGAACGGGCACCTCACGGTCTCGTCCGACGGTGGCCAACTGCGGAAGTCCTTCGGCCAATCATACGATCCAATCATCGCACTCCACTTTCGTTATACGACCGCACGCCTCCGTTATTCGGAGTCTATCGGCCCCTGTAGCAAAAGGCGAGCACACCGTCCGTTCGCATGGCCTGACTGTTCGCACCCCGCGGCTGCCAAGGATGGGTGACACTCTCGCCCGCCAACCGAGCAGCTGGTGCCTCAGAAGGCGGACCGGACGTCGTCGATGCTCAGCCGGGAGACTCGGCCCCCGATCATCCACTCCGTGACATATAGGTTGTCAGCAGAGGTGGCGATGCCGTGGGGGCTGTTGAAACAACCGCTGGAGATCGAGGGGCGCCGGAGCTGACCGCGCACACCGCGGACGTTTGGCCAGCCGTCCGATTCCCTGGGACGAGGAGCACGACCGATCCGGCCGATCACACGCTCACTCCGCAAGACCACGATGTCGCCCGACAACTCGGTGACGAACATCAGGTCGCCCGACCAGGCGAGGCCCGACGGGCTGTTGAGGAAGCCCTCGCCAATGCTCCGGCGATATGCGCCGTCTGCCGAAAGGGCCACGACTCGCTGGTTACGCCTGTCCGCGACGAGGACCTCGGGACCGTCTCCGGAGTCATGGACCTGGACGTCGTGAGGGACCTTGAAGGCGATGCCGCTCTCGGCGCCGTCAAGAGTCTGGAGCAACTGTCCGTGGGGACTGAACTGGTGGACCAGCGAGGACCCGTACCCGTCGGCCACCCATACCGATCGGTTCTGCGGGTCGACTGCGACTGCGGTGGGGCTCCAATGGCTCTGCGGTTCGGGGCCGTCACCAGCGGGCAGGTGCAGTTCGGCAGCGATCGCGCCCGTCGACGACAGCGCCACCACGCGCCCCGGCGACGTGACCGGTCGATAGTTCGGCGCGGCCAGGCGCTCGAACGACTCGTAATGAGGTCCGCGGTAGCTGGCGAAGTCCCCGGGGAGGAGCTTCTCGCCCGGGTCAGCGATCCAGAGAACCTCGGCGTCGTCCAGCAGAGCGGAACGGATGCAGTGCATCTCCAGAAGTGGCGTACTGGCGAACGTCGTGCTGCCCGCACGGTCGACCACAACGAGACGGCAGCCTTCCGGGTGGGCGAAGACGATGCTCCCCTCGGCCGACACAGCGATTCCCGAATGGGACCATCCGGGACTGCGGTGCCCTTCGGCCCAGATCTCATCGGACCGCAGATCCTCGATCCGGGGGACGGCGGAGATGGTCACGACACACGCTGCACTTCGCGACGCATCTCAGGACACGACCGCTGCGCGGACCGTCCGCCTGAAGCGCATGGCTTGGCGCACACTGTTGAGGCAGAAAGCCCCACGAAGCTCACCCGCACGGTGGTAGCTCAGGACGAGTGCGTCGCCATCGCTCTCCTCCACATGGATCTCATCGCTTCCAGTGAAAGAGCCGACGATCTGGATCTTGTGCTGATACTGGTCCGACCACACGTAGGGAACGTGAGCGAAAGCCTCACGGTCCCCAGTCCTGGCCAGAAGATCGAGGGAGACATTCGCGCCGGCCGCGATGCCCTGCTCGCGAGCCGTCGTCCAGTGCTCCACTCGCATCCGCTCACCCGCGAACGTCGGATTCAGCCACGATGCGAGATCACCCGCTGCGTACACCCGTTCCCGAGTCGTACCCAGCATCTCGTCGCACACGACTCCGCGATCAACGGCAATCCCCGACCCGTTAAGCCAGGCCACATCCGGCACGACCCCCACGCAGACAAGTGCGATATCCGCATCGATCACTGCGCCGTCGCTGAGCTCGACTCGCAAGCCCTCGTCGGTCTCCGCTGACGCCGCTACCGTCCGGCCGCTGTAGAACTCGACCCCTGCTCCGGCATGGACGTCGAGGAGCTTCGAGGCACCGACCTCCCCGATGCGGCTCTGCAGCGGAAGCGGATCGACGTCGACGACAGCGACGGTGAGCCCGCCTTTGGCGCAGTGCGCCGCCACCTCCAGACCGATGAAGCCTCCGCCGACGATCACCACAGAACGCGCTGCTTGCAGCGCGTCCTGAAGGCGAAGCGAGTCCTCAAGCGTTCGGAGGCTGAAGACTCGTGGCCCCAGAGGGATGGTGCCCAGTGTTCTCGCGGAACAGCCGGTTGCAACGACCAAACCCGAGAAGGGGATGCGCTCCCCCTCACGCGTCACTAGGAGGTCCTCATCTTGTTCCAGCCGGTCCACGTGAACGCCAGCGCGGACGTAGATTTCCATCTCCTTCCAGAAGGCCTCTGGCCTGAGATGGATCTGCTCCGGCTGCCACTCGCCTGCCAGTAGCTGCTTGGACAGCGGCGGCCGGTCATACGGCGCGGCTGCCTGCGCCTCGAGAAGGCAGATGTCTCCCGTCCAACCGGCTCGACGCGCGCCCTCCGCCGCATTCACGCCGGCAACGGACCCACCGACGACCACCAACGGTTCCGTCATGACTGCTCCTGGTCTGACCAAATCGGATGTGCCAGGTGCACCTCAGCCCACCATGTGGTCACGCGGCGTGAATCGGATCGGGACTCGCGTCACACCAGCGATGATGCCGATGGATCGCGGGTACTCAACGCCCTCCTTGACAACCTCGTAGTCAGGCATGTTCGTGAGGATCGCCGACAGCGCGATGCGGAGCTCGGCCCTGGCGATGGCAGCGCCGAGGCACCGGTGGGGACCGATTCCGAACGACATGTGCCGGTTCGGGGTGCGGTCCAGGACCAGCTCGTCGGGGTTCTCGAACACCCGCTCGTCACGGTTGGCACTGGCTCCCAGGGCGAAGACGACCTGGCCGGGCTCGAGCGGCTGGTCGCCGACCGTGCAGGCCTTCGTGACCGTACGCGCCAGTCCCTGGACCGGGGAGTTGAACCGAAGGAACTCCTCGATCGCGGTCGGAATGAGCTCGGGCTCGTCGATCAGCTGGGCCCGGAGGTCCCGGCGCTCGTCCAGAAGAACGAGGATCGAACTGAGGGCAGCAAAGACCGTGTCAAATCCCCCGCTGAGGGTCATCCGCGTCATGCTCAGGACCTCATCACGGCTAGGGGACCATCCCTCGTCGTCCTTGTAGGTAAGGAGCTGCGAGATCATGTCGTCCCCGGGATTCTCGATCCGCGCGTCGATCTCGGCTTCGATGGACTTGTACGCCTCGGCGACTCCAAGTGCACCCTTCGCGTGCTCCTCGGTGCCGGGCTCCGCGTAGGAGACGGCATGCAGCGGCTCAGCAAGCAGGTGATAGTCGATGTCCAGGCCCAGCATCGCGAGCGTGACACGACAGGGAAGCGGCTCGCAGAACGCCTCGACCATCTCGCACTCTCCTGTCGGCAGGATCGCCGTCAGCAACTCCTTGACGTAAGCCTCGATGATCGGCTCGAGGGCCTTGACCGCCTTGGGCGAGTAGTGGGGATACAGCGCTCCCCGGTAACGCTCGAGGTCCGGGGAGTCGCTCTCCATCGGCACCAGCTTCGGATACCCCGGCACCTTGGGGATGATCACCTGCTGGTTGGACGAGAACGTGCTGTTGTCACGGAAGACCTCGAACACGTCGTCGTACCGCGCAACCGTCCAGAAGCCATCGTCGTAGGTGGACGAATGGGCCACGGGACACTTGTCGCGCATCTCGCGATACGTCTCCCAGCGCGAGTCCTGGAAGCCCTCGCTGTGGTGGTCAAACTCGAACGTCTTCATCTACTGCCACTCCTTTGTCCAAGAATCTAAAAGCCAACTGAGCCCTGATCCGCCCACGCCACTCGCAAACCCCGAGGGTCTGCAGCCGGTCACGAACCCAGGCGGACGTTGATCGACTTGACCTGCATGTAGGAATACAGCTCCTCGATATCCTCAGCGCGCTCAAGGCCCGAGTTCTTGAAGCCGCCGAATGGCATGCCCGCGTACAGGGCCGGTCCGGTGTTGATCCAGACGTAGCCCGCCTCGATCTTGCGGGCCATACGCTGCGCCCGCGCCAGATCGCCGCTCCACAGGCTCGAAGTGAGCCCGAGGTCGGAGTCGTTGGCGATCTTGATCGCTTCTTCCTCGTCGCGGAAGGTCATCACCGACAGCACCGGTCCGAACACCTCTTCACGAGCGAGCTGGTTGTCCGGCTCGATGTTCCGAAGGACGGTCGGCGAGACGTAGTAACCCTTCTCAGGCGCGTCGTTGGGCCGGCCGCCACCCGTGACGAGCTGCCCACCTTGCGACTGCCCGAGCTCGATGTAGCGGAGCACCTTCTCGTACTGCGCCTGCGAGATCACGGTGCCCATCTGGGTCTCCTCATCCAGGGGATCACCGATCTGATAGGACTCTGCGTCCGCCTTGACCCGCGCAATGACCTCCTCGACCACGGACTCGTGCACGAGGAGGCGGGAGGTCGACGCACAGGACTGACCGGCGGTGCGGAAGCTCATGCCGCGCACGGCGGCCGCAGCCGCAGCCGGGATGTCTGCGTCGGGGAAAATAATGAGGGCGTTCTTTCCACCCAGTTCGAGCGAGACCCGCTTGACACCGGTCTCCGCCGCCGAGCGCAGGATGGTCTGGCCGATCGCCACGCTGCCAGTGAAGGCGATGCGGCGGACCTTCCTGTGCCTCACCAAAGCATCTCCCGCGACGGGGCCGATCCCGCTCAGCACATTGAAGACGCCCGGGGGCAGGATGTCCGAGAGAATCTCTCCGATGCGCAGGCCCGACAGCGGAGCCTGGTCCGGCGTCTTCACCACCACGGTGTTCCCGACGATCAGCGGGATCAGCGAATGGGCGGTGACCAGGAGGGGGTGGTTGAAGGGGGTGATTCGGGCGACGACGCCGTAGGGCTCGTATTCGGTGTAGTGGAGGTGGTCCGGAATGCCGGGAACGACCTCGCCGCGGAGGGCCGTTGCCCAGTCGAGGGCCGCGACGATCTTCTCCCGCACGATCGCGGCGTCGATGCGCATCGAGGCGATGGGGTTGCCTGAGTCGAGAGCGTCCAAGAGTGCCAGCTCCTCGCTGTGCTCCTGGATGGCATCGATGGCGTCGCGGACGTATTTGACCCTGGTCTGCAGGGGCAGGTGTCGCCACGGCTCGAAGGCCTTCGCTGCGGACTCGACCGCGCGGTCGACATCGGCGACGCTGGCAGCTGGCGCTGAGGCGAGATAGGCCTCGGTCGCGGGGTCGATGAGGTCGTACGTCGCGCCGTCGGCCGCGTCGACTTGGTCGCCGTGGATGGTCAGGCGGAACTTCGTAGCCTGGAGCATGTCCATCGCGGCCTGTCGCAGGTTGGTGTTCTTCTCCGTCATCAGGATCGGCTTCCTTCTGCATCGTCGAGCAACCGGATGGCTCGTTCGGGGCACACATCCACCGAGCGACGAGCAACCGGCGCCAGCCGCTCGGGCACCGGGTCGACCTGGACGATCGACTTGCCGTCGGGGTCACGGAGGGCGAAGAGTTCCTCTGATTCGAAGTAGCAGAGTCCGTGCCCCTGGCATGAGCCCAGATCCACGCTGATGTGCATTGCCATTGAATCCATCCTGATATGTCCTGGGTGCCCCACCGGTGCGGCCACTCTGGCCGAAGCTCCACTAGTCGGCTTGCCGGTAGGGATTCGGCCAACAGCCACCGCCTCACAGCGAGCGGTGTTGTGATCGAGACTACTCCCCCATTCCCATCCCAGGTCCGATAATCGACCTAGTGGGTGCGAAAGTTGGTGAGACGAGATTAGGCCGAGGTCCACGGTGCGTCAATAGGTAGTCAAAGGTTTCAGAATACGTCAGCCCGGCGTCGCCGAACTGTCAGAACGGCCGCCGAGGGCGGAGGCCCCTGCGCCAGCCAGCGCCAGGTGCTCGGACCCGATGCACTCAGGCCTCGCCACCGAAGACGCCGACGATGCGGGCCTGCGCCACCACGTATTCGGAGATGACAGCTCGGAGCTCGGCCGCGCTCATACCCGGTCGCACGGGCGGTTCGCCGGCGATGGCATACAGGTGGAAGTGGTAGTAGTGGTCGCCGTGTCCCGGCGGCGGACCTACAGGAACGAACGCACGGGTTCCCATGTCAGTGACACCCAGGCCATAGGCGTCCTGCTCTGTCGCGCCCAATCCCCGAGCCGAGGCCGGCACGCCGTACGCAACCCAGTGCACGAAGCCGTCAATCAGTGGCGCATCTCTGTCTTCGACGATGACCGCGAACGACGTGATGTCGCCCGGAACGCCGCTCCACCTCAGCGTCGGCAGGACGCCGGCCTCGCCCGAGGTGGTCGCCGGCAGCCGGCCGCCATGCAGGAAGTCGGGACTCTCCAGGGACAGTTCTCCGAGGTTGACCTTCATGTCGATGCCTTCCTGTTCGGGGCGGCCCACACGGGCAGCCGAGATGGCCGATTATCGTCCCAGGTTACCCGTTATCGAATCGATGGCGTCTTACATCGTTCATCGTCTACCACCACGGGACGCGCCGTCACCCGGCGCCGCGGCGCACTATGCGGCAGTGCGCCAGCCGCGAGTCCACGATCCTTCCCAGGCGGGGGTCAATGCACTAGGGTTCCGTATTGCGAATGATTGGACTCGATTACCGACACCGCACCCGCGCGTCGCCGGTCGCAGCGAACCTCGGACCGCTATTGAGCACCTTCGTCCCACTTCGGTCAGAGCGCTCGATCGCCCTCGCACCACCCGGGTACGTGGATTGCGCGTACGTGGATTGCCGCGTACACGACGCTGCCCGCCCAATGGAAGGAGCCATGCAGCAGATCCCCGCGAAGTCCGAGCCCCTGATCGACCAACAATTCGGATGGCGGTTTCAGCTTCCGCTGTTCCTCGCCTCAACGCTCAATCCGATCAACAACTCGATGATCGCCGTCGCGTTGGTGCCAATCTCAGTCGACATGCAGGTTTCTGTGGGGCGAACCGCCGTACTGGTGTCAGCCCTCTACATCACCACCTCCATCGCCCAGCCCGCGGCTGGCAAGGTTGCAGAGCTCCTCGGGCCGCGGCGGGTGTTCACCTCCGGCACAGCCCTCGTGATCACCGGCGGACTGCTCGGAGGATTCTCGGCAACTTTGGTGGGACTGATGCTCAGTCGCGTGCTGATCGGGATCGGCACCTCCTGCGCCTTTCCCTCGGCGATGCTCATCGTCAGACGTCGAGCGAGGGTCGCCGGGCTGGAGCGCCCGCCTGGAGGGGTCCTGGGAATGCTCCAGGTCGCTGGCTTCGCCAGCGCATCCATCGGCCTCCCGCTCGGCGGGCTGCTTGTCGAGTGGGGCGGATGGCGATGGGTGTTCCTCGTCAACATGCCACTGGGTCTCATCTCGCTTCTGGCCGCGCTGCGATGGCTGCCCCGCGATGCGGCCTCCGAAGCCGATCGCCGGGGAGTCCGCGAGTTCATGTCGGACCTGGACTTGCCGGGTCTGATTGGCTTTGCCGGCGCGATGACAGCACTAATGATCTTCGTCGACACCTTTCCCTCGCCCCGATGGCCACTGCTCTGGCTCAGTCTCACCCTGTGGGTTGTTGAGGCTTGGTGGGAGTTGCGCGCCCGCAGACCGTTTCTGGACCTACGTCTGATGATCCGCGAACTCGCACTCACCAGGACATACGTCAGGTATGCGCTCATCAACTTCAGCGGCTATGTGGTGTTCCTCGGCCTGCCTCAATGGCTCCAAGTAGTTCGTGACCTGAGTGCGCTGGAGGCGAGTATGTTCCTCATGCCCACCATGCTGGTGTCCATCGTCGCCACTGTCCCACTATCTCGGGCCAACATGGTTCGCGGGCCACTCGTCTGGGCGGCGTACTCGAGCCTGGCGGCCGGGGCCCTGGCACTGGCGCTTCCCAGCTCCGCATGGCCGTGGCTCACGCCGATCATCGCGGTTCTGACCGGACTGGCGCTGGGTGCGGGCGGCACCGGTAACCAACTGGCTCTCTACCACCAAGCGGCCACCGCGAATTTCGGAACGGCTTCAGGCCTTCTGCGGTCGTTTGCTGCCCTGGGTGCGATCTCGTCCTCGGCGGTCGCCAGCATCGCTTACACCGACGACGTGACGAACGCGGGAATGATGACGATCGCCGCGGCGATGGTTGTGGTCGCTGGCGCTGTCCTCGTCCTCTCACTGTTGGACCGCACCCTTCCCCGCCCCTGACAGGGCGACGTGCCTCGCACTGGTGCGAGCGGTGATCGGCTTCGGAGCCGACGGTCGTCCACACGTACGAGACCAACGGCTTCAAGGTCGCGGTCGATCAGCGCCATGCGGCGTGGGCCCCGCACGAAGGTCGTGCTCTTCCTGTCGTCCTCCAACGTCACGGGCGCTGTCTAAGCGACTGACGAACCCGCCAGCTCGACGAGTGGATCCACGCGAAGGGCTCCCAGGTGGTCACCGACGAGACCTACAAGCCCCTGGTCTACAGCGGCCTCGACACTCGTTCCCTGCCGGAAGTCTGCCCTGAGTTCACCCATCCAACAGTGGTTGTCAGCGGCGTCGCGAAGCCCTTTGCCAGGATGGCCGTTGGGCTGGACGATCGGCCCGGCGGATCTCATCGCTCCGCCACGAACCTCCAGTCACACACCACGTCGAATGTCGCCCATGTCCCTCAGCGTGCGCCACTGGCCGGGCTGACGAGGGAACTCACCGCGGCGACGCAGATGCAGACCGCCCTTCGGAGGCGGCGACGCCGCATCGGGCCGATGCTCGATGATGGACGGATCGAGTGCGTGCGCGACGCAGGGCGGACACGTCAACGCCCATCCGTTCGTCAAGCGACCTCTCGGCCGCGAGCACGGCGCCGACTCATCGCAACGTCTCCTGAGCTGGCCGAGCACATCCTCGACCCGGCCCGCGTGGCAGTCGTCCCGGCTCAGGCCTTCGGCTCGCCCCGGATAGCTGCGATTCTACCGATGCCAAGGGTCATGCTGGCACTGTCGCGGGCACTAGCCGACTTCAGCGGTTGTCGCTCCGCCCACGTCTTGAGCGGGATGAGCGCCGCAACCGGGACAGGCTGACTGTCCGGCGAGAGGGAGGGTCACCGCGTGATCGTCGGTGCACCGCCCGGGGTCATCGGGAGGTGGGCCTACGACCCCCTATCGGTCATATGGACGCCGTCTGATCCGGGCACATCACAAAGGCGCGCCGTCAGACGGATGACTCCGCCAATGCGGGCGCGTTGCCACGGTGCAGCATTCTGATCGCGTCGCTGACGTCGATTCGGCGATACGTCTCCGTCCATCCTGTTGCCGTACGAAGGTTCTCTCGGCCCTTCCAGATGCGGTTGCGATCGGCCTCAGGGACCTCCTCAAGCCGGAGCGGAGGAAAATGCGCGACCTCACCTTCCGGCACGTAGAGCTCGCCGCGCATCGCCTGCGCCTCGAGCCGCTCAGCCCCGGCGTCGTCGTGCTGAAGGCACATCTTGGTGTTGACCTCGACCAGCCGGTCAAGGCCCGTGATGGCGACGTCAGCGTCGGCGGTCCGCCCGTCCGGCGAGTAGGCCCAAGCAGCGACCATGCGGTCCCTTGCTTGCTCAGGCTCCTTGAAGAGGTGCTGAACCTCGCCCACGGGCCGATCTGGGACCACGAGGTGGGTGATCCCGCGATCATTGAGCGCCCCCAGTATCTGGACCGGGTCGTTCTCGACGAAAACCTCTTTCCGCGACGGGAAGACGTCGTAGGCAGACAGGTCCCCATGGCGGCCACCAACATGGAAAGCGTAGACATCAGGATAGGTCGGGTGCTCGCGCGATCGTCGAGTCGGGCGTGCATCGTAATACGCGCTGATGGCCAGTTGCAGGATGTAGGAGGCGCCGACGATACCGAACGGATCGTGGATCACGACGCCGAGCCGGTGAAGGGGACCCATCTCGACGAAGAGTTCCTCGCGCGTTGCCGGCGCTCCGGCGATCTCGACCGTGAACTGGTCCGCAGCGAGCTGACGAGCTGTGTGCATTGTTCGTCCCTTTCAGACGCAGAGCCACCCGGACGTCATCGGCGGACGGCTGATACCGACCTGATCAATTGCCTCGCGTCGGAAGCTGTGGCGCGCCGAGCACGCCCTCCACGTCGCCAAGCAACCCCAGGTGACCAAGAAGCTCCACCTGGTCGAAGTACAGGTGCTGCTCGGCGACCTTGCCGTCCTCGACTCTGAACACCTCGGCTGCGCCACCCACGTAGAGCCGGTTCGTGGCAGGGATCGAGACACCCGCGTACACCAGGTCCTTGGACTGAATCCCCGAAAACGTGATCCGCTGGGCAACAAGCGTGTCGTTCTCCAGCGTCAGGTGCTTCTCGATTGTCCGGCCCGGAAACGCCGCAGCCCAGCCGATCATGTACTCGGTGACTGCCGCGGGGCCCCTGAGAAGAACACCAGGAGCATTCAGCAGCGTGTCATCGGTAAAGCTCGCCAAGGTTGCCTGCTCGTCACCCGAGGTGAACGCGCTGAACATCCGTTCGACTGCGTCTAGTGCCTGTCCCACAAGATCCTCCTGCCGTAATCCTACGATCGAGTACCAGATGCCTACGGCGCTCCGCAGCACCAGAACAGTCTACCAAGATGGTCAACTAACGGACCTCGCGGTTCGCCTTTCGGTACAAGTGGCCTGTTTGGAATGTGTCATTTCGCGGGGTCGCCCTGAAGGATTTCCGCCGCCCACTTCAGCTGTGCCATGACCTGGTACGACTGTCCACCTTCGTGGGCGTTGTAGGCGTAGACGTTGATGTCCTTCTCTGTCTGGTCTTGAAGACCGGATCGAGCCCCGTAGTTGTTGTAAGCAGCGAAGACAGTCGACGGCGGGCAGGTCCGGTCCATAAGCCCGACCGAGAAGAGGCTAGGAGCCTGAGCGAATCGGCCCAGGTTGACCACGTCGAAGTAGGAGAGTGTGCGATGCACCTGCTCCACCATGTCGCGGTACCCGTTGAGGAACTTCACGATCTCTCCGTACGGCCCGGTGTCGGTGATGGCGAGTGCGCGGCCGAAGTCCGACAGCAATGGCACGTCCGGCGCACAACCGAGCACACCCGCGCCGGCAAGCGCAGAAAGCGCACTCGCAGCAATCGCCAGGCCGCCCCCCTGGCTGATGCCCGTCACGATCACCCGCGCCGGGTCGACCAACGGCGACGACCGCATCGCCTCTACCGCACGGAACGCGTCGATGTAGAGGCGGCGGAAGTAGTAGGTCTCTGGGTCACCGATACCGGACGTCATCAGTCCGGGGAGACGGTTCAACGCTGTGTGGGGACTGTCATCCACGGTCCCATCGGGACCACCAGATGCATGTCCTTGGCTCCGCGTATCCATGATGAAATGGGCGTAGCCGGCCTGAGCCCACAGGGTGTTGTCCAAGGGGAACCCGCGTCCGCTTGTGTACCCGCGGTACTGGATAACGACAGGCAGGGGGGCAGCGGCGCCCGCCGGAACGTTGAGCCAACCCTTGACCGCAGTCCCGTCTGCTCCCGAGAAGGTCACGTCGTAAGTGTCGACGAGGCTCAACCCGTTGGTAGTCGGGACGAACTCTGGTGCATCGACGAACGCACGCGAGGCTGCGATCTCGTCCTTCCAGAACTGCAGGAAGTCCTGCGGCTCTGGAGCCCGCCCGCGATAGGTCTGTAGTTCCTCGAGCGGAAGGTCAAACATGGTCATAGTGATCGCAGGCGGCCGCGCGGCCAGCCCATCTCCAATCTCAATGTGGTAGTTGAAATTCGGGCCTCCGTGCCCGACTCACTGTCAAACCCGAGTGCATGCCGGCTCGAACGAGCTTCCGTAAGCAACTTGGGGATGCTCAAGCGGTCCTAGAGCGACTCACCTGTCCGAGCTTTGCCCAGTCCAGGACCGTCAGGGCGGCCAAACAGAGGCTCAGGACGGTCACCAAGACGGACGTGGCACGCAGTCCCTTGTCCGTCACTTCATGCCGGTTCACCACGCCCACGACCGCCGCAGCAGTGATGGAGGCGACGGCACCGAACGATCTGAAGAGGCCCGAGGCAGACCCGAGCGCGTCGCTGCTGGCCTGGGCATAGAGCGCAATCTGGTTCCCACCGATACCCGCTCCCAGCGATAGGCCCCCGAGGACCGTCGCTCCGAGCACCACCGCAGCGGTGGGGTGAGCCGGCAAGACCCACATCAGGGCGCCCGATGCCAACATCGCCAACCCCGCGATCACGGCAGACCCGCGGACCGCCCCACCTGCCGAAACGCCCATTATTGCCATCCCCGAGAGGACCATCACCGGCAGCAACAAGATCCCAGCCGTTGATGCGGTGTACCCGTGCCCCGCTTGGAGCCACATCGGGAGTCCAATCGTCAGGAGTGAGCCTCCGAGAGTCACTAGCCCAAAGCGCAGGTAGGTTCGCGTGAGCGCGGCGTTGGCCACGAGGAGCCTGATGTCGATGAAAGGACGTGACGACCGCAGTTCGCGACGGACGTGCAGCACGGCAAGCAAAGAACCCGCGGCCAACCACCGCCAGTCTGGCTCGGGAAGCGACTGGGCGAAGATGAGCATCGACGCCAAGGCGCCAGCGAACAGTGCCAGTCCGCTCCCGCCGATCTTGGAGGCGATCTTGGGTACGCGGAGCAATGGCGTGCATCGATCGTATTGCGGGATCCAACGGATCGCCGCGAGCAACGCCAGCGTTCCAAGGGGCACGTTGATCACGAACACCGACCGCCAACCTGCGTAGTGAGTCAAGACGCCACCCAGGGGAAGTCCGAGAGCAGCCGTCGCAAAGGCTGCCACCTGCAGCGCGCCCACCGTCCGCGAGGGAGGTCCGGTCAAGCTCAGCGCCTCCGCGCGACGTGCCACGAGCATCATCGCGCTCGGAAACGCGGTCGACGTACCGAGGCCAATGATCACCCGCGCCACGATCAGGGCCGCCAATGAACTCGCAGTTGCGCCGACGATGCCCCCGCAGATGACCAGCGGAAAGCCCGACAGGAAGACACGGCGCGGACCGATGATCTCAGCGACCCTGCCGGCGGCAGGCAGAGCGATGGCCGTTGTCACGTACAACGAGGAGATCAGGATCGCACCACTGCCCGGAGTCACACCCACCGCAGCAGAAGCTGGGACCAACGCTGTGGCGATGAGCGAACTGTTGATTGGGTTCAGAGAGCACGCCAAGAGGAGTGGGAGTGTGAAGCGACGTCCCAACCCTTGGCGGCGGTGGGCGGACGTT
>NZ_BAAIGC010000014.1:0-129314 GCF_054653495.1 Nocardioides sp. AN3
CTCGACCACATCGAGCCCTACGACCACGGCGCAGGCAAAGACGGGATCGAGCACACGGACAAGGACGACGGCACGGGCGGCACTCGCCGCACAGGCACTGACCGGCCACACTCGCCCGACCACGCCGACGCCCAGACCTCCACCGACAACCTCGCACCGTTATGCAGACGCCACCACCGAGTGAAGACCTTCGGCCACTGGAACTACGTCCGACTGAGCCCAGGCGAATACCTCTGGACCAGCAGACACCGATACCAGTGGATCACCGACACCGATGGGACCCGGACAGGTCCGGACGCCGAAAGACCCGCGACCTCCGAGAGACACCAGCTGACCCGGCGCGCGCCCGACCGGGGGCGCCTGCGAGCCTAGACATGTGCCCTACTTCGTTCGCACCGGAGACACGACGTTCATGCCGACCGAGCACGTCTCCGGTGCCTGGAGGACCGATGAGCAGCACATCGCGCCTGCTCTCGGGTTGATGACGCACGCCGTGGAGACGGACCACAGGGCCCGCCGTACGAGCGGGGCCCTGACGATCTCGCGGCTGTCCTTCGACATCCTCGGCGTGCTGCCGATGGAGGAGGTGGAGGTCGACGTACGGGTGCTGCGGCCCGGGCGGACCATCGAGCTAGCTGAGGCGGTCCTCCGCCACGAGGATCGCGCTGCGGTGCTGTTGCGCGCCTGGCTGCTCGCCGACCGCGACACCGCGGCGCTCGCCGGCACGGCGCTGCCGAGTCTTCCTCCCCCGGCGTCTGTGCCGACGTGGGACCCGACGGAGGTGTGGCCGGGCGGGTTCATCGCATCGGCGCAGCTGCGGCGCGAGGAAGCGGTCCCGGGGCGGGCGCACTTCTGGGTGCGGACCGAGATCGACCTGCTCGACGAGCCGACCAGCCCACTCGCCAGCGCGGCCGGCCTCTTCGACATCGCCAACGGCATGACCGTCCGCGAGAGCCCGGCCACCGTTGCGTTCCCCAACATCGACCTCACCGCCCACCTCGTCCGCACGCCCCAGCCGGGATGGCTCGGCTTCGACACCACGGTCACCTTCGGGCCCGAGGGCCATGGCCTGACGAGCAGCCGCATCCACGACGAGCGCGGGCCGCTCGGCACCGTCGTGCAGTCGCTCACCGTGCGACCGAGCTCCACGAACGCCTGAGGGCGGTCCCTTCGACGACGACGATCGTTTCAACCACGCGCAAGTGGGTTACGGGGATCGGATGGTGGAGAGCCCGGAATGGGTGTCGCTGGTCGCTGCGGTCGCGCAGCAGTTCCACCACGAGCCGGAGGCGCAGTCGGTCGTCCGCGCGGCGGCTCATCTGGCGGTCCACCACGCACCGGGGAGCGACGCGGCGGCGATCTCGCTGATCCGTCGCGAGGAGCGGGTCGAGACCATCGCCTGCACCGACGTGGTCGGTGCGATCGGCGACCTCCTGCAGTTCGCACTCGGCGAGGGGCCATCCCTGGACGCGGCGTGGGACGAGCGCATCGTCGAGTCCGGGGATGTCGGGCATGACCGCCGGTGGCCGGCTTGGGGCACGCGGATGTCCCGCGACCACGACGCGGCCAGTGTGCTGTGCCTGCCGTTGTTCGTGCACGACGACCACGTCGGCGCGCTGATCCTCTACTCGCGCACGCCCCACGGGCTGGACCTGCTCGGTCGTGACGGTGTGCTCGCGCTGGCGGCCCGGCTGGCGATGACGGCGGACCGACCCGCCCCCCTCAGGCGGGCGGTCGCTCCGGGTCCGGGCGTGGCAGCCAGCGGCAGAGCCAGCTGACCCGCACCGTCCTCGATCGATCGAGCCGTGGGCGGTCCGCTCAGGCATCCGGTCATTGCAGCGCGGCCGTCAGGCGCATGACGTTGTCGACGTACGCCGCCCGCCATGGGCGCTGCCGCCACGCTTCGGAGGTGAGGGCCGCCGACGCCGCCCGGTAGTCGTCCAGCACCGACTGGAGCCGGTCCACGACCTGCTGGCTGCGCAGGAGCAGCATGACCTCGTAGTTGAGGGCGAACGAGCGGTAGTCCATGTTCGACGACCCGACGACGGCGACATCGTCGTCGACGGTGAAGAACTTCGAGTGCAGGACGAAGGGCGCGGGATAGAGATGGATGCGTACGCCGACGTCGAGCAGTGCCTGGTAGTAGGAGCGCTGCGCGTGGAAGACCATGAACTGGTCAGCGCCCTCGTTGACGAACAGCTCGACGTCGACGCCGCGCTGCGCAGCCGTAGTCACCGCGTAGAGGAGCGATTCGTCGGGGACGAAGTAGGGGCTCACCACTGACAGCCGCCGACGGGCGCCGTAGATGAGGGTGTTGAACAGGCGCAGGTTGTTCTCGGTCACGAAGCCGGGCCCGCTGCCCACCACCTGGCACGAGACACTCTCGACCACGTGCGGAGCGGGCGTGCCGATCGGCTCGACGATCACGAGGGTGTCGCGCAGGCGCTCGCGGGTCTCGGAGTACCAGTCGGTGGCGAACAGCACCCCGAGGTCACGGACCACGGGGCCCTCGACCCGCAGCATCGTCTCGACCCACTCGCGACCGACCTTGTGGTTCTTCGGCTTGTCATAGCCCGGCTCGATGAGGTTCTGCGAGCCGGTGAACGCGACACGGCCGTCGACGATGAGGATCTTGCGGTGGTTGCGCAGGTCCGGGCGGCGGATCTGGCGTTGCTGCAGGCTGATCGGCAGCATCGGTGCCCAGGCGATCTTGGTGTCACCCAGCCGCCGGACCAGCTCCTTGTACACCGGGATCCCGCGCGAGCCCAGGTGGTCGAAGAGCAGCCGCACCTGCACGCCACGCTCCGTCGCGGCGACGAGCGCATCGAAGAACGGGGCAGTCACGTCGTCCCACGCGGTGATGTAGAACTCGACGTGGACGAACGAGATCGCCCGGTCCACCTCGGCTCGCATCGCGCCCACGGTCTCGGCGTAGTCGGAGAGGACCGCGACGCGGTTGCCGTCGGACATCGGCAGGGCGCCGAGCGTCTCGTTGAGGTGCGCCGCACCAGCGAGGTCGCCGACGGAGGCGGCGCCCGCATCTCCTCCCTCCTCGAGGGCGGCTGCCGTCACCTCCGCGTTCACCTGTCGTTGCCAAGCGCGGCGCTTCCGTCCGACGCTGGTGCTCCCGAAGAGCGCGAACAAGATGATGCCCAGATAGGGCACCGCGAGGATGAGGATCAGCCACGCCATGCCCGTCGACGGCTTGCGGCCGCCGGGGATGACCCCGAGCGCCAGCACGCAGACGACGATCTCCGTCAGCACGAGGAGGACACCGACGACGGCGACCAACCAGCCCAGCCACTCCGGCACGACACGCTCCTCACGCGACCCGATGGCCCGACGCTAGGAAGGCCCAACCTCCGATGCGTCACCCGAACAGGGTGAGCCCACCGAGGTGGGTCGACCGGCGACGATGAGTCGTGGCAGTCAGACCGGTGAGGGCCAGCGGCTCGGGCCTCCTGCCGCGCGCTCTGCTGCTTCTGCTCGGGGCGGCCGCCGCCGTCGTCACCCTGGGTGGCATCCACGCGGCTCGCGGCATCCTGGGGCCCCTCTTCCTGGCCCTCGTCCTCACGATCGTGGTCCATCCGGTGCACATCCGCCTGATCAGGCACGTGCCCATGTGGCTGTCGACGACCGTGTGCGTGATCCTCGTCTACGTCATCGTCATCGGCCTGGCGCTCAGTCTCGTCGTCGCGATCGCCCGGCTGGGCTCGCTCATCCCGCAGTACGCCGACGACGCCGACCAGCTCGTGAAGGACCTGACGTCGTGGCTCAGCAGCATCGGGATCTCGTCCCACGAGGTCCACCAACTGGTGTCCTCCTTCGACCTGGGCAGGCTGGCGGACGTGATCGGCTCGATCCTCTCCGGGGTGCTCGACGCAGCCTCGAGCCTCATCTTCCTTCTCGCACTGTGCCTCTTCGTCGCCGTCGACGGCGGCGCGTTCCCCCTTCGCCTCCGGGAGGTCGCGGTGCACCGCCCGGACCTCGTCAGCGCACTCGAGGGGTTCGCCTTGGGCACCCGCCGCTACCTGCTCGTCTCGACCGTCTTCGGCCTGATCGTGGCGGTCCTCGACACCATTGCGCTCTACCTGTTGCATGTCCCGGCGCCGCTGTTGTGGGGGCTGTTGGCGTTCCTCACGAACTACATCCCCAACATCGGCTTCATCATCGGGCTCTTCCCGCCGGCGTTGCTGGCGCTGCTGGACTCGGGCCCGGCCAAGATGCTCGCGGTCATCGTCGTCTACTGCACCCTCAACCTGGTGATCCAGTCGGGCATCCAGCCGAAGATCGTCGGTGACGCGGTCGGTCTCTCGACGACGCTCACGTTCCTGTCGCTCGTGTTCTGGTCGTGGATCATCGGCCCGGTCGGCGCCATCATGGCGGTCCCGCTCAGTTTGTTGGTCCGAGCTCTGCTCGTGGATGCCGACCCCGACAACCGGTGGTTGACGCCGGTCATCGCGAACCGCCCCGGCGACATCTCGGAGCAAGGCGGCCGGAGCGGTTCTTAAGCCGGAGGGGCCGGCTCAGTCGTCCGGGATCGTCACGACCTCGACGACCTGCAGGCCGAGTGAGTTGAGCAGGTTGAGGACGCCCTGCAGCTGCTCCTGGTCCTCCACGTCCCCGGTGAGCGTGGTCGATGCTCGATGGCGGCGCGTCGTGAGGTGCGGGAACGCGGTGAGCAGCTCGTCGGAGACCTCGGCGTCGACCCTGATCAGCATCCTCGTCATGAGAGCCTCCTGCCGCTCGCGATCCGGGCCTGCGTGCTCGGCACCAGCTCGCCGGCCACCTGACCCATGACCAACCCCTTGATCGTGCGGACACCCAACCCGAGCCCACCGCTCGAATACGAGCAACTGAGTGCCCCGACCGTATGCATCGCCGGAGGTGAACCGCGTCACCGGATTCGGGCGAGGCGACCACGTTTTGCCATCCGACGTCAGGACGCGGTCGCGAGCTGCGCGAGACCATGCAGGCTGAAGAGCAGCCCGAGGAGGACGAGCACCAGCGCGCTGAGGAGCCGGGTGTGCAGGACCATCCAGGCGGTCGCCTCGCGCAGCCGACTGCCGGCGGCCGGACCTCCCAGGGCGTACGCGATCGGCGGGACCACGAAGTCCATCATGCTGGCGGCCAGCAGCAGCGTGACGCCGACCATCTGGCCCGTCGGCGAGATGTCCGCGGTCAGCACCACACCGAGCCCGACGCCGAGGATCGCGATGTGGGGGTTGAGCACCGCCAGCGCCAGACCGAGCGTCATCACCGACCGGACCGACGGGTCGCGCAGGCGGCGGACCCAGCCGGGCACCGGCTCGGCATCGTGCGGCTCCGGGGCGTCCCGCAGCAGGATCACGGCGCCGAGCGCCAGGAACAGGACGCCGAGGAGCCCGCTCGTCCAGCCGCGGACGGTCGCCGGGTCCTCTCCGCTCGGTCCGCCGAGCCGCTCGCCGAGCCGTCCGGAACCGAGGACGGCGAACGACAACGCGCCGTACACGAGCAGGAACATGAGGGCGAAGACCGAGACGTTGAGCACCGGACGACGCGTTTCGAGCAGCACGAGGCAAGCGATGATCGCGGCCGGTGTCGCGAGCAGACCGAGCAGCGCCGGGAGAAGCGCCGCCACGAGGTCCCCCATGGCAGAACTGTGGTCGCCGTACGCCGTCCGGGCGTTCACCATGTTCGGGTGAGGTCGTGGCGCGGGCCAGAGGGTGGAGTGAGGTCAGATCCGATCCGTTCTCAGGAGGTCGCCCCATGGCGCAAGCCACCCTGTCCGTCTGGAAGTACGACTCACCCACCGCCGCCGACGAGGCGGTCTCCACCATCGAACAGCTTGCCCGACAAGGGATCGTCACGTTGCACGACGCCGCGACCGTCTCGTGGCCGTCGGAGAAGAAGAAGCCGAAGACCCGCCAGCTCACGTCGACGACCGGGGCCGGCGCGCTGGGCGGAACCTTCTGGGGCATGCTCTTCGGCCTGCTCTTCTTCGTGCCGCTGCTTGGTGCGGCCGTGGGCGCCGCGACCGGGGCACTGACGGGTGCGCTGACCGACGTCGGGATCGACGACGGGTTCATCAACAAGATCCGCGACCAGGTCACACCGGGCACGTCCGCGGTGTTCCTCATGACCTCCGACGCGGTCATCGACAAGATCCGCGACGCCTTCGCAGGCCAGGCCCCACCCGAGCTGATCTTCACCAACCTCAGCTCGGAGCAGGAAGCGGCACTGCGCGGGGTCTTCGCCGACGAATGAGCCGTGATGGCCGGCGACGCGATCCTGACGGTCTGGGTCTACGACTCCGCGATGGGCGCCGTCGCCGGCGAGGTGCGGCTCAAGTCCCTCCAGCAACAAGGGGCCCTCACCGTCCACGACGCCGTGACCGTCACGTGGGTGAACGGAGCGCACGAGCCGCGTCTGGGGCACCTGCGACACTCGACGACGACGGCGGTCTCCAAGGGGTCGGCCCTCGGCGCACTCCTGGGCACGCTCGTGCTCGCGCCGGCCCTCGGGGCTGCCGCGGGGGCGGGCGTCGGCGCGCTCGCCCAGCGTCTGCGCGGCACGGGCATCGACAAGGCCTTCCTCGAGCGGCTCCGGGCGCAGCTGCACCCGGGCTCCTCCGCGCTCGTCGTGCTTGCCAGCGATGCCGACCTGGACGCGGTGCGGCCCGTGATCGAACGCGGCCGCGCCCGAGGCGACGTCCAGCTGCTCCTCCTCGACCTCGAGGAGGACGCCCCAGCGGCCGTCCGGGACATGCTGCAGGCGGCCGCCGCCGTGGACCCGGCCACGTCGCCCGTTCCGGGTGACGCAGCCGCGCCACCTGAGTCCTAGCGTCCCCATCGTGCCGCCGTAGCGACGGCGGCGAACATCCAGGAGGAACCATGGCCAGTACATCGCAGCCTTACGACACCTCCTCGACGCGCGGGCTCGTGGCGCTCGGGGTGACGTCCTTCGCGGGCGTCATGCTCTCGACCGTCGCGATCTTCCAGATCCTCGAGGGGATCGCCGCGCTCGCCAAGGACGAGGTCTACGTCACCGGGATCAACTACAGCTACAAGTTCGACGTGACGTCGTGGGGGTGGATCCACCTCATCATCGGCATCATCGCGCTCGCCACCGGCATCGCGATCCTGTTCGGGCAGACCTGGGGCAGGCTGCTCGGCATCTTCATCGCGATCCTCGGCACACTCTCCAACTTCGCCTTCATCCCCTACTACCCGGTCTGGAGCATCGTCGTCATCGGCTTCTGGATCCTCACCCTCTGGGCCCTGTGCACCCAACTGCAGGATGACTGAGCAGGATGACTGAGAAGGGCTAGCGAAACGGGTGCTTGTCCCCAGTAGAGTGCAGGTGGCGACGAGGATGGGGCCCCTCGCCGAGACCGGGGAGGGGTACCCATGAGCACGCCAGCAGTCCCTACCGAGCGAGAACACGAGTCCTACGAGCCGCGGCGGACCGTCCGAGATGCGCCGCGGCTCCCCCGCACCTACGTGCTCAGGCATCGGCTCTGGAGCGCGCTCGACCGGGCGACGGCCGGCGCGGTGACCCTGCTGGTCGCCCCGGTCGGCGCCGGCAAGACGCTGGGCGTCAGCGGCTGGCTGGAGTACAGCCCGGTCCCGCAGGCCGATGATGCGACATGGATCCACGGCGACCCGACGTGGACACCCGACCGCCTGCGGGCCGCGATCGAGGCGACCGCTCAGCCGGCGGACTCCCCAGAAGCCCCGCGACTGCTCGTGATCGACGACGCCAACGCGATGCCGCCGGCGTCGTACCGTCTCATCGACGAGCTGCTCACCACGGCGCCCGAGTCGCTGCACCTGCTCCTGGTCAGCCGCTGGGACCTCCCGTTGAACAGGATGGTCCCCGAGCTGCTCGGCCACCTGACGGTGCTGCGCGGCGAGCTGCTGCACATGAGCGACGAGGAGTGCGCGCCGCTCATCATCGAGCACGCGCGCACCGACGACCCCGACGTGGTCCGCGCCGTCACCGAGCGGGCACAGGGCTGGCCTGCCGCGATCGTCCTGGCCGCACGCGTCGTGGGCACCGCACCGGACCGCCTGGCCGCCGCCCAGCACCTCGGCGACGGCGCGACGTCGGTCCCCGACCACGTCGCGAGTGAGGTGTTCGCGTCCCTGACCCCCCGACAGCGACACCTCCTGCTCTGCGTCGCGGGCGAGGGCGTGGTGTCGACGGCGACCGCCGCGCACCTCGCCAACGACCAGCAGGCCGCAGACCTGCTGGCCGAGCTGGAGGCCAACGGCCTGCTCGTGGCCCGCGTCCCCGACGTGTCGGTCCCGCGCCCGCGGGGCCACGGAGCACGTGCGGAGGTCGACAGCGCAGACGAGGCGGACGTGCGCTATCGCATCCACCCGCTTCTCGTGGAGGTGATCCGCCGGCGGCTGATCGCGGGTGGCGTCGACGTCGCCCTCGCGCAGTCGACCGTCAAGCGAGCCGTGCACCTGGACCTGGTGCGCGGCAAGAGCCATGGGGCCTTCGAGCGGTTGATCTACGTCAATGCCGCCGACGGCGCCGCCGACCTCATCGCGACCGCGGGCGTCCAGCTCGTCGCCGGCTCGGGCGAGATCGCCGACGTCGACCGCTTCGTGCGTGCCTTCCCCGACGAGGTCGAGCGGCGGCCCGACACCTGGTTCACGATCGCGCTCGCGCGGTGGATGACGAACGACGCGGAGGGCGCGGCCCATTGGGCCGAGCGCGTGCTCGCCAGCAACCCGTCAGGCTCCGAGGCTGAGATCGCTTGCCTCCGGCTGTGGCGTGCCCGACTGGGTCTCGAGCCGATCTACGCCGCCGTCGGGTTCGCGAAGCGCGTGGTCCGGCTCTCCGCCGGCCGCAGCTCCCCGAGCGAGTCCCATGCACGCGTGCTGGCCATCCTCGTGCACGAGGTCGGCGTCGCCTGCAACTGGCTGGGCGACCTGACGGAAGCCGAGGCCGACCTGACGCTCGCCATCAGCATGAGCCGCTCCGAGGGCCTGGCGGCCATCGAGGCCGCGGCGATGACGCACCTGGCACAGACGCTCTTCATGAGCGGCCAGGAGAGCGCCGCCGCGTCGCTCGCGGTCGCCGCACTCGCCCGCCTCGACGACCCCGACGTGTGGCGGATGCGCTTCGCCCCGACGCGGGCGATGCTCACCCTCTTCCTCAGCACGCTCGTCGACCTGCCCTGGCCCGACTCGCCCATCAACGCCCCGGTGAGCGACACGGGGAGCCACGTGCACGGCTCCGACCTCACCACGAAGTACTGGCTGTGGCTGCGCGACGCTCGCGTTGCACTCCAGCGCGGGTCGGTCACCGACGCGGAGCGCATCCTCAGCACCCCGTCGGAGACGGCGATGCTGCACGAGACGAGCCTTCCTGACCATCTCCGGGTCGTCCTGCTGCTCGAGCGTGCCTTCCTGGCGGCCGTGTCCGGCGACCAGTGGGCCCTCCCGCCCCTCCAGGCGTCGCTCTCGGCTCTCGGGGCGCGCGGCGAGGCGTCTCTCGTCGCCGGGCTCGCCGCCGACCTCAGCGGTGACCGCCGGGCAGCAGCCGCCGCCTTCGACGCGGCGGCGGCCGACGCGACATACTCCCAGCCTCCTGTGCGGGCGCTCGCCCTCACCTGCTGCGCGCAGCTCCTGGACGCACTCGGGGACCACGAGCAGGCGCTCGCGCACCTCGCCGACGCCGCCCGGGCCACGGAGGTGCGCCGCAACGCCGTCCCGTTCCTCGGCTGGACCCGGCAGGGCACGCCGATGGCGACGCTGATGCGGCGACTCGCGTCCACCACACCGTCTCCGTGGATCGTGGAGCTCGCGGCGGCGGGCGCCCACCGTCCCGACATCACCGCCGCCTACGCCTCGACCACGCCGTCGCGACGCGAGCGGGAGGTGGCCACGACCGTGGTGGTGCCGCCGCTGCTGAGTCCGCGCGAGCGGGAGGTCCTCGGCGAGCTGGCCCGCGGGGCGACGTACGCCGACATCGCCGCCGTCCTGTTCGTCTCCGAGAACACCGTCAAGACCCACGTGTCGAGCCTCTACAGCAAGCTCGGCGTCTCGCGTCGCAGCCAGGCGCTCGCCGTGGCGCGGAACCTCAACCTGCTGTAGAGCCCGGCCGCCACCCGATTCGGGCGAGGACCGTCGACGCGCTGCGGTCCGACCATGGAACCGAACCCTCACGCCCGGGAGACGGCCATGTCGTATGAGTCCTACGAGTCCTACGAGTCCTACGAGTACAGCTCGCCCAGTCACCGCGCGGGCCCGCCCGGCGCCCTGTCCGCGCTCGCCGAGCACTGGGGTCTCGTGCTCGCCTACGGGCTCATCAGCCTCGGGCTCGGCATCACCCTGGCCGTGTGGCCCGGGGAGACGCTGAAGGTGGTCGCGATCTTGATCGGGATCCAGTTCCTCATCTCCGGCGTGGTGCGTGTCATCGGTGCGATCGCGGCGTCCTCCCTCGACACCTCCGTGCGCGTCCTGCTCGGCGTGACGGGTGCCTTCGCCTTCATCGTCGGGCTGCTCTGCCTGCGCGACCCGCTCCAGACGATCACCGTGGTCTGGCTCATCCTCGGGGTGTGGTGGGTGGCCTCCGGCATCATCGACATCGTCGGGGCGCTCGTGGCACCCGCTCCGGGCCGCCGCGGCTGGGAGATCTTCTCGGGCACCGTCAGCCTGGTCGCCGGCGGCTTCCTGCTGATCGACCCGCATCTCACGCTCGGCGTGCTGGTGTTCGTGGTCTGTGCCTGGCTCGTCATCACCGGGGGGCTCGCCGTGTTCAGCGCCTTCCGGCTCCGGGCGCAGCGCACGGCTGCGGGCGGGCGCAGGTCGGCTGCGTCACCGCCGCCGGCTCCCGCCGTCTGAGCGGAAGCGCGCCATGACCTCCGAGTCGAGCTCGCCCGAGCCCACGCTCCCGCTGCCCAGCACCTCCGACGGCACGGCCCAGCGCACGGGCGAGCAAGGCTCGCCTGGCACACCGGCCGGTCCGGACCGCCAGCAGCGGGTCGCGGAGCTGCGCGCCGAGCTCGACGCGCTCGGGGCCGAGCCCAGCACCCCGCCGACACGGACCGGTTGGTGGCGAACAGCCGTCGCCACCGTGCTGATCGTCCTCATGGCGATCCTGGCGCCCCTCGCCGTCGTGGCACGCTGGGCCCACGACGAGATCTCCGACACGGACCGCTACGTCTCCACCGTCGCCCCGCTCGCACATGACCCGGCGGTGCAGAAGGCCGTGGCCGACCGGATCACCGCCGAGATCCTCTCGCGGCTCCAGATCGACCAGGTCACCGATCAGGCGGTCACAGCGCTCTCGGACCAGGGCCTGCCTCCTGTCGCCGCCACGAGCCTGCAGGCGCTCAAGGGACCGCTCGTCAACGCGGTCGAGGGCTTCGTCTCGCGGCAGGTGACGGCGCTGGTGCAGTCCGATGCGTTCGCGCAGGCCTGGGAGGCGGCCAACCGCCAGGCGCACACCCAGCTCGTCGCGGTCCTCACCGGCAAGGACAGCAACCTGGTCAAGGTGGACAACGGCGTCGTCAGCGTCAGCCTCGCCACCGTCATCGAGGCGGTCAAGCAGCGCCTGGTCGACCGCGGCTTCACGCTGGCCGAGCGCATCCCCGAGGTCCAGGCGCAGTTCACGATCCTGCAGTCGAGCGACCTGCAGAACGCGCAGACCGGCTTCCGCGTGCTCAGCGCGCTCAATCTCGTCCTGCCTGCGCTCGCGCTGCTCTGCCTCGTCGGTGCGGTGCTCGTCGGCCGCTCGCGCCGGCGCACGCTCGTCGCCGCGGCGCTCGCCCTGGCCGGCTCGATGCTTCTCCTCGGGCTCGCCCTCAACGCCTTCCGAGCGGTCTATCTCGACGCCATCCCCGCCGACCAGCTGCCGCCGGACGCTGCCGCCGCCATCTACGACACCCTGGCGTGGTTCATCCGGCTCAACCTGCGAGCGATCCTCGTCCTCTCGCTGGCCGTCGCCTTCATCGCCTGGGTCGCGGGGCCGGGGCGCACCGCGGTCGCCGTGCGCCGATCGAGCTCCCGGGTCGTCGGCGCTGCGCGGGGCGGCACCATGCGGGCCGGCCTCAACACCGGGCGTCTGGGCGTCGCGCTCGACACCTATCGCAACGCCGTGCGTGGCGTCGTGCTGGGCGGCGCGCTGCTCATCTACGTGATGCGTGACCACCCGACCGGCAAGTTCACGATCGTCCTCGTGGCGGTCGCCGCCCTGATCCTCCTGATCCTCGAGCTGCTCGCCCGCCCCGCGCCCACGACCGCCACCGCGACTCCCACCGCGACCGCCACCGCGACCCCCACCGGCGACCCGCCCGCAGCACCGTGAGCACGGTGCGGTCCTCGACGACGGCCCGGCCGACGAGGGCACAGCCGACCAGGACGGCGCCCAGCCCGATCAGCCACGTCGAGATCGACAAGATGATGCCGAGGGTGCCGAACTGGCGGGCGTTCGCGGCGACGTACGGCGGCATCTACACCGACGATGCCCGCACGTAGAGGTTCGTCAGCAGGCCCGCCAGGAGGGCGCCCACCCCGAGCCGGAGCCAGGAGACCCGGCCGAAGAGCAGCAGCCAGGCGGTCAGCCACCAGATCGCGGTCAGCGCCAGGATCTGCACACCGGCTCGCGTCAGGGTCTGCGCGATCGAGCCACCGCCGACCAGCGACCGCACGCTCGCCAGGAGCTGGAGCATGAGCAGCCAGCCCACGAGCCAGACGAAGCAGCGCCGCGTCCCGGAGATCCCGCCGATGTGCGGGAGCTCCCAGACGCGCTCGTACATCCGCAGCAGGGCACGCGCGAAGCTCGTCGCCGAGAACACCGTGATCACGATGCCCACGAACCCGGTCTGCGCGCGGACCTGGTCGCCGAGCTCGCCCTCGACCGTGTGCTCGCCCGCCGCGCCGATGCCGGTCACGTCGGTCAGCTGTCCCAGGGCGCCGTCGGTCAGCCGTGGGAAGAAGGCGGCCAGCACCACGAGCATCGGGACCAGAGCGAGCAGCCCCTGAGCGGCGATGAGCAGGCAGCGGTCGATGAACTCGATCCGCACCACCTCGCTGAGCACGCGGCCGACGATGGGGATCCGCTCGGCAGCGGCTCGGAGCCGGCTGACCGCGCGTCGTCCGTCGGTCAGCCGGCTGCGCAGTCCGGCGAGGTCCATCGCCTGACAGCGTGAAGCGTCGAGCCGGGTCGATCTGTCACCCGGACAGGGTGAACTGCGCCGACGCCTGCGGCGCGAGGATCGTGGCGATGTCTGGGTGGCGACGTTTGCTGCGGTTGACGGTGGCGCTGGTGCTCGTCGTCGGCCTGTACTTCGTCGTCCCGGTCGATCTCCATCCCGACAGGAGCACGGCCGCCCGCCTGCTCCTGTCGGCCACCCTCTTCGCCATCCTGACGGCCCTGGTCGTCTGGCAGGTCCGCATCCAGATCACGCAGCCGGACCGCAACATCGACGGGCTGCTGCTGGCGCTCATCGTCGGGGTGCTCGGCTTCTCGCTGGGGTTCTACGTCCTGGAGCTTCGTCAGCCCGGGCAGATCGTCGGGCTCTCGACGCGGGTCGACGCGCTCTACTTCACCATGGCGACCGTGCTCACGATCGGGTACGGCGACGTGCACGCCGCCGGACAGGCCGCGCGCATCCTCGTGCTGGTCCAGATGGTCTACAACGTGGTCGTCATCGCCAGTGGCGCCGGTGTCCTCACGAGCACCATGCGCCAGGCGGCCGCGGCCCGCGTCGAGCGACAGGAGGAGCGGCGCGCCGCGCGGCAGGCGATGAGGGCGACTCAGACCCGGCGTACGCACCGCAAGCCCACGTAGCGCCCACTCCTCGAGCCGGCTGACCCACCCGCTTCGGGGGAGGCATCGCCCACGGGCGTGCTGTGAAGTCGACGTGTGACCGTCCCCGGAGCTGCACAGCCGCGGTCGTCGCGCTCGTCGCGGGCCTACGGGCCGAGGCGCGTGCTGCTCCTGGGCGTCCGTGCGCTGGTCTGGATCTTCTACGCCTACGTCATCGTCACCGAGGTCGTACTCACGCTGGGGTTCCTCCTGCTGCTGTTCGGCGCCAACCCGGACGCCTCCTTCGTCGCCTGGGTCTACCGCTCCCTCGACCGCGCGATGGAGCCGTTCCGCGGCATGTTCACCCCGATCCACCTCAACGTCAGCGCCAGCACAGACGTCCAGGCGGTGCTCGACACCTCGGTTCTCTTCGCCATGGTCGTCTATGCCTTCGCCGGCCTGGCCGTGCACGCGCTGCTCGAATGGCTGAGCTCGCTGCTCCGCCGGTTCGACGAGCAGGAGCGGCAGCGGGAGGCGGCTGCCGCCTACGAAGCTGCCCGCGCGGCCCAGACGGCTCCCGTGGCCTGGGGTCCGCCCGTCGGCGCGCCACCGACTGCCGGACCGCCCCCGTCACCGCCGCCCAGCGTCCCGCCGCCCAGCGCTCCGCCGTCGGCGCCCGCGGGTCGCCGCGCGGCGCCGTGACGCAGGCCGCACCGTTGACGCGGGCAGTCGCG
Source organism: Nocardioides sp. AN3 (assembly GCF_054653495.1). Lineage (NCBI taxonomy): Bacteria > Bacillati > Actinomycetota > Actinomycetes > Propionibacteriales > Nocardioidaceae > Nocardioides > Nocardioides sp. AN3. The sequence continues at coordinate 14,484 of NZ_BAAIGC010000014.1, forward strand.
AGCCACTGTGCCGTGATTCTGAGTCATCGGCGGGTGACTCAGAATCACGGCACAGGTGCCGTCTCCCTGGCGGTCGGCGACTGCGCGCGACCTCACGCCACCCGGTAGCGCTCCAGATCGGTCTCGCGAAGCGTGAAGCCGTGTCCGGGCTCGTTCGATGGCAGCAGGCGACCGCCGGTGGGGTCGGGCGGGGGGTCGAGGAGCATCCGCTCGATCCGGGCGTGGTCGTGGAACCACTCGACGTGGCACAGGTTGGGTGTGGCCAGTGCGACGGGACCGTGCAGGGCGGGCGCGCAGTGGGCGGAGACCTGGAGCCCATGTGCGGCCGCGAGCGCGGCGGCCCGGCGCCACTCGGTGAAGCCACCACACCGGGTCGCGTCGATCTGGAGGCAGTCGACGGAGTCGACGAGGCGGGCGAGGCCGGCGAGATCCCAGCCGTACTCCCCCGCCGCGACATCGGTCTGCAGGGTGTCGCGCACGATCCGCAGCTGGGCGGGGTGGTCGGAGCTGACCGGCTCCTCGAACCATCGCACGTCCAGCGCGTCGAGCGCCCGACCGACACGGACGGCCTGCTTGACGGCGTACCCGCCGTTCGCGTCGACGAAGACCTCGGCGTCGTCGCCGACCTCCGCCCGCGTCTGCTCGACACGGGCGACGTCGCGCCGCTCGGCGGCGCCCCATGACTCGCCGATCTTGATCTTCACCCGCTCGAAGCCCTGGTCGAGCCAGCAGGCGAGCTGCGCGCGCAGCTCCTTCTCGGAGTACGTCGTGAAGCCGCCGCTGCCGTAGAGCGGGACGTCGTCGCGGCACCGCCCGAGCAGCCGGTGCAGCGGCTGGTCCAGGAGGCGCGCGGCGAGGTCCCACAGTGCGACGTCGACCGCGGAGATCGCCATCCCGACCACGCCCTGACGGCCGGCGTTGCGGACGGCCCTGACCATCGCCTCCCATGCGCCGACGACGTCGAGCGCGTCGCGTCCGCACACCACGCCGGCGAGCAGCTCGGTCACGACGTGCGCCGTCGCGGCGGGTGCGTAGGTCCAGCCGGTGCCGACGGGCAGCGCCGGGTCGCCGGTCGTCGCGGTCACGATGACGAGCGTCGTAGAGTCCCACGCGAGCGTGCCGTCCGCCTCCGGGAGGTCGGTGGGGATGGTGTACGCCGCCGCCTGCACCGAGGCGACCTCGGGGCCGTCAGGGCGCTCAGTGGTCACCATGGGGCAGGAACTCCTGCGCCTTGGTCTTCAGGCCCTCCTTGATGACGCCCCACCGCGACTGGTCGCCCTTGATGAGCGCCTGCGCCATGTCCTTCATCTGCGCGAAGTCCGCATGCGGAGGAATCGGCGGGACGTCGGGGTCGCAGTGGACGTCGAGCACCACTGGGCGGTCAGCCGCGAGCGCCTCCGACCATGCCTCGGCGAGCTGGTCGGGCTCGGTCACGGTGACGCCGGTGAGGCCGATCGAGGTCGCGAAGCCTGCGTAGGAGACCTCCGGCAGGGCTTGGGACTCCACGAACTTCGGCGTGCCGCCCATGGCGCGCAGCTCCCAGGTGACCTGGTTGAGGTCGTTGTTGTGCAGGACGGCGACCACGAGGCGTGGGTCGGTCCACTCCCTCCAGTAGCGCGAGACCGTCAGCAGCTCGGCGAGGCCGTTCATCTGCATCGCGCCATCGCCCTCGAAGGCGATGACGGGCCGGTCGGGGTGGGCGAACTTGGCTCCGATGGCGTAGGGAACCGCGGGGCCCATCGTGGCCAGCGTCCCCGACAGCGTGCCCCGCATGGCGCCGCGCATCCGGATCTGGCGGGCGTACCAGTTGGCCGCGGACCCGCTGTCGGCGGCGATGATCGAGTCCTCGGGAGCGATCCGGGAGAACTCATGGAAGAGGCGCATGGGATTGATCGGCTTGGCCTCGACGTTCGCCTCGGCGTCCATGACCTCCCACCAGCGTGAGACGTTGCTCTCGATCGCCTCGCGCCAGCCGCGGTCCTGCTTGCGCTCGAGCAGCGGGATCAGCGCGCGCAGGGTGCTGGCGGCGTCGCCGACGAGGTTGAGCTCGTAGGGGTAGCGCATCCCGATGAGGCTGCCGTCGATGTCGATCTGGACCGCCCTCGCCTGGCCGAGCTCCGGCATGAACTGGGTGTAGGGGAAGTTCGAGCCGACCGTGAGGAGCGTGTCGCAGTCCCGCATCATCTCGTAGCTCGGTCGGGTGCCGAGCAGCCCGATCGAGCCGGTGACGAAGCCCAGCTCGTCACTGAGCACGTCCTTGCCGAGCAGTGCCTTCGCGACGCCCGCGCCGAGCAGGTCGGCGACCTGCACGACCTCGTCGGCGGCCGCGCGGGCGCCCTGCCCGATGAGCATCGCCACCTTGGAGCCCGCATTGAGCAGGTCGGCCGCGGCACGGATCGAGGCGTCGTCGGGGACGACGTTCGGCCAGCTGGTCCCGATGCTCGAGGGCACCATCTTGAAGGCGTGGGTGGGAGCGGCGTACTCAAGCTCCTGCACGTCGTTGGGGATGATGATCGCCGTGGGGGCGCGCCGGCTCTGCGAGATGCGGAGCGCTCGGTCGAGGACGTTCGGCAGCTGCTGGGGCACGGTGACCATCTGGACGTAGTCGCTGGCGACGTCCTTGAAGAGGCTGAGCAGGTCGACCTCCTGCTGGTAGCTGCCGCCCATCGCCGTGCGGTTGGTCTGGCCGACGATCGCGACCACCGGCACGTGGTCGAGCTTGGCGTCGTAGAGCCCGTTGAGCAGGTGGATCGCACCGGGGCCGGAGGTCGCCATCATGACGGCCGGCCTGCCGCTGAACTTGGCATAGCCGACCGCCTCGAAGGCCGCCATCTCCTCGTGCCGCGCCTGGATGAAGCGTGGCTGGTCGTCGGCGCGCGAGAACGCGCCGAGGATGCCGTTGATCCCGTCCCCGGGATAGCCGAAGACCTGCTCGATCCCCCACTCCCGCAGACGTGCGAGCAGCTGGTCGGCAACGGTGGTGCTCATCGGGATGCTCCTTCTGGTTGATGGGGTCCGGACGTCATGCGAGGTGGCTACTCGGACAGCCGGGTCGTAGGACGTCCGCTCGCGAGCAGCCCCTGTGCCAGCAGCTGGGCGAGGTGGAGGCCGCGGTGGCCGGAGTCGTCGAGCTCGGCGATCTGGGTGCGGCAGGAGAAGCCGTCGGCGAGGACGACCGAGTCGCGTGGCTCCTCGCGCAGCCGCGGCAGCAGCGTCTGCTCGGCCAGCGCGCGACTGACGTCGCCGTGGCCGGCGGTGAACCCGAAGTTGCCGGCGAGGCCGCAGCAGCCGGAGTCGAGGTGCTCGACGTCAGCGCCGGCCTTCTCCAGGAGCCCGGCATCGGCGTCCCACCCGAGCACCGCGTGCTGGTGGCAGTGCACCTGGGCGAGGCCGTGGACGCCGGCCAGACGGGGCGGCTCCCATCCGGGCGTGTGGTCGGTCAGCAGCTCGGCGAGGGTGACGGTGTGGTCCCGCAGCCGGCGCACGTCCTGGTCCTCGGGGAGCAGCTCGGCGGCGTCGGAGCGGAACACCGCCGTGCAGCTGGGCTCGAGCCCGACGACCAGCCCGCCGGACCGCACGTGCGGAGCGAGCGCCGTGACGGTCCTGCGCAGCCGGCGCTTGGCCGTGCCGAGCTGGCCGGTCGAGATCCAGGTCAGGCCACAGCACAGCGACTCCTCGGGCATCCTCACTGTCCAGCCGGCGTCCTCCAGCACGGCGACGGCCGCCTGGCCGACCTCGGGGTGGAAGCGGTTGGTGAACGTGTCCGGCCACAGCAGGACGGTCCCCCGGCCCCCGAGGGGCCTCGGGCCACGCTCGGCCGTCCGCTGCGCCGAACACTGGGCGAACCACTGCTGCAGCGATTGGTGCGCGAACCGCGGCAGCTGTCGGTCCTCGAGCCCCGCCGCGCGGGTCATCGCGCGGCGCACCGGGCGGATCCGGCCGGCCAGGTTGACCGGTCCGGCGAGACGGAGGCTCTGGACGAGGCGCGCCAGATCGGGCAGCCAGCCCATCGCGTAGTCAGCCCGCGGACGCAGCCGGTGGCGGTAGTGCTGGGCGAGGAACTCCGCCTTGTAGGTCGCCATGTCGACATTCGCCGGGCAGTCGCTCTTGCAGCCCTTGCACGCCAGGCACAGGTCGAGCGCGTCGAGCACCTCCTCGGAGCGCCAGCCGTCCTTGATGGGCCCGTCCCGGTGGCCGTCGAGCATCTCGAACAGCAGCCGCGAGCGGCCGCGGGTGGAGTGCCGCTCCTCGCGGGTCACCTGGTAGGACGGGCACATCACCGTGCCGCCGTCGTTGACCAGCTTGCGGCACTTGCCGACGCCGACGCACCGGTTCGCCGCCTCGCTGAACGACCCGCCGTCGTGAGGGAACGCGAAGTGAAGCTGGCGGTGCTGCCGGGGTGCCCATCGACCGCCGAGCCGCAGGTGCGAGTCCAGCGTGGCCGGGTGGACGACCTTCCCGGGGTTCATCCGGTCGTCGGGATCGAAGATCCGCTTGAGCTCGGCGAAGAGCGCGACGACATCCTCGCCGAACATGCGCGGCAGCAGCTCGCCGCGGCTCTGGCCGTCGCCGTGCTCGCCCGACAGCGAGCCGCCGTAGGAGACCACGAGGTCGGCCGCACGCTCCATGAACCGGCGGTACGCCTTGACGCCTTCCGTCGTGTAGAGGTCGAACGGGATGCGCGTGTGCACGCAGCCTTGACCGAAGTGGCCGTAGAGGGCGGGTCCGGTGTCGTCGGCGTACCCGAACTCCTCGTAGAGCTTGCGCAGGTCGCGCAGGTAGTCGCCCAGGCGCTCGGGTGGGACCGCCGAGTCCTCCCAGCCCTCGAAGGTGTCGCGCTTGTGCGGCACGTGGGCGGTGGCGGCGAGGCCGGCCTCGCGCACCTGCCACAGCTCGTCCTCGCGCTCGGGGTCGTCGTAGAAGACCACGTCCGGGCTGTGCTCGGTCTCCCCCAAGGCGTCGAGCATGCGATGGGCGTGGGCGTCGGCCTCCTCCTGGGTGTCTCCGCCGAACTGGACCATCAAGAACCCGGTGCCCGTGCCGTATCTCTGGGGCAGCTCCCGGACCCCCTGGGAGTTCATCCCCTTCATCTGCTCGTCGTGGATCAGATAGTGGTCCACGCCCTCGAGCGCGATCGGCTCATGCTCGACGACCTTCGGCACGGCGTCGGCCGCCTTCGCGATGTCGGGGAAGCCGAGCACGACCAGGGTCCGCTTCTTCACCCGCGGCACCAGCTCGAGCTCGGCGTGCAGGACGGTGACCAGCGTCGACTCACTGCCGACGAGCAACCCGGCGATGTCGAACCCGTGCTCGGGGAGCAGCGAGTCGAGGTTGTAGCCGGACACGCGGCGCGGGATCTTCGGGTAGCGGGTGCGGATCAGGGCGAGGTTGTCGTCACGCAGGTCCCGGAGGGCGCGGTAGATCTCTGCCTGCCGATCCCCGCCGGCGGCGATCGAGGTGTAGCGATCGTCGCTCGTCTCCTCGGCGGTGAACCGGGTGCCGTCGTAGAGCAGCACGTCCAGCGAGACGATGTTGTCGACGACCTTGCCGGTGCGCTGGGCGGTCGCGCCGCAGGAGTTGTTGCCGATCATCCCGCCCAGGGTGCAGTTCGGGTGGGTCGCCGGCTCCGGGCCGAAGCGCAGCCCCGTCGGCTCGAGCTGTCGGTTGAGGTCGTCGAGCACGATGCCCGGCTCGACGACGCAGCGACGCCGCTCGACGTCGACGGAGAGCAGGCGGTGGCAGTGCTGCGAGAAGTCGAGCACGACCGCGTGGTTCGTGCCCTGTCCGGCCAGGCTGGTCCCGCCACCCCGCGAGACGATCGGCACGCCGGCCTCGCGGCACACCGCCACGGCCTCGACGGCGGCCTCGATCGTGCGCGGGACGACGACGCCGAGCGGCACCTGCCGGAAGTTCGAGGCATCGGTGGAGTACGCCGCCCGCGAGCCGGCGTCGAAGAGGACGTCGCCGTCGACACGCTCGCGCAGGAGCGCGATGACGTCCACGCTCCCCACGTCCTCCCGGAGAGCGGTCATCGCCGGCGCCGCCCTAGCACGAGCGCCGCCGCAGCGACTCCGGCGAGCGCCGCGCCGACCGCTCCGTGGTGCTGCGAGGCCCACACCTGGTAGGACCGCCGATGGGACTGGTCGTCGAACCGTCCGTGCGCGCCGTAGTCGTGACCGGACCCGCTGTCCGTCGGCTCCCACAGGTTGGCGGGCCGGTCCGGCGACTCCGGCTGGTCGGTCTGCTGGGACCTGAAGCCCGTCCGGGCCAGATAGCGGTCCAGCAGCCCGGGCGCCACGGCGTTCGCCGCGAGCGTGAGCGCCGTGGTCCCCCCGACCCAGTACTCCCGGCGAAGCGGGTGGTCTGCGGCGTAGACGACCGCGTCGGCGGCGACCTCGGGCTGGTAGATCGGCGGCACGGGCTGCGCGCGCCGGGGCAGCCGCGAGAGCACCCAGTCGAACTGCGGGGTGTTGACCGCAGGCATCTGCACCATCGTGACGCGGACGTTGCTGTGGTCGTGCATCAGCTCGGTGCGCAGCGACTCGTGGAAGCCCTGGATGGCGTGCTTGGCGCCGCAGTAGGCCGACTGCAAGGGGATGCCACGGTAGGCCAGCGCCGAGCCGACCTGGACGATCGTGCCCCGGTCGCGCGGCAGCATTCGCCTCAGCGCGGAGCGGGTGCCGTTGACGTAGCCGAGATAGCTGACCCGCGTGGTCCGGTCGAACTCCTCGGGCTCGATGTCGACGAACCTGGCGAACACCGAGCTGAACGCCACGTTGACCCAGACGTCGATGTCGCCGAGCTCCGCCTCGATCCGCGAGGCGGCCTCCTCGACCGCCGCCTGGTCGGCCATGTCGACGCTGATCGGCAGAGCACGCGCACCGGCCGCCTCGACGTCCGCGGCGGCACCGGTGAGCCCCTCCTCCCCGCGGGCGAGCAGCGCCACGGAGTCGCCTCGCGCGGCGAACGCCCGCGCGGTCGCCCTCCCGATCCCTCCGGACGCTCCGGTCACCACGACCACTCGTCGGTCGGTCATCCCTCACCTCTCCTCTGCGTCGAAGCCGTTCGCGTCGACGCCGGCGCGGCCCAGCTCGTGGGCGGTCTCCATGAGCAGCGCGTGGGCGAACGCCTGCGGCAGGTTGCCGCGCAGCTGGCGCTGCACGACGTCGTACTCCTCGGCGAACAGGCCCGCCGGCCCGAGTGCGCCGCGGTTGCGCTCGAACCAGCGCACGGCCTCGGTCACCCGTCCCTGGACCAGGCACGCGAGCGACATGTGGAACCCGCTCAGCACGAACGCGCCCTCGGCGTCGTGTAGCGGGGTGTTGTCGGAGTGGCGGAACCGGTAGACGAAACCGTCGTCGGCCAACTCGGCGACCACAGCCTGCCACGTGCGGACCTGGCGCGGGTCGTCGGGCGGCACGGCACCGCGGATCCCCGGCAGCAGCAAGGAGGCGTCGACCCGCGGATCATCGGGCGCCCGCTGCCAGCGACCGTCGGGGTGGAGGCAGTCGCGGTCGACGGAGTCGATCAGCGCGTCGGCCAGCCCAGACCATGAGGAGCCGACCCGGTCCGGCCGCTGCCGAGCGACCGCCCGCAGGCCGGCGGCGCACATGAGGCGGGAGTGGGCCCAGCGGTCGTTCGACAGCTCCCAGATCCCGCCGTCGGGCTCCTCGCCCCGCTTCTCGATCGAGGCGATGAGGATCTCGACCGCCTTCCAGCCGTCGCCGTCGAGGCGCTCCGCGCGGTCGGCTGCGGCCAGCAGCAGCAGCGACTCGCCGAAGGCGTCGAGCTGGAACTGGGCGCCTGCGTGGTTGCCGACCTGGGTCGGCGCGCCGGGATAGCCGGGCATCGACAAGCGGCGCTCGTCGGGCACGCGGTCGCCGGTGACGGTGTACGCCGGCAGCAGGTGCGGCCCGTCCTCGTGCACCCGGGTCGTGACGAACCGGACGGCTGCGTCCAGCAGCTCGTGCCCGCCCACCACGGCGGCCGCCTGCCCGGCGTAGCACTGGTCGCGGATCCAGGCGTAGCGGTAGTCGTAGTTGCGACCCTGCTCGGCACGCTCGGGCAACGCCGTGGTCGCCGCGGCGACCATGCCGCCGGTCGCGCTGGTGAGGCCTCGGAGCACGGCGTAGGAGTGCCGCGAGTCGCCGGGTGCGGCCGAGCCGCTCAGATCGGGAACCGCGTCCTTCCAGGCCCGCTCGGTGGCGGCCCAGGTCAGGCCCGGCTCGGGGGTCGCCCGGGGGAGGGAGGAGTCGCTGATCTCGAGCACGAGGTCGTGGTGGCGGCCCTCGGGGACGACCAGGTCCAGCACGAGCCCCCCGTCCTCCAGCCGCGCCGACCCGGCGCCGGTCCAGCGGATCCGGAGAGGCCCGCTCCGGCCCTCCCAGACGTCGTCTTCACGACGTACCTCCATCGGGTCCTCGCCGAAGCGCGCGCAGCACTCCATCGTGACGCGCACGTGCGCCTCCCCGAGGTGCGCCTCCACGCGGCGCAGCAGCACCAGCCGGTTGCGGTCGCCGGGGAAGGCGAGCGCCTCCCGCGACTCCACGACCGACGTGGTCGTCACCCAGCGGCTGCGCCAGATCAGGGTGTCGCGCTCGTAGTAGCCACCCCACACGAACCGCGGGTCGGCGGGGGTGATGGCGTAGCCGCCGTTGCCGCCCAGCAGCGAGGCGAAGACGGTGTCGTCGTGCCAGCGCGGAGCGCAGAGGAACGCGATGTCGCCCCGGGGACCGATCAGCGCGCCGCGCTCACCGTCGGCGAGAAGCGCATACTCGCTCAGGGTGTGCGGCGGAAAGCCTGCCGAGGACACCATGCACGCTCGGTACCCCGCAGCGGGACCGATACATGCCGAGACGCATGGATCAGTCAGGTTCGCGTCAGGCGTCCTCGACGGGCCAGATCGCGTCGCCGTCCTCGTCGGCCGCCGCGTCGAAGGCACGCATCACCCGCACGGCATCGGCGCGGTCGCGCTCCCCCATCGCGGCGAGGACCGACGCGATCTCCTCACGACGCCGCCGTGTCACGGCGTCCAGCGCCTCGCGGCCCAAGGGGGTGACCGTGATGACGATCGTGCGCGCGTCGACGTCGGACCGGTCCCGCTGCACCAGCCCCAGGCGGCCGAGGCGCTCGACCAGCCTGCTGACGTTCGACTGGTTGATGCCGAGCAGCTCCTGCAGCGAGCTGACGGTGTCGCCACGGCCCGACGCGACGAGGACGAGGGCCCGATGCTGCGCCGGCGTCAGGGCGACCGGCGAAGCGGCGATCGACCGGACCGCCACGCCGACGAGCGCCCGGCTCGCGGTGATGAAGGCGTCCACGAGCTCCGAGTCGTCGGTCACGGTGCACCTCCCTGCAGTGTCGGCGTGCGGCCCATCATCCTGCTAGGACCCACCTCGGTCACGCCGGACGGCCATCACGCCGCTCCGCGGCCGAAAGCCAGGCGATGTCCCCGCCCGGGGCGATCCGCGCGACGTCGCCGTTGCCGACCTCGACCCACGGCGCCTCGTGAGGAGGAACGCCGCTCACGTGCGCGAGGGCGGCCCTGATCGCGTCGCCGTGCGACACGAGGACCGTCGGAGTCGTCGGGTCCAGTGCGTCGAGGACGGCGGCCATCCGGCGGCGTACGTCGTCCACCGACTCTCCGCCCGCCATCGGAAGTGCGGGGTCGGACCAGTCGTGCGCCTCGGCGACGGCCCAGGTGTGCTCGTAGTCCCGACCCTCGAGCGTGCCGAGGTGCTGCTCGCGGAGGCGCTCGTCGTGCTCGGCGTCGAGACCGAGGCGGTCCGCGATCACGCGCGCCGTCTCGACCGCCCGCGTGAGATCGCTGGTCACCACCCGGCCGCAGCGCTGGCCGCCGACTGCGAGGTCGGCGGCGATCGCCTGAGCGGCGGCGTGCGCCTGCTCGAGCCCCAGCTCGGTCAGACGTGGATGAGCCGTCTGGCCCTGGGTGAGCCGGAGGACGTTCCACTCCGACTGGCCGTGCCGCACGAAGTAGACCGGAGCCGTCACGCGGGCCATTCAACCGTGCGCCTGACCTCGCAACCGATGCCGCCCTGTCTCCCGAGGGGCCCGTCCCGTAGGCTGCGGCTGCTCGTGGTGCAGGAACCCGGTGTGACTCCGGGGCGGTTCCGCCACTGTGACGCCGGCCCGCTCCAGCTGGGGCCGGCGCAGCCAGACACTGGCCGCGGGTCGATCCGACCGGCTCAACGGGGCGAGAACCCCGAAGGAGGACCCGCGCCATGCGCATCGCGCTGCTGTCCACGTCCGACACCGACCTCCTCTCGGCCCGTGCCGGCGGGGCCGACTTCGCGCTCGCCAACCCGGCCCGTGCCACCGACGCGCAGCTGCAGGCGTCAGTCCGCGGCGCCGACCTCGTCGTCGTACGCCTCCTGGGCTCCCCCCACGACCTGTGGCCGGGTCTTGCCTCGGTGCGCCAGGCCGGGACGCCGCTCGTCGTCCTCGGCGGGGAGCAGCAGCCCAGCGCCGAGCTCATGGAGCTCTCCACCGTGCCCATGGGGGTCGCGGCGGAGGCACACCGCTACCTCGCCGAGGGTGGCCCCGCCAACCTCCGCCAGCTGCATGCGTTCCTCTCCGACACCGTCCTGCTGACCGGCGAGGGGTTCGAGCCGCCCGCCTCCATCCCGGCGTGGGGGTTCGCGCCGCGGCCCGGTCTCGATACGCCCTCGCCCAGCGGCTCGGGCTACTCGACCAACGACAGCTCCGATGGTCGAGTAGCGAGCGCCAGCGAGCGTATCGAGACCCTTCCCCGCATCGGCGTTCTCTACTACCGCGCCCACGAGGCGAGCGGCAACAACGGGTTCGCGCACGCGCTCGCCGACGCGGTCGACGCGACCGGTCTGGCGGTCGGCGTGCCGATCTTCGCCGGCTCCCTGCGGTCGGCCCCCGACGAGCTCTACGAAGCGCTGGGCACCCTCGACGCACTGGTCGTCACCGTCCTCGCGGCCGGCGGCAGCGTCCCGGCGGGCGCGAGCGCGGGCGGTGACGACGAGGCGTGGGACGTCGAGCGGATGGCCGCGCTGGACATCCCCGTCCTGCAGGGCCTGTGCCTCACCAGCAGCCGCGAGGAGTGGGAGGCCTCCGACGACGGCGTCACGCCCCTGGACTCCGCGACCCAGATCGCCATCCCGGAGTTTGACGGACGGATCATCACGGCCCCGTTCTCGTTCAAGGAGACCGACGCCGACGGACTGCCCCGCTACGTCGCCGACCCGGAGCGGGCCGCGCGCGTGGCCGGGATCGCGGTCAACCATGCACGCCTTCGCCGCGTCCCCAACGCCGAGAAGCGGCTCGCGCTGGTGCTGTCGGCCTACCCGACGAAGCACGCACGCATCGGCAACGCGGTCGGGCTCGACACCCCGGTCTCCGCCATCCGGCTGCTACGGCGGCTGCGCGACGAGGGCTACGACCTCGGGGCGCCCGAGGATCTGCCCTGGCTGGACGCTGACGACACCGAGGCCGGCGACGCGCTGATCCATGCGCTCATCGCGGCCGGTGGCCAGGACGAGGAGTGGCTGACCTCCGCGCAGCTCACCGACGCGCACGTGCGGATCAGCAAGAGCCATTACGACGCCTGGACCGCCGACCTCCCCGCCGACCTGCGGGAGGCGATGGTGACGGCGTGGGGCGAGTCGCCGGGCAGCCTCTTCGTCAACGATGACGGCGACCTCGTGCTCGCGACGCTGCAGGCGGGCAACGTCGTCATCCTCATCCAACCGCCGCGTGGGTTCGGCGAGAACCCGGTCGCGATCTACCACGACCCGGACCTTCCGCCGTCGCACCACTACCTGGCGGCGTACCGCTGGCTCGAGGCCCGTCGCGAGCACGGCGGCTTCGGGGCCGATGCCGTCGTCCACCTCGGGAAGCACGGCTCGATGGAGTGGCTTCCCGGCAAGAACGCCGCCCTTTCGGCCTCCTGCGGCCCCGACGCGGCGATCGGCAGCATGCCGCTGATCTACCCGTTCCTCGTCAACGACCCCGGCGAGGGCGCCCAGGCCAAGCGGCGGGCGCACGCCACGATCGTCGACCACCTGGTGCCGCCGATGGCGCGGGCCGAGGCGTACGGCGACATCGCGCGGCTCGAGCAGCTCCTCGACGAGCACGCCAACATCGCCTCGATGGACCCGGCGAAGCTGCCGGCCGTCCGCGGCGAGATCTGGCAGCTCATGCACGCCGCCGAGATGCACCGCGACCTGGGGCTCGACGAGCGTCCCGACGACGAGGAGTTCGACGACTTCCTGCTCCACGTCGACGGGTGGCTGTGCGAGATCAAGGACGCCCAGATCCGTGACGGCCTGCACGTGCTCGGCGCCGCGCCGACGGGCGAGGCGCGGGTCAACCTGGTCCTCTCGATCCTGCGCGCCGCGCAGGTGTGGGGCGGCGTCGGGAACGCCGTGCCCGGGTTGCGCGCGGCGTTGGGTCTCGATACGGCCTCGCCTGGCGGCTCGGCCTCCTCGACCAGCGAGGAAGCCGCTGGTCGAGTAGCGAGCGCCAGCGAGCGTATCGAGACCGACCTCGTTGAGGCCCGGGCGCGTGAGCTGGTCGAGGCGATGGAGAAGGCGGACTGGGACCCGGCGGCCGTCGCGGCGCTCCACGACGATCCCCAGGTGCGGCGGGTGCTGGCATTCGCCGCGGAGCAGGTCGTGCCCCGGCTGGCCCGGACGACCGATGAGCTGGATGCCGTCCTGCACGCCCTGTCCGGTGGCTTCGTCGCGGCCGGTCCCTCGGGCTCGCCGCTGCGGGGACTGGTCAACGTGCTGCCGACGGGCCGCAACTTCTACACCGTCGACCCACGCGCCGTGCCGTCGCGGCTCGCCTGGCAGACCGGGCAGGCGATGGCCGACTCGCTGCTGCGGCGCTATGTCGAAGAGACCGGCGACTATCCGTCGTCGGTCGGGCTCTCCGTGTGGGGCACCTCGGCGATGCGCACCTCCGGCGACGACGTGGCCGAGGTGCTGGCGCTGCTCGGCGTACGCCCGGAGTGGGACGAGGCCTCGCGCCGAGTCGCTCGGCTCGTCGTCGTGCCTCTCGAGGAGCTCGGGCGGCCTCGGATCGACGTCACCGTGCGGATCTCGGGGTTCTTCCGTGACGCGTTCCCGCACGTCGTCGCCATGCTCGACGACGCGGTCCGGATGGTGGCCGACCTCGACGAGCCCGACGAGCAGAACTTCGTGCGCGCCCACATGCGGGCCGACCTGTCCGAGCACGGCGACGAGCGGCGGGCGACGACCCGGATCTTCGGCAGCAGGCCGGGCTCGTACGGCGCCGGCATCCTCCAGGTGATCGAGTCCGGCTCGTGGCGCGACGACGCGGACCTGGCGGAGGTCTACACCGCGTGGGGGGGCTTCGCCTACGGGCGAGACCTCGACGGCGCGCCCGCGGCTGACGACATGCGCGCGAACTACCGGCGCATCAAGGTGGCGGCCAAGAACGTCGACTCGGCCGAGCACGACATCGCCGACTCCGACGACTACTTCCAATATCACGGCGGCATGGTCGCGACCGTCCGCGCGCTGACGGGCGCGGACCCGAAGGCGTACGTCGGCGACTCCACCACGCCCGACGCGGTCCGCACCCGCACGCTGTCGGAGGAGACCGCCCGCGTCTTTCGAGCCCGAGTCGTCAACCCGCGCTGGATCGCGGCGATGCAGCGACACGGCTACAAGGGTGCCTTCGAGCTGGCGGCGACGGTCGACTACCTCTTCGGCTTCGACGCGACGGCCGGAGTCGTGCACGACTGGATGTACGAGAAGCTCGCGACCGAGTATGTCCTCGACGAGACCAACCAGGCGTTCCTGCGGAAGTCGAACCCCTGGGCGCTGCGCGGGATCGTCGAGCGGCTGCACGAGGCGGCGGACCGCGGTCTGTGGGCCGAGCCGTCTCCGGAGGTGATGACCGCCATGCGGGAGGTCTACCTCGAGGTCGAGGGCGACCTGGAGGATCGCGAGTGAGCGGCGCTGCGACCGGCCCTGTGTCGGTCCGGATCCTCGGCATCGGGATGGGGCCGCAGCACGTCACGCCGGAGGTCGCGGAGGCGCTGCGGACGGCGGACTACGTGCTGGCGGCGGAGAAGAGCGCCGAGAGCTCCGCCCCGGACCCACTCCTGGAGGTACGCCGCACCATCGCTGCCGCGCACGGCGTGCCGGTCGTGGCTGTGCCCGACCCGCGCCGCGATCGCGCGGACGTGGAGAGCTCCGGCGCCTATCGGAAGGCGGTCGGCGACTGGCACGACGCGCGGGTGGAGGCCTACGAGGCGGTGCTCGCCGAGCGCGGCGGCACGGCCGCGATGCTCGTGTGGGGCGACCCGTCGCTCTACGACTCCTCGATCCGGATCGTCTCGACGATCGCGGCGCGCGGCGTCGTCCACGTGCACTGGGATGTCCTGCCGGGGATCAGCGCGCCGCAGCTGCTCGCTGCTCGGCACCGGCTCGTCCTCAACGACGTCGGCCTGCCGGTCCACGTGACCACCGGCCGGAGACTGGCCGAGGAGATCACGTCCGGTCTGGACGCTCATCTCGACAACGTGGTGGTGATGCTCAACCGGACCCTCGAGCTGGCCGGCTGTGAGGACTGGCAGATCTGGTGGGGCGCCAACCTCGGCGGGGTCGGCGAGGAGCTCGTCGCGGGCCGGGTCGGGGATGTCCTGCCGTCGATCAAGGCGGCCCGCGAGCGGGCGAAGACGGCCGCCGGATGGGTGATGGACCTCTACCTGCTGCGCAGGCCTGCGACGTGACCGGCCTGCTGGTCGCCGGCACCACGTCGGACGCCGGCAAGTCCGTCGTCACCACGGGGCTGTGCCGCGCCTTTGCGCGACGCGGCGTGAAGGTCGCGCCCTTCAAGGCGCAGAACATGTCGAACAACTCGATGGTGTGCGCTGGGCCCGACGGCACGCTGTCTGAGATCGGCCGTGCGCAGTGGGTGCAGGCACTCGCGGCGGGCGTGGTCCCAGAGCCCGCCATGAACCCCGTCCTCCTCAAGCCCGGCACGGACCGCCGCAGCCACGTCGTCCTGATGGGCCTGCCGGCCGGGGATGTCTCGTCGGCCGACTGGGAGACCGGTCGCCGCCATCTCGCGGCGGCCGCCCACGCGGCGTACGACGACCTCTCCTCGCGCTTCGACCTCATCGTCGCCGAGGGCGCCGGTAGTCCGGCCGAGATCAACCTGCGCGCTGGCGACTACGTGAACATGGGTCTCGCGCGGCACGCCTCCCTGCCCGTCGTGGTCGTGGGCGACATCGACCGCGGCGGGGTCTTCGCGGCGATGTTCGGGACAGTGGCCCTGTTGGAGGCGGCCGACCAGGCGCTGGTGTCGGGATTCGTCGTCAACAAGTTCCGGGGGGACCAAAAGCTCCTGTCCCCCGGGCTGTCGTCCCTCGAACGGCTCACCGGGCGCCGCGTCTTCGGTGTGCTCCCCTGGGACCCCAGCCTCTGGCTCGACTCCGAGGACGCCCTCGACCTGGACGGACGCCGATCTGTCGGGTCGGGCGCTCATCGCGTCGCGGTCGTGCGGCTCCCCCGGATCAGCAACTTCACCGACGTCGACGCCCTCGGCCTCGAGCCGGACCTCGACGTCGTGTTCGTATCCGACCCGCGCGACCTCGCCGACGCCGACCTCATCGTGCTGCCCGGGACGCGGTCGACCATCGCGGACCTCGCCTGGCTGCGCTCACGCGGACTCGACGTCGCCATCGTCGAGCACGCGCGCCATGGACGGCCGGTCCTCGGGATCTGCGGCGGCTTCCAGATGCTCGGCACGACCATCACTGACGCCGACGGGGTCGAGGGCGAGGTCGGAGCGAGGGTCTCGGGCTTGGGACTGCTCGACGTGCGCACGGACTTCGCCGCCGACAAGACGCTTCGGCTGCCGACCGGGTCTGCCCTCGGCGCGCCCGCCAGCGGCTACGAGATCCACCACGGACGGATCACCCGAGAGGCCGGCGAGGAGTTCCTCGGCGGCGCTCGGACGGGGTGCGTCTTCGGCACCATGTGGCATGGGAGCCTCGAGGGCGACGCCTTCCGTGGCGCGTTCCTGGCGGAGACCCTCGGCCGGCCGCCGTCGGGAGTCAGCTTCCCCGCTGCGCGCGAGTCCCGGCTCGACCGGCTCGGGGACCTCGTCGAGGAACACCTCGACGTCGTGGTGCTCCTCGCCCTGGCGCAGTCCGGCGCGCCTGCCGGGCTGCCCGCTCTCCCGCCGGGAGGCACCGTCTGATGGGCCGCATGAGAGTGCTCCTCCTGGGCGGCACCAGTGAGGCCCGGGCGCTCGCGGCGCGCCTGGTCGAGGAGGGCATCGCGGTGACGTCCTCCCTTGCTGGTCGCGTCGCCCGTCCGCGACTGCCGGTGGGCGACGTCCGGATCGGCGGGTTCGGCGGCGTCGCGGGTCTGCGCTCGGCGCTCGTCGACTTCGACGCGGTCGTCGATGCGACGCACCCCTTCGCGCGCGGGATCAGCGCCAACGCGGCCGCCGCGTGCACCGAGGTCCCGCTGTTGCGGCTCGAGCGGCCGGGGTGGGAGCCGGACCCGAGCTGGCCCGACCGGATCTGGCACAGCGTCGACGACCACGAGTCCGCCGCTGCCCTCGCGGGCGAGCTGGGCCGGCGCCCGTTCCTCACCGTCGGCCGCCAGGAGCTGGCCCGGTTCGTCCCGGCGCTGACGTCGCACGCGGTTCTCGCTCGGGTGGTCGACGCGCCCGATGTCGAGCTGCCGTCGTCGTGGGAGCTCCTCCACAGCCGCGGGCCCTACACTCTCGACGGCGAACGCGGCCTGATGAGCCAGCACGGCACTGACGTCCTGGTGACCAAGAACTCCGGCGGCGCCCACACCTGGCCGAAGATGCAGGCCGCAGCCGAGCGGGAGATCCCCGTGGTCGTCGTACGCCGTCCCCCGCCTCCGCCGGGTGTTGCCACGGTGCGTGAGGTCGACAGCGCCGTCGCGTGGGTGCGCCGCGTGTCGGCCCAGGCCTGACCCATCGCGCGAGGCGACTAGAGACTCGCGGCGAGCTCGCGGCGAGCGACGACCACCCGCTCCTGCGACTGAAGCCGCAACAGCAGGCCCGTGAGCGCGACGCCGATGACCGACCACATGGTGGCGAGCGTGATGAGGGAGGCGCGCCGGAAGTACCAGAGCGTGTCGGCCGGGAAGTCGCCGATCTCGTTCACCGTCGGGAAGATCTGCCCGGCGATGGCCATGAGGGCGACGTACGCCGCAACGCCGCCGACCACGGCGCCGTACGTCCCCACCGCCGGCGCGAGCCGGAACACGAGGACCGTGACCGCGATCGCCAGGACGACCGAGACCAGCAGAAACCCGAAGTACAGGCTCGTGCGCTGCCCGATCGTGTCGGCGTTGCCGACGGCGGGCGGCGTGGCGGGGTACTTCAGGAACGGCACGAAGGCGAACGACACGAAGCCGATCAGCGTGACGAGCGCCGTGGACTGGCCAAGCGTGAGTCGGCGCATCCGGCCCGCCACGGCGGCCGAGACCAGGGCGACGACGCCCCCGAGGGCCAGCCCGACGGTCAGGGTGCCGGTCAGCAGGCCCCACGTGCGCTGGTCGTGCCGGGAGACGACGACGCCGTCCTCGTGGTGATGGGCGGGCTCCGCCGTTGCGTCGTGGGTGTGGGCGGCGGCTGAGTGGGCCTCCTCGACACCGATCGCGGCGTCGACGGAGGGCTCGCCCACCTGGTGGGCGACGCAGAAGGTGACGAGGCCGGCCAGGAGTCCGGCGAGCAGGCCGCGGACGAGAAAGGCACGTGCGGTCATGGGGCAGTACGCCGCGGGGCTCAGTGGCAGGGGTAGCCCAGCAGGTGACGGCCGTCGTGGACCCACTCGTGGATCGCCGTGCCGGACGGGATCGAGATCGCGCCCTGATCGGCGCTGACGAAGAACAGGACCAGCGCCGCCAGAAGACCGAACAGCAGCGCCCACGGGGCGAGCTCGCGGAGCGGGACGGTCGGCAGGGCGGTGCCGGCGACGGGCATGGTGACAGGGGTGGCAGACGTGACGCTCACGTGATGCTCCTTCGGGAATGCAACGTTCCTCTACGGGCGGACAACACGACGGCGGAAGATCTGACTTCGAGCCCCTGACGGGACTCTCACAGTGGCGTGACCGTGCCAGACTCTCACTGGCTTCCTCACATCCGTGGTGCCCGTGCAGGCTAGCGGACTTCGGGCCTGGCTGCCATCGATGTCCGGCGTGGCAGGGTGTGACTTATCACCGGTTCTCCGTCAACCAGGTGGTGCGCGACGATCGCGGTGGCCGTGGCGGCGTCGACGTGGCCGTACCAGACATCGTCCGGCTGGACGCTGACCACCGGCGCCTGGTTGCACGGGAACTGACAGCCGGTGTGCACCAGCAGCACGTCGTCATCACCCAGTCCGTGCTCCATCATCGCCAGCACCATCGCCCGCAGGCCGTCCACGGCACCCTTCGCCGTGCACCGCGGGCCCCGGCAGACCATCACCTGATGCCGATGACCGGTCACCTCCTCCCAGGCCGGCGAGGTGAGGCTCGGCTCGCTGCCGGTGAGGGGCTTCGTCTCGGTCACGATCTCGGCCAGAGCACGGGCCAGCTCGTCCGCTGGCCCATGGTGCGGTCCGGCGTCCGCCGCGAAAGTCCGGTCGGCGAGCCGTGTGGCCACCTCGATCACAGGCCGCTCCCCGGCGCGCTCCCTCCACCAGTGCGCGGCGATCCGTCGCAGCCACGAGTGCGCGGGGCCGAGCGGCCCGAGGCCGACGCCGACCAGAGTGATCCGGCGTGCGCCGCCGTCGGCCAGCCGCGTCAGCTCAGCCGAGAGCGACGGGTCGGCCATCTGCAGGAACGCCACCGTCGCGCCGAGCTCGTCCGCTGCGGCGCGCAGCGAGTCGCGGGCATCGACGTCGGCGACCGACATGCCGACGAGGACCACCGCCTCGATGCTCACCGCCGCCCCCACGCCACGACAGCGGCCGCCCCCACGGCGCCGAGGCCCACCCGGCGGGCCAGGACGATCGCGCGAGCGACATCGTCACGCTCGGGCGGACGACCGTCGCCGAGCACGGCCCGGTGCTCGACCCGGCTGCCGTCGTACGTGTTCGTGCCACCCAGCCGGATCCCGAGCGAGCCGGCGAACGCCGCCTCCACGACGCCGGCGTTCGGGCTGGGATGGCGTCCCGCGTCTCGTCGCCACGCGCGCCACGCCTGTCCCGCGCGGGCCGGGCGCGCCGCCAGCGTGAGGAGGCCGGACAGCCGCGAGCCGGGGAGGTTGAGGACGTCGTCGAGGCGGGCGGCGGCCCAGCCGAAGCGCTCGTAGCGTGCGCTGCGGTGACCGATCATGGCGTCGAGCGTGTTGGCCGCGCGGTAGCCGAGGAGTCCCGGCACGCCACACAGTGCCCCCCAGATCAGGGGTGCGACGACGGCGTCGGAGGTGTTCTCGGCCACCGACTCCACGACGGCCCGCGAGATCTGCGACTCGTCGAGCTGGCTGGTGTCGCGTCCTACCAGATGCGTCAGCCGGCGTCGGGCGACGGGCAGGTCCTCGTCGGCGAGGTGCCGATGGACGGCGGCCGCCTCACGCTCCAAGGAGCGACCGCCGAGCACGGCCCAGGTGGCGACGGCGGTCACCAACGTCCGGGCGAGCGGCGGAGCAGCCGCGCGCTCCAGGCCCGCTCCGAGGGCGACGGCACCCACGACGAGGACCGCCGTGTGGGCGACGCCGTGACGCCGGGAGTCGGCGTAGGTTCGCGACTCGAGCGCACCGGCCAGCGTGCCGAACCCGGCGACCGGGTGGTAGCGACGCGGGTCGCCGAGCAGCCGGTCCGCGGCGTAGCCGAGCATCAGCCCCACGGCACGGGGCGTCATGAGAGGGGGCGTCATGAGAGCACCACGAGAACCGCGGCCAGCGCCGACTCCACCGCTGCTCCGAAGACGTCACCGGTCACGCCGCCGAAGCGGCGGAGGGCACGTCCGACCACCAGTCCGACGACGAGCAGTGCGACCCCCACGGCCAGAGCCCCACGCCACCACGCCAGCCCCGCCCAGCGCCCGGCGAGGGCGAGCAGCAGCGCGGCGACGATCCACACCGCGGCCGCCGCCCACGGAGCGACCGTCTGCGTGTAGATCCGGCCGAGGCCGTCCGCGCGCGCCGGCCGCACCCCGCGCAGGCAGCAGATCGAGAGGGCGGCCCGCGATGCGCAGACCGCGACAGCGGCCAGCGCCGCTGCCCGCACCGCGGCGGCCCAGCTCCCCTGGCCTGCATCCGACAGCAGCGCCGCCAGCCCGGCCACCTGCAGGCCGAGCACCAGCACGATCGCGACGGTCCCGGCAGGCCCGGACGTCCCGGTCTTCATCACCGCCAGGGAGCGCTTGCGGTCGTAGGAGGCGGCCAGCCCGTCGGCCACGTCGGAGAGCCCGTCGAGGTGGAAGGCCCGGTTGCCGAGGACGACCGCTCCTATGGCGAGGAGCGCCACGACGAGCGGGTCGAGACCCGCCGCGCGTCCGAGGACGACGACGACCAGCACCGCGAGCGCCAACGGAAGCGTCGCCAGCGGGGCCAGCAGCATGGCGAGACCGGCGTGACGGCGGTCGACCTCTCGTGGCGGCCGGACCGGCAGCGCGGTGAGCGTCCCGACCGCGAGCCGCCAGGAGTCGACCAGGACCGGGCCCAACCTCAGCCGCCCAGCTCGGAGAGCAGAGCGACGTCGCGCAGGAGGGCGCCGGCGCTGTGCAGGACGGGCACGGCGGCCACGGCGCCGGACCCCTCGCCGAGACGCAGACCGAGGTCGAGGAGCGGCTCGAGGCCCATCTTGGCCAGCGCCAGCGACTGGGCGGGCTCGGTGGAGCGGTGCCCCGCGGCGTACCAGGCGGCCGCGCCGGGCTCGATGCGGTCCGCGGTCAGCGCGCAGGCCACGCTCATGAGGCCGTCGAGAAGAACCGGCACGCCGTCCTGGGCCGCGGCGAGCAGGTAGCCCGTGGTCGCTGCGAGGTCGGCGCTGCCGAGGGCGGTGAGGGTCTCGATCGGGTCCGACGCACGTGCTCCCGCACGCGCCAGCGCCGCATCGACCACCGCGATCTTGCCTGCCAGCGCCTCGTCGCCGATCCCTGTGCCTCGACCGACGACCTCCGAGGCGGGCAGACCGAGCCCGGCGGCGACCATGGCCGAGGCGGGCGTCGTGTTGCCGATGCCCATGTCGCCGCTGATGAGCAGCTGGGCTCCGGCAGCGATCTCCTCGCGCGCCACGGCGGCTCCGGCATCGAGGGCGGCCCGGGTCTCCTCGGCGGTGAGGGCGTCCTCGAGGTGGATGGCGCCGCTGCCGCGCCGGATCTTGTGCGCCGTGAGGGCGGCGCGCGTCGCCTCGTCGAGGTCGGCGAAGTCCTCGTCGACGCCGAGGTCGAGGACACGTACGGCGACCCCGTGCGCCTTCGCCAGCGCGGTCACACCGGCCTTCCCGGCGAGGAACGTGCGCACCATCGCGCCGGTGATCGCGGAGGGGAAGGCCGAGACGCCGTGGGCGGCCACGCCGTGGTCGCCGGCGAAGATGACGAGGCGGACCTCGTCGAGCGGCGCGGGCGGGACCTGGCCCTGACAGGCGGCCAGCCAGACGCCGGCCTCGCCGAGGCGGCCGAGGGCGCCGGGAGGCGTGGCGAGGGCGGCGAGCCGCTTGGCGGCGTGGTCGCGGGCGATGTCGGAGGGGGCGGAGACGTAGGGCATGTCGGGTCCTTCTCAGAGAGGGGCGAGCCGGTCGAGGGCGGTCAGGAGGCGGGCGGTGGTCTCGGGTGGGCGCACGGCGATGCGGGCCCACGAGTCGTCGAGTCCGGGGAAGGTGTCGGCGCGGCGTACGGCGATCCCGACCCCGCGCAGCGCCCCTCGTGCGCCCAGACCGAGCCGGGCGAGCACGAACGACGCCGACGACGGAACGTGCTCGATGGCACGCTCGGCCAGACCGCGCTCGAGGAGGCCGCGCCAGTCGGCGATCGTGGCGGCTCGCCGGCGTGACTCGACCGCGGCCGCCTCGGTCGTGCACGCCACCGCGGCCGCGATCGCCGGGGTGGAGACCGACCACGGCGTCTGCAGAGCGGCGAGCGCGGCAATGACGACAGGGTCGCCGACGACGTGCCCCACCCTGATCCCCGGGATCGACCACTGCTTGGTCAGGCTCCGAATCACGAGGACGTCGTCGAGCCGCTCGCCCGCGAGCGACTCGATCTCGCCGGGGACGGCGTCCATGAAGGCCTCGTCCACCACGACCAGGCGGCCGGGCCGGAGGAGTCGGCGGATGGTCGTGGCCGGATGCAGCACCCCCGTGGGGTTGGTCGGGTTGCCGACGACGACGAGGTCCGCGTCCTCCGGGACGGCCGCCGGGTCGAGCGTGAAGCCGTCCTCGGCCCGGCACAGCACCGGGGTGACCGCGTGCCCCGCCGCCGCGAGGGCAGCATGCGGCTCCGTGAACTGAGGATGCACGACCACCGGGCGCCGCCACGGGCGCAGCCGTGCCAGGAGCGAGAACGCCTCCGCGGCGCCGGCGGTGACCAGGACCTCGTCGGTCTCCCGCTTGTGATGCTGGGCGAGCGCGACGCGGGCCGGCGCGACGTCCGGATAGGACGCGGAGTCGTCGATCGCGGTGTGCAGCGCGTGGTCGAGCCACGCCGGGCGGGGTCCCGCGTAGACGTTCACCGCGAAGTCCACCAGTCCCCCGCCGACCTCGACGTCGCCGTGGTGGCGCAGTGGATCGGCCGGCTGTCCGTCCTCGGGGACGTCATGCGAAGTGGCTGCTCTGACAGCCGCGTCGCATGACGTCCCGACGGCTCCCCGGCTCGCGTGGGGTGTGGCCGAGAGGGGTGTGGCCGCGTGGACCGCGTCGGCGAACCGCTGGGCGAGGTGCGGGTGGCCGGCCCAGTGCACATGGAGGTACGACGCGTGCCAGGTCGGTCCGGTGAAGCCCGTCGCCTCGCCGTCGATGGTCCACGCGGCGACCTCCCCGCTCTGCGGCAACGTCCGCGTCCGGTGGAACTCGTGTCCTGTGACCTGCTCCCCCACGCGTGTCAGCAGCGAGTCGGAGGCCGCCGTCACGGTCGGGTAGCGCAGCGTCAACCGGTCCGACATGGCGGCCTGCGCCGGGATGGAGCCTGCCATCGGGACGCCGTCGAGTGACTCGGCGAGATAGAGCAGCCCCGCGCACTCGGCCACGGTCGGGATGCCGGCCGCGACGGCGTGACGCAGGTCGTCGAGCAGGCGGCGGTTGGCGGCGAGCTCGGCGGCGTACACCTCCGGGAAGCCGCCGCCGAGGTAGATCCCAGCGGTCCCCGGGGGCAGCGCATCGTCGGACAACGGGTCGAACACCGCGACCTCGCATCCGGCCGCGCGGAGGAGCTCCTCGGTCTCGGCGTAGCGGAACGTGAACGCCCGCCCCCCTGCAACGGCGACGACCGGCCGGCCTCCTCCACCGGGGCGCACGACCGTGGTCGGATCCCACGGTGTCGCGTCGAGGTCCGGCGCGCTGCGGGCCACGGCGAGCACCGCGTCGAGGTCCAGGTGAGCGGCGACCTGCTCGCCCAGGTGCTCGACCATCGAGGCCGAGCCGTCGCGCTCGGCCGCCGGCACCAGGCCGAGGTGCCGCGACGGTGTGGCGAGGCGGTCGTCGGGCGGGATGGCGCCGAGCACCGCGACGCCCGCACGCTCGACAGCGCTGCGGATCTCGTCGAGGTTGCGGCCGGGTCGCGCGCGGTTGAGGATGACGCCGGCGAGGCGTACGTCGGGGTCGAAGGCGGCCATCCCCGCGACGATGGCGCCGGCCGAGCGGGACAGGCGCGCGACGTCGAGGACGAGCACGACCGGGGAGCTCGTGAGGGTCGCGACGTGCGCCGTCGAGGCGAAGCCGTCGGATTCGAGGCGGCCGTCGTACAGCCCCATCACGCCCTCCACGACCGCGATGTCCGCGCCGGCCGCGCCGTGCAGGAGCAGCGGGACGACGAGCTCCTCGCCGACGAGGTGCGGGTCGAGGTTGCGCCCCGGCCGACCCGTCGCCAGGGCGTGATAGCCCGGGTCGATGTAGTCCGGACCCGCCTTGTGGCCACTCACGCTCAGGCCCCTCCCGTGGGGGCCGTCTGCCCGCAGGGCCGCCATGAGCCCCGTGGCGACGGTCGTCTTGCCCTGGCCGGTCGACGGCGCCGCGACGACGAGGCGCGGCAGGCTCACCACGCCGGGCTCACCATTCGATGCCCCTCTGACCCTTCTGGCCGGCGTCCATGGGGTGCTTGACCTTGGTCATCTCGGTGACCAGGTCGGCGGCGGCGACGAGCCGCGGGTCGGCGTACCGTCCCGTGATCACCACGTGCTGGTGACCGGGGCGGGTGCTGAGGGTGTCGACGACGTCGTCGACGTCGACCCAGCCCCACTTCATCGGATAGGTGAACTCGTCCAGGACCAGCAGGTCGTGGGTTTCGTCGGCCAGCCGGCGCTTGATCTCCTGCCAACCCTCGACGGCAGCGGTCTCGTGGTCCTCGGCGTCGCCCTGCTTGCGGGTCCAGGACCAGCCGGAGCCCATCTTGTGCCACTCGACCGGACCGCCGTCGCCGGTCTCCTCGTGAAGGCGGCCGAGCCGCTCGAGGACGGTCTGCTCGCCGATGCGCCACTTGGCGGACTTGACGAACTGGAAGACCCCGATCCGCCATCCCTGGTTCCAGCCGCGCAGCGCGAGGCCGAAGGCGGCGGTCGACTTGCCCTTGCCGTCGCCGGTGTGGACCGCCAGCAACGGCCGGTTGCGGCGCTGCCGGGTGGTGAGGCCGTCGTCGGGCACGGCGGTCGGCTGTCCCTGCGGCATCAGGCTGCTCCTCGGCTTCGGACGGTCGTGGTGAGCGCCTCGGCGCTCACCTCGGTGACCGGAACGTGCTCGGCGCGGAGCCGGCCGGCGAGCTCGGCGGCGAGACCCAGGCGAAGCGGGCCGATCTCGCTGTCGACGACGACGGTCGCCACACCGAGGCCCGCGAGGTGGTCGGCCGCCTGGAGCGAGCGGGCGACGGCGCCGGTGCCGCCGGTGGCGCGGCCGTCGGTGACGAGGACGAGGAGCGGGCGCAGGCGCGGGTCGCGCAGGCGCTCGCGGGTGATGACGCGGGCGGCCTCGAGCAGTCCTTCGGCGAGTGGCGTGCGGCCGCCGGCAGGAAGCTCCTCGAGGCGCGTCGCGGCGATGTCGACCGACCGGGTCGGCGGGAGCGCCACCTCGGCGCCGTCCCTGCGGAACGTCACCAGGCCGACCTTGTCGCGTCGGCGGTAGGCGTCCAGCAGCAGCGAGAGGATCGCCGTCTTCACCTGGGTCATCCGCTTGCGCGCCGCCATCGAGCCCGACGCGTCGACGCAGAAGAGGATGAGGTTGGCCTCGCGGCCCTCGCGTACGGCGACCCGCAGGTCCTCGGGTCGGAGCTCGACTCGTCGTGAGTCGCCTGCCGTGTCGCCCGCTGTGTCGCCTGCGGGGCTCGCCGTTGCTCGGCGCGCCGCCTGCTTCCCCGCGGCAGCGAGGAGCGTCTCGACGAGATCGAGTGACCCCGTCGGACCGTCCGCCCGCCGCGCGCCGACACGTCGTCCGGTCGAGGCGAGGGCGCGGCTGCGTCGGCCCGCCTCGCCGTCCCCGAGTCCGGTGACGGTGAGAAGCCGCGGCCGGAACGGCGTCCCCGCCCCCACCCGCCGGAGGTCATGCGAGTCGGTCGCCTCAGCAGCCACATCGTCTGACGTCCCGCCGGCTTCCCCCAGGACGTCATGCGAGTCGGTCGCCTCGGCAGCCACATCGTCTGACGTCCCGCCGCCGTCCCCGCCGCCGTCCCCCGGCACGTCATGCGAGTCGGTCGCCCCGGCAGCCACATCGTCGGACGTCCCGCCCCCCGGTGGCTCGGGCGGCTCCGGGGGGAGCTCCTCGTCGCCGAGGATCCGATCGAGGAGAGACTCGTCGAGTCCGGGCGCATCGAACGGGTTGCGCCGGCGCCGGTGCGGCAACGCGAGGAGCGCCGCGCGGCGGACGTCGGCGCGGGTCACCTCGTCGCGACCCGACCACGCGGCATGGGCGAGCGCAGCGCGGGCGGTGACGATGTCCGCACGCAGACCGTCGACCTCGAAGGCGGCGCAGATCTCGGCGATCTTGAGCAGCGCCGGCTCCCCGAGCCGCACCTTCGCCAGCCTCTCCCGAGCCGCCTCGATGCGCGAGGTGAGCAGCGCGTCGGAGTCGCGGAAGCGGGCCGCGAAGGCGGCGGGGTCGGCGTCGTACGCCAGCCTCCGGCGCACCACCTCGACCCGCAGCGCCGGGTCACGCGGGGCCGCCACCTCGACCGTGAGCCCGAACCGGTCGAGCAGCTGCGGGCGAAGCTCGCCCTCCTCGGGGTTCATCGTGCCGATCAGCACGAACCGTGCCGGGTGCGTCACCGAGACGCCGTCACGCTCGACGGTGGCGCGGCCCATCGCGGCCGCGTCGAGGAGCACGTCGACGAGGTGGTCGTGGAGGAGGTTCACCTCGTCGACGTAGAGAACGCCGCGGTGCGCGCGGGCGAGGAGCCCTGGCTCGTACTCGACGGCGCCCTTCGACAGCGCCCGCTCGAGGTGCAGCGACCCGAGGACGCGGTCCTCGGTGGCACCGACGGGCAGCTCGACCAGCCGCA
The DNA here is from genome assembly GCF_054653495.1 of Nocardioides sp. AN3. NCBI lineage: Bacteria > Bacillati > Actinomycetota > Actinomycetes > Propionibacteriales > Nocardioidaceae > Nocardioides > Nocardioides sp. AN3. The sequence goes on from NZ_BAAIGC010000014.1 coordinate 41,116, forward strand.
CGGGCCGGCTGACCACCTCGGCGTCGGCAGCGAACGGCCCGTCCGGGGAGAGGGTCGACGGGTCGGTCGGGTCGATCGAGAAGCGGTCGGCGGCGTAGACGTCGATGGGCGGCAGCACCGCCGCCAGCGCTCGTACGGTCGTGGACTTCGCCGTTCCCTTCTCGCCGCGGATCAGCACGCCGCCGATCTCGGGCGCGATGGTGGTCAGGACGAGGGCGAGGCCCATGTCGTCGAGGTGCTCCGCCTCGCAGCCGAGGACCGCGGAGAAGGGATAGTGCAATGGCATGTGAGGCTCCCGCTCGATTCGCCAACGTGGTTGGTCGGGCGCGGGGCCGGTCTTCGGACTTGTCAGGTCCTCTCGTGCGAGAGGCCTGATTCACCGCAGCGGGCCTGTGCCGGATTCTCACCGGCTTCCCAGATTCTCCCCGCCGGCCGTCCCCACCGTCTCCGATGGCTGGGTCGTTGGGGCACCTCGTGCCTGGGCGGCAGTCTGCCACACCCGCCGAGGTCCGCGACCCCGGCCGGTAGCGTCTGCCCGCGTGATCATCGTGGTGGGCATCGGCGCGGACGGCTGGACGGGCGTCCCGGAGCGTCATCGCACGCTCGTCCGCGACGCGACCCTCGTCCTCGGCGGCGCCCGCCATCTCGCGCTGCTCCCCGACGTGCCGGGCCAGCGCCGCGTGCCCTGGCCCACTCCCCTGCGCGCCGGCCTTCCGCGGCTGCTCGCCGAGCTCGACGGGCAGGACGTGGTGGCGCTGGCGTCGGGCGACCCGCTGGTGTCGGGCATCGGCACGACGCTCCTCGACCTCCTCGGCCCGGACGCGGTCCGCATCGAGCCTGCCGTCTCGTCGGTCGCGCTCGCCCGGGCACGGATGGGCTGGCCGGCTGAGACCACGACCGTCGTCACGGTGGTCGGACGCGACCCCCACGCCCTGCTGCGTCAGCTCGCGCCGGGCCATCGGGTGCTGGTGCTCAGCTCGGATGCGAGCACGCCCCCGACCGTGGCCGGGCTCCTGGTCGGGGCGGGGTACGCCGCCTCGCGGATGACCGTCCTCGGCGACCTGGGAGTCCCCGACGAGTGGCGTCGCGAGGCGTCAGCGGAGGACTGGGTGACCACCCCGCCCGACGACGTGCCCGCGTTGAACGTCATCGCGATCGCCTGCGCCGGGCCTCACCGCGGCGGCTGGGTGGCCGGGCTCCCGGACGACGCGTTCGAGAGCGACGGACAGCTCACCAAGCGAGACCTGCGGGCCTCGGCGCTCGCCCGACTCGCACCGACCCCCGGCGAGCACCTGTGGGACGTCGGCGCCGGAGCCGGATCCGTCGGGATCGAGTGGATGCGGGCACATCCGACCTGCACGGCCACGGCGGTCGAGGCCAGTCCCGAGCGGGCCGCGCGGATCGGCCGCAACGCTGCGGCGTTGGGCGTGCCCGGTCTCGAGGTGGTGACCGGCCGGGCACCGGACGCCCTGGCGCAGCAGCGGTTGCCCGACGCCGTCTTCATCGGCGGCGGCGCGACGATCCCCGGTGTGCTGGACGCCTGCCTCACCGCACTGGTTCCAGGCGGACGACTCGTGGTCCACGGCGTCACGCTCGAGACCGAGCAGCTCCTGGCGACCGCCTACGGCGAGCACGGCGGCGAGCTGACCCGCCTGGCGGTCGAGACGACCGCCCCGATCGGCTCGTTCACCGGCTGGACGCCGGCCCGCACCGTCACCCAGTGGAGTCTGACGCGGTGAGGGCGCCGTACCGCTCCTGGTGCACGAACCCCGCCAACGGCGACCGGTGTCGCCAGCCGAACCGCTCGAGGTCCGGCACGTCGGGCAGGTGGCTGACGGTGCCGACGCACAGCCAGGCGACCGGACGCACATGGTGGGGCAGACACACCAGTCCCGCGAGGTGCTCCTCGCGGTAGAAGCTCACCCACCCCACACCGAGGTCCTCCGCTGTCGCCGCCAGCCAGAGGTTCTGGATGGCACACACGACCGAGTAGAGTCCGGCGTCCGCGATCGCATGCCGCCCGAGCACCTGCGGGCCGCCGCGCGTCGGGTCGTAGCCGACGACGATCCCCAGGCCCGACTCGAGGATCCCCTCGACCTTGATGCGCTCGAACGCCGCCGCTCGCTCCCCCGTCAGCGACGCGGCGAACGCGGCGCGCTCCTCGGCCACATGGTCGTGGAACGCCCGCAGCGTGACCGGGTCGCGCACCAGGACGAAGTCCCACGGCTGGCTCATCCCGACGCTCGGCGCACAGTGCGCCGCCGAGAGGACCCGCTCGAGCACGTCGTCGGCGACAGGCTCGCCGGTGAACTCCCGTCGGGTGTCGCGGCGTCGGTTGATGACGTCGTAGAGATCCCTGACCCCGGACGTCACCGCCCGATCACCGCTTCACCTTGGGCGCGCGGTCGCGCGCGGCGTCGTACAGAAACGACTCCCCACCCTCGGCGACCCCCGGCTCGAGGGCACGGCCGACGAGGATCACCGCCGCCTGCCGCAACCCGGCCTGCTCGACCGCATCCGCGATCGTGGACACCGTCCCCGACAGGACCAGCTCGTCGGGCTGGCTCGCGCGGTGGACGACGACCGCCGGGCAGTCGGGGCCGTAGTCGGGCTCGATCTCCCCCATCAGACCGCGGATCCGGGTGATGGCCAGATGCAGCACGAGGGTGGCCCGGGTCGCGGCGAACGCGGCGAGGGACTCGGTCTGCGGCATCGCCGTGGACCGCGCCTGCGCGCGGGTCAGCACCACCGACTGGGCGAGCAGCGGGACCGTCAGCTCGCGGCCGACGAGGGCGGCCGCCGCGGCGTACGCCGGCACCCCCGGGGTGACGTCCCACGGCACCCCGGCCGCGTCGAGCCGCCGGGTCTGCTCCGTGAGCGCCGAGTAGACCGACGGATCTCCCGACACGAGCCGGACGATGTCACGGCGTGCCCGGTGCGCCTCGACCAACCGGCCGGTGATCTCGTCGAGGTCCAGGTCCTGGGTGTCCACCAGCTCGGCCGACGGCCCGACCAGAGCGAGGACCTCGGGATCGAGATAGGTGCCCGGGAAGAGCACGAGCTCCGCCGCAGCGAGGAGGCGCGTCGCGCGGACGGTGAGCAGGTCGGCCGCGCCGGGACCGGCGCCGACGAAGTGCACCACCTGAGGAGCCCTCACCGGACGTACCTCGGCGTCCACACGCCCGCGCGGCTCACCCGGGTGCCCTCGGCGCCCACGATGAGGAGACACTTCATGTCGATGGTCGCCGGGTCCAGCTCGGCCAGCGTGGTCACCGTCAGCGACTCCTCCGCCCGGCCGACGTCGCGGCCGACGATGACCACGGTGTCGGGCTTGCGATGCTCGAGGAGGACGTCGCGTGCGGTTGCGATCTGATCGGTGCGCGATCGCGAGGCCGGGTTGTAGATCGCCAGCACCAGGTCGGCCTCCGCCACCGCGCGCAGCCGCCGGTCCACGACCGTCCACGGCTTGAGCCGGTCGGAGAGCGACATCACGGCGAAGTCCGCCCCGATGGGCGCGCCCGCGCGGGCCGCGACCGCCTGGACGGCGCTGACGCCCGGCAGGACGCGGATCGGGACGCCGTGGTACGCCGGATCCTCGGCCGCCTCATACACCGCCGCCGCCATGCCGAAGACCCCTGCGTCACCGCCGGAGACCACCGCGACCCGCTCCCCCGCCTTGGCCAGCTCGAGCGCGTGCCGGGCCCGGTCGACCTCGACGGTGTTGCCCGACGCATGCCGCACCAGACCGACCCGCTGGGGCACCCGCGCGACGTAGGGCGCATAGCCGACGACGTGGTCGACCTCGGCCAACGCCGCCGACGCCTCCGGCGTCAGCCAGCCCTCCGGCCCCGGGCCGAGCCCGACGACGAGCAGCTCGGCGGGAGGGGTCTCGATACGCTCGCTGGCGCTCGCTACTCGACCAAAGGGATCGCTGGCGCTCGCTACTCGACCAACGGAATCGCTGGTCGAGTAGCCCGAGCCCTTGGGCGAGGGCGTATCGAGACCCCCGGCGCCCTCCCGCGACCGGCGGCCGTTCAGCGAGTCGCCGGTGACGACGATGAGCGAGAAGTAGGGCACCGAGTCGGCGTCGACCTCGGCGACCGGCAGCCAGCGCTGCTCGGCCATCGAGGCCCGCTCGACGTAGAGCGCGTGGTCGAGCCGGCCCGATGCCTCCAGTGCACGACGGACGGCAGGGAAGGTCCGGCCGAGCTTCATGATGACCGCGGCGTCCGTGTCGGCCAGCCGTCGGGCGAGCTCCGGCTCGGGCATCGTCCCGGGCAGCACGGTCAGCACGTCGGTCTGCCGCACGAGCGGACTCGCCGCGACGGCGGTCGCCGCCACGAACGCGGGCACTCCGGGCACGATCTCGGTCGGGTAGCGCTCGGAGAGCCGGTCGTGCATGTACATGTAGGACCCGTAGAAGAGCGGGTCCCCTTCGGCGAGCAGTACGACGTCGCGACCGGCGTCCAGATGCGCGGCGAGCCGGGCGGCCGACTCCTCGTAGAAGTCGGCGAGGGCGCCGGCGTACCCGCCCGGGTGCTCGGTCGCACCGGTCGTGACGGGGTAGGTCAGCTGCTCCTCGATGACGCCCGTGGGAAGGACCCCGGCAGCGATGCGCCGCGCGTGGGACTCCTTGCCGACGCCGGCGTGGTAGGCGACCACGTCTGCGTCGGCGATGAGGCGGGCCGCCTTCAGCGTGATCAGCTCGGGGTCGCCCGGCCCGACGCCGACCCCGTGGAAGCGGCCGGTGCCGCCGGTCGCGTGCGTGGTGCTCATTCGGTCTCCTGGGCGAGCGCATTGAGTGCGGAGGACGTCATCGCCGACCCGCCGCGGCGGCCGCGGACGGTCACGTAGGGCAGGTCGATGCCGTGCTCGGAAGAGAAGTCGATGAGGGCCTGCTTCGACTCGGCGGCGCCGATGAAGCCCACGGGGCAGCCGACCAGCGCCGCAGGCCGCGGAGCGCCGTCGAGGATCATCTCGAGCAGGTGGAACAGGGCGGTCGGCGCGTTGCCGATCGCGACCACCGCTCCCTCCAGGCGCGGCTCCCACAGGGAGACCGCTGCCGCCGTGCGCGTCGTGCCCCACGCCCGGGCCAGGTCCGGCACCCGCGGGTCGTTGAGGAGGCAGAGCACCTCGTTGTCCCGCGGCAGGCGGCTGCGGGTGACGCCGGTCGCCACCATGGTGGCGTCGCACAGGATCGGCGCACCGGCCTCGAGCGCGGCGCGTGCGGCGGCGACGAGCCGTGGATGGACGAGGAGGTCGTCGGCGAGGTCGACCTGGCCGCTGCCGTGGATCATCCGGACGGCCAGCTTCTCGGCATCCGCCGGCACCGCACTCAGGTCGGCCTCACGTCGGATCGTGGCGAAGGAGTCGACGTAGATGGCGGGTCCGCTGTCGACGTACGGATAGTGGCGCTGCGGCCGACGCAGCCCGCGCCCGGTGTCATGCAGCTCAGGCATCGGCGCGACCGTTCCTGGTCTCGGGGGCAGGGATCAGGACGCCACGCCATGGTGTGACGACGACCTCTGACACGCCGGAACCGATCTGCTCGAGCACGAGCCGGTCCAGGCCGTCGCCGGCGGGGAGGTGACGGCCGCCGGGCACGTCGCCGATGGGCAGCGCACCGATCGGCTCGGGTACGCCGGCCGCGGGCGGCGATCCCGCCGCGAGGGGCGACTCGAGCTCGACGACGTGCCAGGGCGCCGTCGGGCCGCTCCCCCGGCGGTGGACGAACGAGTCCGCGAGGCCGACGAGAGCCGCGGCGGCCTCGGGCAGCGCGACGACCTCGCCCCAGCCGTCGCCCACCCGCAGCTGCGCGGTGCCGCTGTCGAGCGCGACCAGCCCGAGGTCGCAGGAGCGGTCGACGAGATCGCCGCGACCGTCGTCGAGGACGAACAGGAAGCGCCCGGGCAGCGTGGCCAGGCGGGGGTCCGCGCGGATCAGTCGGTCGAGGTCGAGCGCGACCGGCCGCAGGTCGGCGCGGCCGCCGGCCAGACCGGTCTGCGGCGAGACCATCACGTTGCGCACCAGCTCGTGGGTGCGCGTCGGCAGGAGGCCGGTCGCCTCGAGGGCGGCCAGGACGGCGCCGTCGAGCGGGCCGTCGAGACAGCCACGAGCGCCCGGCAGCCCTCGCAGCTGCAGGTTGGCCCGTCCGGTGAGGTGGACCCGCCCGTCGCCGTACCGCTCGGCGACCGCGACGAGCGCCCGCAACGCGTCGGTCCTCACGCGTCCTCCGACGAGGCGCAGCCGCACGAGGAGGCCGTCCTCGGCGTGCCAGGGTCGGAGCGCGCCGGGACAGCGGTCCTCGCGAGTGCGGGCGGTGGCGAGCGGGGGTGTCACGCCGGTCATGACAGGCACCTGTTCTGGTCAGGGGCCCGTGCGCGGGACCCGCGGAGACCTGGCGGCGGTTGCCGCTAGGACCAGCAGGTCTTCGGACTCGGGATCGTCCGGCGCGGAGCGCCTTCCCGGAGCGAGGCGCTCCAGTGGCTGCCGTGGTGGCGTGCTCCGGCCGTCACCCTCACCGCTGCGCGTCAGTCCCGGACTCTCACCGGGTTCCCTGACTCCACGAGGTGGAGCACGACTGGCGGGCCCACACTACCCCGACCCATCGGTGCGTCAGCGCACCGGATCGTCCCACTCGTGCGTTACGTTCCCCGCGTGACACAGATCCCGCCCGGCTGGCATCCCGACCCCGCTGGTCCGACGCCCGGTCAGCCGCCGATGCTGCGCTACTGGGACGGCACCGCCTGGACCGAGCACGTCGCGCCCGTGCAGCCAGCGCCGGCGCCGTATGGCCAGCCCTTCGGCCAGAGGCGGGTGCAGCCCTTCGGGGCGCCGTACGGCGTCCGCGCGGCTCGGCCCGGTCCGACGACACCGGATGGGCAGCCGCTGGCGGGCTGGTGGTGGCGTGTCCTGGGCTATCTCATCGACACGGTCATCGTCGGCATCGTCGCCGACCTGATCTCCGTGCGCTCCCAAGCCGACCTGCAGCGTGACCTCCAGACGCTGAGCGACGAGCTGCAGCGCCGCTCCGACGCGACCCCGTCCGATCCGCAGTTCGGGTTGTTCCTCGACGGGATGGCGAAGGCCTTCCACGACCACGCTCTGGGCCTGTTCCTGCCGTCCCTGGTGGTGGGGCTGCTCTACTTCGGCGTGCTGCTGCGCTGGCGGGGCGCCACCGTGGGGCAGCTCGCCGTCGGGCTGCGCGTGCGGCTGCGGGACACCCCAGGGCGTCTGCCGTGGGGTGCGATCGCCCTGCGGGTCACCGTGCAGGTGCTGATCGCCAACCTGTTGACGCTGCTGGCGTTCGCATCCGGCTCGTTCGCCGTGTTCGCCCTGCTGACCCTGGCGGCGTCGGTCTTCTCGCTGCTCAACTACCTGTGGCCGCTGTGGGACGACAAGCGTCAGGCACTGCACGACAAGGCGGCGCGCACCAACGTCGTGCGGGTCCGGTGACGGGTCGGACGCAGGCAGGCGCGGCCGAGTCAGCAGCGCGCCTGAGTCAGCTCCTCGCCTGAGCCGACTTCCTCCGATTCGCCTTCTTGATCGCCTCGACCAGCTCGTCCTTGCTCATCTTCGAGCGGCCCGCGACGTCGAGCCTGCGGGCGACCTCCATCAAATGGGACTTGGTGGCGTTCGCGTCGACGCCCTCCGACGTCTCGCCGCCCCGCCGTGCCGCGGCCCCGGACTTCGCCGCCTGCTTGTCCGACGGTCCCTTCTTCGCCTTCGGCTCCCAGTGGTCGCCGACCTTCTCGAAGCTGTGCTTCAGGGCACTGAACGCCGTGCGGTGCGCGCGTTCGCCCTCGCCGTACTCCTTCACCGCAGAGTCGTGTGCCTCGATCCAGGTCCGCTGCGCCTTCTTGGGCGAGCGCTCGAGGGTCGAGGGCAGCTCCTGCTTGCCGGGCATGGTCCGAACCTCCTTGACGTGCGGCACGTTGCGTCTCCTCCCGCGGTACCCGCACCGGCGCGCCGCTACCCCGGGCCGGTTCCGCCACCCACCACCGGTGTGGTCTGATCGAGGCGTCCGGAGAGGAGACCGAGGTGGGCAAGAAGAAGTCTCAGCGCGAGATCGACAGTCTCACGGCCGAGCTGGGCAAGGCGCAGGCGAAGGCAGACCGGTGGAAGGCGAAGGCCCAGCGCTGGAAGGCCGAGGCGCGCGAGAGCCAGCGCCGGCTCGACAAGCTCCGCACGCGGTTCGAGAAGGCGCTGGGGGCCTCGGCTGACCGGGCTGCCCCTGGGGGGTCGCCGCCGGCGGTCGAGGTCGGCGAGCTCGCCGAGACCACCGGGGTTGCGGTGGCGCCCGCCACCGAGCTGGGCCGGTTGGAGCAGACCATCGCTGAGGCGGCGACCGGGGAGGCACCCGGACCTGGCTCGCATGCCACGCCCGACGCGACCTGGACGCTGACGGCCCTGCAGGTGGCCGCGGAGGAGAGGGGCATCGTCGACTACTCCCGTCACACCCGGGACGAGCTGCTCCGGCTGCTGGCGGAGTGAGCGCCGCGCCGAGGGTCCTCGTCGCCGAGGACGACGTCCGCCTGGCGGCGGTGCTGGCCCAGACGCTGGAGGAGGCCGGCTGGGCCGTCGAGGTCGTGCACGACGGCCGGGCGGCGTACGCGCAGGCGCTCGAGGGCACCTACGACGTCCTGCTGCTCGACTGGATGCTCCCCGGCCAGGAGGGCGTGACCGTCTGCCGCAGGCTGCGCGACCTCGGGCTGACCACCCCGGTCCTCATGCTGACCGCCCGAGGCGACGTGCGCGACCGGATCAGCGGTCTCGATGCGGGAGCGGACGACTACCTGCCCAAGCCGTTCGACGTCGACGAGCTGCTGGCGCGGCTGCGGGCGCTGCACCGCCGGTCGACCTACGACGCCTCCGACGTCGTCGAGGTCGGCGACCTGGTCGTCGACGCCGGTGCCCGCCGCGTGACGCGTGCCGGCACCGACATCGACCTGTCCGCGCGCGAGTTCGACATCCTCTTCCTGCTGGCCGCGAACGCCGGCAAGGTGGTCTCGCGCTTCACCATCCTCGACGAGGTCTGGGACGGCGAGACGGATCTGCGCAGCAATGTCATCGACGTCCATCTCGCCACGATCCGCGCCAAGATCGACAAGCCCTTCGGGAAGCAGACCATCACCACGGTGCGCGGTGCCGGCTACCGCATGGAGACCAGTTGATCAGGGACCGGCTCGGCCGGCTCCCGCTGCGGACTCGCCTGGTCGCCGGCTTCGTGGTCGCCATGCTGGTCCTGCTCTCGTTGGCCGGCGTGGTCGTCTACTGGCGCGTGCAGTACGCCCTCGACCGCGGCCTCGACAGTGAGCTCGCCAACGCGGCGGCGGCGATCCAGCCGCTGGTCGGCCCGGCCGGCGACGTCAACTCCCCCTCCGCGGACGCCACGGGTGCCGGCTGGCAGGTGCTGTCCTCCGGCGGTGACGTGCTGGACGCCGGCGGCCCCGCTCCGGACCACCGGCTGCTCCAGGCGAGCCGCCTGCCGACGAGCGGCGCCAAGACCTACGACGTGGGCAGCATCCTGGAGGACGACCGTACGCCGTACCGCGTCCGCGTGAGCCGCCTTCCCCAGAGTCGCTTCCTGCTCGTGGCCGTGCGCCGAGACCATCGCGACGAGGCGCTGCGCGAGCTCGTCGCGCAGCTGGTGCTGGCGGGGCTGGGCTCGCTCGCGGTGGCCGCCGTCGTCGGCAACCAGCTCGCGCGCGCGGCGCTGCGTCCTGTGGAGCGCTACCGCAGCCGCGCCGCCGAGATCGCCGTCGGCACGACCAGCGACCTCCGGCTCGACGTGCCGGAAGGACGCGACGACGAGGTCACGCGGCTCGGGCACACGCTCAACGAGATGCTCGGCGCACTCGAGGCCTCGATGGTCCGCGAGCGCCGGTTCGTCAACGACGCCAGCCATGAGCTCCGCACGCCCCTCACGCTGCTGAAGTCCCGGATCCAGCTGGCTCGCCGCCGCACCCGCAGCGTCGAGGAGCACGAGCGCGTGCTCGACGAGCTCGCCGTCGACCTCGACCGTTTGACCGAGCTCGCCCAGCACCTTCTCGAGCTCGGCACTCCGACGGGGCCGGGCTCGGCCGATGCCATCGCCGTCGCGGAAGCCGTGGTCGAGCGTGAGCATGCCGCCCACCCCGAACGCCGGCTCACCGCGTCGACGCCCGACGCAGCAGCCGGTGCGGCGAGAGTCGCCCTGCCGGAGCGGGCGGTCGACCGGATCGTGACGAACCTGGTCTCGAACGCCTTCACCCACGGCAGAGCGCCCGTCGAGGTGGCGATCCGCCTCGCGGGACACCACGTCGTCATCACCGTCACCGACGCGGGTCCCGGCATGTCCGCCGACATGCTGGCCAGCGCCCCGCGCCGCTTCACCCGGTCGCCGGAGGCCCGCAGCCGGCCGGGCTCGGGGCTCGGACTGAGTCTCGTGGAGGAGCTCGTCACGGCCGCCGGCGGACAGCTGCGCCTGTGTCACGCCGGCGAGCACGTCGCCCACGGCAACGCGATCATGGTCGCCTGCGAGCACGGCGCGGGCATGACCGCGTCGGTGCTGCTGCCGCTCGCGTCGTAGCCGTGCGGTCGTGGCGGAACACATGGTCCGAGCCGGGCTGGAGCGTCTGATACTCCGCCAGCCCGCACACCAGCCGGTAGTAGGACGATCCGGCGGTGACCCGGAGGTCGCCCGCCGACTCCCGGAGCCGGCGCTGCTCAGCTCGAAGCAGCGCCAGCGTGTAGGCGTCGATGAACGTCACGTCGTCGGCGTCCACCTCCAAGCGGGTGCACCCCGACAGCTCCAGACACGCGAACGCGTCCGTCAGGAGGACACCGGTGCTGAGGTCGAGATCGCCGCCCATGTGCACCTGCGCCGTCGGCGCATCGCACTCGAATGTCAACGTGGCTCGCATGGCGAAACCTGTCGGCCAGAGTTGAGCACCCGCTTCTGAAGTGCCGTAACTCCCCCACAGTAGGCGGCCGAGACCCGCACAACAAGACGGCGAGGCGTGCTGCCAGCACCGGGGCCGCCGGCGCAGGCGACGAACGTGGGCATTCATCCGGCCTTCATCCCCGCGTCCGTACGGTCCCGATCCATGACTCGAGAGCTCGCCGTCGACGCGCAGGGAGTGACCAAGACCTACGGGTCGCTCCGCGCGGTGGACGACATCACCATCCACGTGGCCTCCGGGGAGGTGTACGGCGTGCTCGGGCCGAACGGTGCGGGCAAGACCACCTTCCTGCGCATGCTGTTCGGCCTGATCCGGCCCGACTCCGGCACGATCCGCATCTTCGGCAGGACCTGGCACGAGGCAGGGGTCGGCGTCCTCGACGGCGTCGCCGGCTTCATCGAGAGCCCGCGGTTCTACCCCTACCTGACCGGCCGCCAGAACCTCGAGGGCCTGGCACTCCTCGACGGCGGCACCACGCCCGGCCGCATCGACGAGATCCTGCAGCTCGTCGACCTCTCCGACCGGGCGGACCGCAAGGTCGGCGGCTACTCCTACGGCATGCGCCAGCGCCTCGGTGTCGCGGCGAGCCTGTTGCGTGAGCCCCGGCTCCTGGTGCTCGACGAGCCCGCCAACGGGCTCGACCCTGCCGGCATCCGGGACATGCGAGCACTCGTGAAGCGGCTCGCCGCGAGCGGCCTCACGGTGCTGCTGAGCTCCCACCACATGGACGAGGTCGAGGAGATCTGCGACAACGTCACGATCATGCGCCGCGGCGCGGTCGCCTTCCACGGCACGATCGCGGAGCTGCGCACGATGGCCCCGGACCCGGGACACGCGCTGCGCACCAGCGACGACGCGGCCGCCGTACGCCTCGCCGAGGGTCACGCCGTGCGGGTGGAGGCCGACGACGAGGAGGGCGGCCTGAGTGTGACGGGCCCGCAGCACGCCGTCTCGGCGTACGTCGCCGCGCTGGTCGCCGCCGGCATCGACCTGCGTGCCCTCACCCCGACCGAGACGCCGCTGGAGGCCCTGTTCTTCATGCTGACCGACGAGACCGACGAGCCTCTGGAGGCAGCCGGATGACCGCCCTCACCACGACGACCCAGCATGGGGTCCAGACCGAGGCGCGCCGCGTCGGCACGGGCGCGGTCCTGCGCTGGGAGCTGCGCAAGCTGGCGCACCAGTGGCGTGCCAAGGCCGTGCTGATCGGCGCCCTGCTCGGCCCGCTCCCGGTCGTCGTCATCATCCACGGCCAGTCCCGTCCACCGAAGGACACGCTCTTCGGGCGGTTCGCCACGGAGAACGGCTTCGCCCTCGCGCTGCTCATCCTCGGGTTCGCGGCGCAGTGGGTGCTGCCGCTGCTGACGGCGATCGTCGCCGGCGACATCTTCGCCAGCGAGGACCAGCACGGCACGTGGAAGACCGTCCTGACGCGGTCGACGAGCAGGGGGCGGATCTTCGCCGCCAAGACCGCCGCGGCCGTGCTGTTCGCGATCGCCACGCTGGTGGTGCTCTCGGTCTCGACGATCGCCAGCAGCGTGCTCATCGCAGGCCGGCATCCGCTGACCGGCCTGTCCGGCCAGCTCATCGCGCCGAGCCGCGCGCTCAGCCTCGTCTCTGCCTCCTGGGCCACCATGCTGCCGGGGATGCTCGCCTTCACCTGCGTGGCCATCCTGCTGTCGGTGTGGACCCGCAACCCGGCCGCCGGCATCGCCGCTCCCGTGGTCATCGGCATGGTGATGCAGCTGGTCGGCGCACTCGGCGGCGTCGAGCCGATCCGTCCCCTGCTGCTCAGCACGACCTTCGAGGCCTGGCACGGGCTCCTGACCGACCCGAGGTTCACGCGACCGCTCGTCGAGGGCGTCGTCACGAGCGCGGGCTGGTGCGTGATCACGCTCGCGCTCGCCTACCTGATCCTCCGCCGTCGCGACATCACGGAAGGCTGACCATGCGTCGAACCGTCATCTCCCTCCTCACCGCACTCGTCGCCGTCGTGGCCATCGGCGCCGCCGCCTTCGCCGTCAACAGCGGCCCGAGCTCGGTCACCAGGGCGCGCCTCGAGCGCTCCCTGCCGGTCACCTTCGCCCACCTCTACGCCCAGAGAGCAGCACTCCAGGGACGCACCGTGACCCCGGCCTCGCTGCACGCCAAGGCCATGTGCGACAAGGGCGGCGCCGCCCTGCCCGACGTCGGCCCCGGCGGCGACTGGACCTGCCTCATGGGCTGGACCGACCCCGAGGTGCCGATGCCCACCGAGGGCTATGGCAAGTTCGAGCTCAACGTGCACAGCAACGGCTGCTACACCGCCGGGGCGCCCAGCAAGCTGGTCGGCTTCATGACCATGACCGACACGGCCGGTCGCACCGTCACCAACCCGGCGTACGAGTTCGACGGCTGCTTCGACCCGCAGGGCGACAACACGCCCACCGGTGTCCTCTTCCCCTCCGTGCTCAACGTGATCAGCACGACCATCCAGCCGACGGCCGACCATCATGCGGCGGTGCAGATCAGCTGTGGCACCGGCCACGGCGGCTGCTCCGGCAGCGTCGCCGCCACCTCAGGTGGGACCTCGCTCTCGCTGGGCTCGGTCTCGTTCGACGTCAAGGAGGAGCAGACCGCGACGCTCACCCTGCCGACCGCCCTGCCCGCGGGCGCCTCGGACGTGACCTTCACCTTCACCGCCCACACCGGCGTCGCTCCGTCGAAGCCGGCGACGATCCCGGTGCAGGGCTGAGTCCGGGGCTTCGGCGAAGGCGGGCGCCGGTCGACTCGACGGTGCGCCCGCTGCCGCCCCCTCAGACCTCGACGTGGGAGCCCATGATCACCGTCCGGTCACGCGGCAGTAGGAAGTGGTCGGCGGCGTCGGCGGTGATGTGGGAGGTGGCCACGAAGAGCCGCTTGCGCCACCTCGGCATGTCGGGCGTCCGGCCCGGGACGAGCTCGATCTTGGAGAGGAAGTAGGTCGCCCCGTCGAGGTCGATCTCCCCCTCGGTCTCCTCGGGCGTCAGCGTCGCGAGCGCCCGCGGCACGTCGGGCGTCTCGGTGTAGCCGAACCTCAGCACCACCTGGGTGATGCCGTCCTCGGGATGCCCGAGCCCGCTGACCTCCGCGCGGTCGGCCGGCGCCACCCGCGGCACAGCCTCGGTGAGCACCTCGACGACGAGCACATGCCGGTGCCGGACGTGGTTGTGCTCGACGTTGGCGCGGAACGCCAGCGGGGTCTCGCGGCCGCGGTTGAGGAAGATGGCCGTGCCGTCGACGAGATGAGCGCCCTCGGGCTGTCGTGCCAGCTCGGTGACGAAGTCGGTCAGCTGCCCCTCCATCGCCTGCCGGCGCGCAGTGACCAGCTCCCTGCCGCGCTGCCAGGTCGTCATGACGGTGAACGCGGCGAGCGCGATCGCGATCGTCAGCCAGGCGCCGTGCACGATCTTCGTCATGTTGGCGGCGACGAAGAGGAGGTCGAGCGAGAGCAGGACCGCGACGATCGCGAAGAGCAGCACCTTGGGCATCCGCCAGGTGTGGTAGGCGACGTAGCAGAACAGGATCGTGACGATCGTGATGGTGCCCGTGACCGCCATGCCGTAGGCGTAGGCGAGCCCGGCCGAGGAGCGGAAGGCGAAGACAAGCGTCATCACCGCCGCCAGCAGCAGCCAGTTGATGAACGGGACGTAGATCTGGCCGTGCGTCTCGTGCGAGGTGTGCAGGATCCTCAGCCGCGGCAGGTAGCCGAGCTGACCGGCCTGCGAGGCGACCGAGAAGGCGCCCGTGATGACGGCCTGGGCCGCGATGACGGTCGCGGCCGTCGCCAGCAGCACCAGGAGGATCCGGCCCCAGTCGGGACTGAGCAGGAAGAAGGGGGCCGAGAGGTTCGCGCTGTCGTGCAGGATCAGGGCACCCTGGCCGAGATAGCTCAACGTCACCGCCGGGAAAACCAGGAACAGCCACCCGACCGAGATCGGCTTGCGGCCGAAGTGGCCCATGTCCGCATACAGCGCCTCGGCTCCCGTCACCGACAGCACGACGGCCGCGAGCGAGAAGAACGCCAGGTGGAAGTGGCCGACCAGGAAGCCGACGGCGTAGGTCGGGAGGAGCGCGCGCAGGATGCCGGGCTCCTTGGCGATGCCCCAGATGCCCAGGGCGCCGATCGTCGTGAACCAGGCGATCATCACCGGCCCGAAGGCACGTCCGACGGCCGCCGTGCCGAAGCGCTGCACGAGGAAGAGGACCAGGATGATGACCGCCGTGATGGGCACGACCCACTCGGCCAGCGACGCGTCGACCGTCTTGAGGCCCTCGACCGCCGAGAGCACCGAGATCGCCGGGGTGATCATGCTGTCGCCCAGGAACAGCGACGCGCCGAAGATGCCGAGGGCCGCCAGCACGAGCAGCAGGCGGGTCCTCCGCGTGCTGGCCCAGCGGCGCAACAGGGTGATGAGGGCCATGATCCCGCCCTCCCCGTCGTTGTCGACGCGGAGCACGAGCGAGACGTAGGTGATCGTGACCACCAGCGTCACCGACCAGAAGATCAGCGAGACGACGCCGTAGATGTTGTCGGTGCTCACCGGCACCGGGTGCGGGTCGTCGGGGTTGAACACGGTCTGCAGCGTGTAGATGGGGCTGGTGCCGATGTCGCCGAAGACGACGCCCAGCGCTCCCACCACGGCGGCGAGGCGGAGGACGTCGGTCGGTCGGGCACCTGAGCTGGTCACGGCCTGAACACTAGGGTGCGCCACGGAGGATCATCGTGGGAGCCTCCTCGGACCCGGCGATCCGGCCGCGCCGAGCAGGAGGGCGATCCCGACCGCGTGGGCGTAGCGACCGTCCCCCCACCCTCAGACCGACGTCAGACCGGGTAGCTGGGCGCGTCGGGCAGGTCGTTGGCCGACACGCTGTGCGGCGAGGATGCGCTCGACGAGTCGCCGGAGTCGCCGGAGTCGCCGGAGGACTTGTGCATCTTGTCCGCCACGACCTCCGTGACGGCGCCCTTGGCGGCGGACGCCTGCTCCTTGGCCAGGTCGACGGCCTTGTGCCGCTGCTGGGCGACACCTGGGCTCTGCCAGAGCTTCGTCGCACTCGTGCGGATCTGCTCGTACCGCTGCCGGCCGGCCTTCGCGCCCAGCACGTAGCCGACGCCGACACCGGCGAGCACCGCCAGCTTGCCCTTCATCGCAACCTCCCGTGGCTGTCCGTGGTTTGACGGCTCCCAGTGCCCGGGATGCGGTGCGGGCATGTCAGCGGACGACCAGGACCGCCTCCCCGCGCGGCACGAGCTCGCCGATGACCGGATACCCCGGCACCTCTCCCGCGACCAGCAGGCCGCCGGAGGTCTGCGCATCCGCGAGGAGCACCAGCTCGTCCTCCGAGACGCTCGCGGAGGTGTGCGGTCGCACCCAGTCGAGGTTGCGGCGACTGCCGCCGGGCACGAAGCCGGCGGCGTACGACGCCCGCGCGGCCTCGAGGTAGGGCACCGCCGCGGCGTCGACGACCGCCGACACCCCGCTCGCGCGGGCCATCTTGAAGAGGTGGCCGAGCAACCCGAAGCCGGTCACGTCGGTCGCGCAGACCGCGCCGGCCGCGAGCGCGGCGCGCGAGGCCTCACGGTTGAGCGCGGTCATGGTCTCGATCGCCTCGGGGAAGACCTCACCCGTCGCCTTGTGACGGTTGTTGAGCACGCCGAGGCCGAGCGGCTTGGTCAGGGTCAGGGGTACGCCGGCCCGCCCGGCGTCGTTGCGGAGGAGGTGGGCCGGGTCGGCGATGCCGGTGACCGCCAGCCCGTACTTCGGCTCAGGGTCGTCGATGCTGTGTCCGCCGGCGAGGTGGAAGCCGGCCGCCGCCGCGACGTCGGCTCCCCCGCGGAGCACCTCGGCGGCCAGCTCGAACCCGATCCGGTCGCGCGGCCACGTCAGCAGGTTGACGGCCACGATCGGCTCCCCGCCCATGGCGTAGACGTCGCTCACCGCGTTGGTCGCCGCGACCCGGCCCCAGTCGTAGGGGTCGTCGACGACGGGGGTGAAGAAGTCGGTCGTCATCACGAGCGCGCGATCCTCGGAGAGCCGCACGACGGCCGCGTCGTCACCGTTCTCCGCGCCGACGAGCAGCTCTCCGGACGGCGCCGGCGTGAGGTCGGCCAGCACCCGCTCGAGCTCACCGGGAGGGACCTTGCAGGCGCACCCGCCGCCGGCGGCGTACTGAGTGAGACGGAGTGTGGAGGCGGCGGGGGCTCTCGCGGTCACCTTGTCAGCATGCCAGCGCACACCAGCGGGTCGTTGTGACGTCCAGCGTGACCTCGAGGTCACGCTGGACGTCACAAGGGCTGGTGCTGCCGTGCCTTCTGTGGCACGACGACGTACTTCGGATCCTTCGCCGAGACGAGCCCTGCCTCGAAGACCCCGAATCTGGTGGCGAGCGAGGCGGAGAGGTAGGTCGCCCCCGCAACCGCCGACAGGATCCGGGAGCGGCCCCCGAGGACCGTGAGCACCGACGCCGCCGCGGTCGCGTTGCGGGCGATCCTCATCAGCTTGCCGGGCCTGCCGATCCGGTACGGCTCGGCGACGAGCCCCCGTTTGAGGATCTGCTCGGCGGCGACGATCTCGACCGCGGCGCCCGCGAGCGCCATCCGACGCGCCGGCCCCGTCTGCGCGGTCGGCACGAGCATCATCGCGAGGCCGCCGGCCGCCTGTGCGCCCGACCCGCCGAAGACGAAGGGCAGCTCGCGGTGCGCTTCGTGCCAGGCCGGCACGGCGGTGTTCGCGACCAGTGCCGCGGTGTAGGTCGCCAGCGGCGGACCGAAGGCTGCCGCTCCGAGTCCGGCGAGCCGGCCCAGCCGGGGCAGGATCCCGGTGACCTCCGAGGCGGCAGCGGCGCCGGCGAGCCCGCTGAAGGGCGCCAGGATGAACGACCCGACCGAGAGCGGCGAGGTGGGCTTGAAGACGCGGAGCATGTTGAGGAAGCGCTCGGGGCGCCCGAGGTCATGCACCAACGCGACGGTGCCGGCGGCGGCACCCCCGGCCGCAGCCAGACGCGCGACCCGCTCCAGCTGTGGACGCCCGCTGAGCGCCGCACCCTCGGCCAGCAGCGACGAGGCACCGGCCAGTCCGCCCAGGAAGAGGTAGAGCGGGACGTCCGGCGTCTTCCACGTCGGCTGCTTGAGGATCGGCCGACCGTAGTAGGACTCGAACTCGGGCTCGGGCACCATCGACTGCTCGCGCATCGGGCTCACCTCCTCCGTCCGAGGAAGGACGCCACGCCGATCGCCGCGAGCGCTCCCGCCGCAGCGCCCACGTGCTTCCAGATCGACCCGATGTCGCGGGTGGTCACCACCGGGTCCGGGGGCAGGCCGTAGACCTCCGGTTCGTCGAGCAGCAGGAAGAACGCTCCGTCGCCACCGACGCCGTCCTCCGGGTCCCGACCGTAGAGCCGGGCGGCGTCGAGCCCCTTCTCGTGCAGCTCCGCCAGTCGCCGGTCGGCGCGTTCGCGCAGCTCGTCGAGGTCGCCGTACTGGATCGACTCCGTCGGGCAGGCCTGCGCGCAGGCGGGCTTCTGACCCTCCTTGAGCCGGTCGTAGCACAGCGTGCACTTGAAGGCGCGGCCGTCCTCTTTGCGGAGGTCGATGACGCCGTAGGGACAGGCCGGCACGCAGTAGCCGCAGCCGTTGCACACGTCGGGCTGCACCACGACCGTGCCGAACTCGGTGCGGAAGAGCGCGCCGGTCGGACACACGTCGAGGCAGGCGGCGTGGGTGCAGTGCTTGCACACGTCGGACGACATCAGCCAGCGGACGCCCGCGTCCCCCGAGACCGCACCCTGGTCCTCGCTCGTGAGAGCCCCGTCGGGCGCCCCCATCGCCGGCATCCCGAGGTCCACCGGGAGTGCCACGTCCACCGGCTTCTCGATGAACGCCACGTGTCGCCACGTGTTCGCGCTGAGCTGCTGGGTGTTGTCGTAGGACATGCCGGTGAGCAGGTAGCCATCCTCAGGGACGTCGTTCCACTCCTTGCAGGCCACTTCGCACGCCTTGCAGCCGATGCAGACCGACGTGTCGGTGAAGAAGCCCTTGCGCGGCGGATGTGGCTCATGCCCCGCGTTGCGCTGGACGTCGTCGAGCCGTCCCCACAGGGACCGCTCGGAGAAGAGGTCGGAGAGCATGCTCATCGGTTCGGACCTCCGTCGGACACAGGGGACTCGTCGATGCCGGCGCGGCGGCGGTAGTCGGCCACGTACGCCGTCAGCGCCGGGCCCCGTGGGCGCCGGCCTGGCCGGATGTCACAGGTGCCGACCTTGTCCTGGATGTAGACGTTCGGATCGAGCGTCAGGTTGACCAGGTCGTTGGGCGAGTCTCCGGTCGTGATGCCGTTCGGGCCCCAGTGGTACGGCAGCCCGATCTGCTCGACCCACTGGTCGCCGAGCCGCAGTGACCGCAGTCGGTCGGTGACCAGCACTCGCGCCTCGATGGCGGCGCGCCCCGTGACGATCGTCGCCCAGTCGCCGTGGGTGAGGCCACGCTCGGCCGCCAGGCGGGGGGAGACCTCGCAGAACGGCTCGGGCTGCAGCTCGCTCAGGTAGGGCAGCGTCCGGCTCATCCCTCCTGCCGTGTGGTGCTCGGTGAGCCGATAGGTCGTGAAGACGAACGGGAACACCTCGCTGTGGCTGGGGTTGAGCGGGTTGTCCGAGCTCTCGATCCGCTTCCGGGAAGGGTTGCTCTGCTGCGCGTAGAGCGGGTTGCGCACCGGCGACTCCGCCGGCTCGTAGTGAGCGGGCATCGGCCCGTCCGCCATCCCCAGGGGTGCGTAGAGCCAAGCCTTGCCGTCGGTCTGCATGATGAACGGGTCGGTGCCGGCGATTGCATCCGGTCCCCGGGCATCGTCCGGGGGCACGTAGTCGGGAGCGCGGTCGGGGATGAAGTCGGGCACGTCGGCGCCCGTCCACTTGCCCTTGCCGTCGTCGGCCGCGGCGTCCCACCAGACGTACTTCTTGCGCTCGCTCCAGGGCGAGCCGTCCGGCGCGGCAGAGGCCCGGTTGTAGATGATCCGGCGGTTGGCCGGCCAGACCCAGCCCCACTCCGAGGCGACGTAGTCCTGGTCCCAGTGCGGCTTGCGCCGCCGGGCCTGGTTGACCTCGTCGGCGTACACGCCGCAGTAGATCCAACAACCGCACGCCGTCGCCCCGTCGTCCTTGAGCTCGGTGTACGCGGACAGCGCCTTGCCGTCCGGGCCGGTGCCGTTGATCTCGCGCAGCACCGCTTGGCCATCCGGCTCGCCCTTCTCGTCGACCGGGTAGTCCCAGGTCAGGTCGAGCAGCGGGCGGTCCATCTCGTCCGGTGCGTCCTCACCGACCTGCGCGGCGAGCTTGCGGCGAATCACCTGACCGAGCCGGAAGTAGAACTCCAACTCGCTCCTCGCGTCGCCCGGCGGGTCGACGGCCTTGTCGCGCCACTGCAGCATCCGCTGGGTCTGGGTGAACGACCCCGCCTTCTCGACATGGCTGGCGGCGGGCAGGAAGAAGACCTCGGTGCCGATCTCCTCGGTGACCAGCTCACCCGTGTCGATCTCCGGACCGTCCTTCCAGAACGTCGCTGACTCGATCATCTGCAGGTCGCGAACCACGAGCCAGTCGAGGTTGGCCATGCCCAGCCGCTGCATCTTGCCGTTGCTGGAGCCGACCGCCGGGTTCTCCCCGACGATGAAGTAGCCCTTCGTGCTGCCGTCGATCATCGACTTGACGGTCGTGTAGGTCGACGCGTCGCCGGTCAGCCTCGGCAGGTAGTCGAAGCAGAAGTCGTTCTCCGGTGTGGCGGCGTCGCCCCAGTAGGCCTTCAGCAGGCTCACCATGTAGGACTTCATGTTGCCCCAGAAGCCCGCCTTGCCCGCGTCGTTCTCGACATAGGTCTCCAGGTCGAGGTGCTGAGCAGCGTGGGGCATGGGCAGGTAGCCCGGAAGGATGTTGAACAGCGTCGGGATGTCGGTCGAGCCCTGGATGCTGGCGTGGCCCCGCAATGCCATGATGCCGCCGCCGGGGCGGCCGATGTTGCCGAGCAGGGACTGCAGGATCGAGGCGGTCCGGATCATCTGGGCGCCCACGCTGTGCTGCGTCCACCCCACGGCGTAGCAGAACGCGGAGGTCCGCTCCCGCCCGCTGTTGCTGGTGAGCGCTCGTGCGACCTGCTCGAACTGCTCCGGGGAGATGCCGCAGACCTCCTGCACCATCTCGGGGGTGTAGCGCGAGAAGTGCCGCTTCAGGATCTGGTAGACGCAGCGTGGGTCCTGCAGCGTCTCGTCCCGCTTCGGCTTGCTGCTGATCGACGCGCCACCGGAGCCGTGCGACTCCGAGCGCGCGGTCTCGTGAGCCGCCTTGTGCGACTCGCCGCCATTCCCATCCCCAGCCTTGTCGTGGACGGCGCCGGCGTTCTGCGCCGGGTCGCGCTGGCCGGCCGAGGCGGCCGCCTCGGCACCGTCGTACTGCCAGGTCTCGGGGTCGTACTGACCGCGCTCCTCGTCGAAGCCGGAGAACAGCCCGTCGAGGTCCTCGGTGTCCTGGAAGCCCTCGTCGATGATCGCCGGGGCGTTGGTGTAGGCCACGACGTACTCACGGAAGTCCAGCTCGTTGCTCAGGACGTAATTGATCAGCGCGCCCAGGAAGGCGATGTCGGAGCCCGCCCGGATCGGGACGTGCAGATCCGCCACGGCCGACGTCCGCGTGAAGCGCGGGTCGACGTGGATGATCGTCGCACCGCGCCGCTTCGCCTCCATGACCCACTGGAAGCCCACCGGGTGGGCCTCAGCCATGTTCGAGCCCTCGATCAGGATGCAGTCAGCGTTCTGCAGGTCCTGGAGGAAGGTGGTGGCCCCACCGCGGCCGAACGAGGTCCCCAGACCGGGAACCGTGGAGGAGTGTCAAATGCGGGCCTGGTTCTCGATCTGGATCGCGCCCATGGCCGTGTAGAGCTTCTTCATGAGGTAGTTCTCCTCGTTGTCGAGGGTCGCTCCTCCGAGGCTCGCGATGCCCATGGTGCGGCGCACGCGGCGGCCCTGGTCGTCCTCCCACTCCCAGAACTGCTTGCGGGTCGCGATCACGCGGTCGGCGATCATGTCCATCGCCGTGTCGAGATCGAGGTCCTCCCACTCGGTGCCGTGGGGACGCCGATAGCGCACCTTCGTCACGCGAGTCGGGCTGGTCACCAGCTGCTTGCTCGCGCTGCCCTTGGGGCACAGCCGGCCGCGCGAGATGGGGCTGGCCGGGTTGCCCTCGATCTGGGTGACCTTGCCGTCCTTGACGAAGACCCGCTGGGCACAGCCCACGGCGCAGTAGGGGCAGACCGAGTCGACGACCTTGTCAGCCTGCGACGTCCGCGGCTCGAGCGTCTCGCTGTGCTTCGACATCGCCGCGACGCCACGGCCGAGCTTGTCGCGTCCCATCACCTGGCGCAGCAGGGGCCAGCCGAGAAACTCCGTCACAGCGGCCATGTAACCACGCGAGGGCACCTGGAAACACCGACCGCGGGGCCGTCCCGCTACATTGCACGCGGAGGCGTACCTCGTCTGGTGACGGGCGCGGTCCTCAAAACCGTTGTGACCGGGCATCCCGGTCAGGCGGGTTCGATTCCCGTCCGCCTCCGCCAAGGAGTCACTGCCCTGTGGCTCGAGGGTCGCCGCCGCCCTCCGATCCCGCTATTTTGAGCGGAGGGCGCTGGGCGGAGTGCGACCCAGCCGGGGAGAGAAGGTCCGCGGTGTCCGGATCGTCAGCCACCTCGCCTGGTGCGACGGGTGCGACCCAGGGCCGCCGGTTCGCCCTCATCGTGGCCGTCACCGACTATCTCGACACCTCGCTGCGCCGGCTGCGTGCCCCCGCGGGTGACGCTGCCGAGCTGCGCGACCTGTTGGCGGACCCGGAGATCGGCGGCTTCGCGGTCACGTCGGTGGTCAACGAGCGGGCCCACCAGCTCCGGATCGCGATCGAGGACTTCCTGGCCGACCGCCACACCGATGACCTGCTGCTCGTCTACCTGTCCTGCCATGGCCTGGTCGATGCACGACGCCGGCTGTTCTTCGCGGCGCGGGACACCCTCAAGGACCGGCTGGCCTCCTCCGGCATCGAGTCGCACTGGCTGCTGGAGCAGCTCGAGGACTGCCGTGCCCGCCGCCAGGTCGTGATCCTCGACTGTTGCTTCAGCGGCGCGTTCGCACGCGGCGCGAAGGGCGACGACGACCTCGCGCTCGGCGAGCGGCTGGTCGGCGACGGTCGAGGGCGCGTCGTGCTGACGGCGTCGCGCGGCACGGAGTACTCGTTCGAGGGCGAGCCCATCGGCGACGACGATGCACGCGGGTCGGTCTTCACCAGCGCCCTGATCGAGGGCGTGCGCACGGGTCGCGCCGACACCGACGCCGACGGCGAGATCTCGGTCGAGGACGCCTACGCCTACGCCTTCGAGCAGGTCCGTCGTGCGGGCAGCGCCCAGACGCCGCAACGGTGGCTGTACGGCGCCGAAGGGTCCATCCGCCTCGCGCACGTGCCGCCGAGCGCGGCCGTGACCGAGCGGCCGCAGGTGGAGCCGGCGGCGGAGCCGCCCATGGAGCCGGCCGCCGAGCCGCCCGCCGAGCCGCCCGCGAAGGCCGGCGGCGCGCTGCCGGGCCAGCCGGCCGCCGAGACAGGCCCTCGACCGGCGTCCACGACCGCGGACTCGGCCGCCGCGCCGCCTCCTCCGACGATCCCGCCCACGCGCGGCGGCGCGTCGCGGCGCACCCTCGGCATCGCCGCCGCCGCGGTCGGCGCCGCCGTGGTCGCCGCGGCCGTCGTCGTCCTCCTGACACAGGGCGGTGGCGACTCCGGCTCTGCGGGCAGCCACGGGAGCCATTCCACCGCCGCGAAGACCGGCACGTTCGCCCAGCAGTCTCCGTGGCGGCTGCGCATCAAGGACGACATCTCGGGCGTCAGCGGCGTGGACGACAACGGGTGCGACGTGACCCTGACCGACGACAAGACCGGCAACATCGTGCGTGAGTGGGACTCCTTCTACGGCGTGGAGACGTTCCAGATGCGCCGCTCGGGCACCTTCCGGTGGCAGGTCAACGATCCCGGCTGCCTCCTGTTCCCGCAGAAGGGCGACGGCGGCATGACGGCGCTGCCGTTCGTCTGGACCGGCAATGAGGGCGACACGCCGGTCTTCCAGAGCCCTGGCAGGGTCACGGCGATGATCGGAGATCGGCATGGCAGCTCGACCTGCGACCTCTACCTCATCTCAGCCGTGGACGGTCGCGCCCTCGACTTCCGCACGGCGGAGGCGGACATGACCTCCGTGCCCCTGGAGTCGGACGGTCCGGCGCGTGTCTTCATCGCGGCGCCGTCCTGCGCGATCCAGGTGTCGCCGGCGCCCTAGACACTCCGACTGCCCCCACGTTTGCGCAGGTCACCCACGGTTTTGACGCCTGATAGCCTCGCCGGGCGCGGCGAACGGCGGTCGGGATCGAAGGAGGCACCACATGGGAGCGGACACGCCGCCGGACCCGCGCCGGCGTACGCCTCGGACAGACGCCGTCCTCGCCGACGCCGCCGTCGCCGCCGCCGTCCGCCGGCTCGGCCGCGACCGCGTGAAGGCGACGGTGTCAGCCGCGCTGGACGCCTGCCGCGCCGGCGAGCTGGCCCCCGAGGAGGTCGTGACCCACGTGCTCGACCGGCTCCCGCAGGCGGCGGTCTCGCTGCACCGGGTCATCAACGCGACAGGGGTCGTCGTCCACACCAACCTCGGCCGCGCGCCCCTGTCGCGCGCAGCTGTCGAGGCGGTGACCCTGGCAGCCGGCGCCACCGATGTCGAGCTCGACCTGGAGAGCGGACGCCGCGGCCGACGGGGCGCATCCACGCTGGCCGCGCTGGCCGCCGCTGTCCCGAACGCGGGCGGCGTGCACGTCGTGAACAACGGCGCCGCCGCTCTCGCACTCACCGCCTGCGCACTGGCGGCGGGACGGCACATCGTCATCGCCCGGGGCGAGCTGGTCGAGATCGGGGACGGGTTCCGGATCCCCGAGCTGCTCGAGTCCGTCGGCGCCGAGCTGCGGGAGGTCGGCACCACCAACCGGGTCCACCTGAGCGACTACGCGGGCGCAGTGGACGAGCGCACGGCGTTCGTCCTCAAGGTGCACCCCTCCAACTTCAGGGTCGAGGGCTTCACCTCCAGCGTGGCCGTCGCCGAGCTCGCGGCCCTCTGCCAGGAGCGGGGCGTGCCGCTGGTCGTGGACATCGGCTCGGGCCTGCTCGCTCCGCACCCGCGGCTCCCCGAGGAGCCGGACGCCTCGACCGTGCTGCGCGAGGGCGCCGACCTCGTCACCGCCTCCGGCGACAAGCTGCTGGGCGGCCCGCAGGCCGGCGTCATGCTCGGCGATGCTGCACTGGTGGAGCGTCTGCGACGTCATCCCCTCGCCCGCGCCCTGCGGGTCGACAAGCTGACGCTGGCCGCGTTGGAGGCGACGCTGACCGGTCCCGTTCCCCCGGTGCTTGCGGCACTCGCCACCCGCCCTGACGACCTCCGCGCCCGGGCCCGCCGACTCGCGTTGGCCATCGGGCGCGACGTCGCCGACGCCGTCGACTCCGAGGGACGTGTCGGCGGGGGTGGCGCGCCGGGTGTGCCCTTGCCGAGTGCCGCGGTGGCCCTGCCACCCGCGCTCGCCACGCCACTGCGACTCGCCGACCCCCCGATCGTGGGCCGGGTCGCCGAGGGCCGGCTGCTCCTCGATCTGCTCGCGGTGCCCCCGGAGGCCGACGACGAGGTCGTCGACGTCGTGCGCCGCGTCGCCGGCGCCGAGCGACCCGCCGCCGCGCCTGCGGGCGAGCGGGCAGGAGAGAGCGCCTGATGCACGTCGTCGCCACGGCCGGTCACGTCGACCACGGCAAGTCCACCCTCGTCCGCGCCCTCACCGGCACCGACCCGGACCGGCTGGCGGAGGAGCGCCGACGCGGGCTCTCGATCGAGCTCGGGTACGCATGGACCGAGCTGCCCGAGGTCGGCGAGGTCGCGTTCGTCGACGTGCCGGGCCATCAGCGGTTCCTCGCGACCACGCTCGCGGGCGTCGGCCCGGTGCCGGTGGCCATGCTGGTCGTGGCCGCGGACGACCCGTGGATGCCGCAGGCAGCCGAGCACCTCGCCGCTCTGGACGCACTCGGCGTCCGACACGGGGTGGTCGTCATCACCCGCTCCGACCTCGCCGACCCAGGTCCCGCGCTGGCCCGGGCGCGCGACGAGGTCGACCGCACCGGGCTCCGGGGGGCGCCGGCCGTCGTGGTGAGCGGCCGCACCGGTGCCGGACTCGACGACCTGCGCCGCACGCTCGGCCAGGTGCTCGACCGGCTGCCGCAGCCGGACCCCTCGGCCGACGTACGCCTCTGGGTCGACCGCCGCTTCCACGTCCGCGGCTCGGGCACCGTCGTGACCGGGACCCTTCCCGCCGGCACGGTCGCGGTCGGCGACGCGGTGGCCCTGCTGGACGGCGCCGAGGCGCGCGTCCGGGGGCTGGAGTCGCTCGGCCGCCCACGCGACCGGATGTCCGGCGTCGCGCGCGTGGCCCTCGACCTGGGTGGCCGCGCCCCCGAGGGCGTCGCGAGAGGCACGGCGCTGCTCACTCCGGGGGCGTTCCTCGCCGCCACCCAGGTCGACGTCATCCTGCGCGGTGAGGGCCGGGTGCCCGAGCGCCCGGTGCTCCACCTGGGGTCGGCGATGGTCGCCGTGCACGCCCGGCCGCTGGGCAAGGACTTCTATCGGCTGGTGCTCGACGCGCCGCTTCCCCTGCGGGTCGGCGATCGGGCGATCCTGCGCGACCCCGGGAGCCGCACGATCTGGGGCGCAGAGGTCCTCGACCCTCAGCCGCCGTCCCTGCGGCGGCGCGGGGCGGCCACCGCTCGCGCCGAGGCGCTGACGGCGTACGACGCCACCGTTGCCGCCGAGCTCGCCACCCGAGGTCTCGTACGCCGCGGACTGCTGCGTCGCATCGGCGTGGCGCCGGCGCCGCTGCCGGACGGCACCGTCGACGTCGGTGACTGGCTGCTCGACCCCGAGCTGGCCAGCCGGCTGCGGTCCCGACTTGCCGCGCTCGTCGAGTCGGCCGGCGTCACCGGCCTCACCCCGTCCGCCGCCGCACACGAGCTCGCGCTGCCCGACGCCGCCCTCGTCGACGCCCTCGTGGAGCCGCCGATCCGGACCGAGGGCGGGCGGCTGCGGTCCGGCTCCGCTCTCCCACCAGCGCTGGCCGCCGCGCTCGAGGCCCTCCGAGCCCACCTGGCGCAGGACCCGTTCGCGGCACCGACCGCAGAGGAGCTCCAACGCCTCGGACTCGACGGCGGCTCGGTGGCCGTGCTCCACCGCGAGGGTCACCTCCTCCGGCTCGCGCCCGGGGTGGTGCTCATGCCCGACGCTCCCGAGCGCGCGGTCGCCGTCCTCGCCGCCCTGCCTCAGCCGTTCACCGCCAGCGCTGGCCGCCAGGCGCTCGGCACCAGCCGCCGTGTCGCGCTCCCCCTGCTCGCGCACCTCGAGGCGACCGGTCGCACCCTCCGGCTGCCCGACGACACGCGCCGGGTGCGGGCGGCGAGCGGGACCTGACTGTTCGTCGAGGTATGCAGGCGAGTCGACACATCCCGTGCGGAGTTCCGGCCGGGGAGTGACCATCCGCCTGCATACCTCGACGAGCAGTCACGCCCCGGCACCCCGTGTTTGACCCGCCGAAGCGCCGGTAACCGGAGGCTGATGTCGCCCGACCGGCGACCTGGACACGAAGGAGCAAGACCATGGGCTACGGACTCGGTGCTTTTCTGCTCGCCGTCGGCTTGATTCTGGCGCTCGCCGTCACCGACAGCATCAACGGCGTCGACCTCACGATGGTCGGCTGGATCCTCGCCGCCGTCGGCGCACTCGTCATCGTCCTCACCGCGATCACGTGGAACCGCGGACGCGGCACCCGCACAGTCGCCACCCGCACGCACGCCGATGGCACGCAGACCTCCGAGGAGCGCCGCACCAGCGACTTCTGATCCGGGAGGAGTCGCCGCAACGCCGCTCGCTCGACGGGGCGGGGAGAGCCGCAAGCACGGCTTCTCCCCGCCCTGTCGTGCGTCCGGACGGCGACCGACGGCCACCTCCTGGCGGACGCCGCCGTCGCCGGCATGGTCTCACCAGGCCTCCCGGACTAGACAGCTCCGGCTGCGTCCGTGATCGGCATGATCCACGACTGATGCGTCTCGCTGCTCTTCGTGATCGCGAGCAGCTCGTCCATGTGCGGCTCGAGGCCGGTCACCTTGTCGAGCGGCACGCCGACGATCAGCTGGAAGCCGAGACCGCGCCAGGCCTGGACCGCGCGGCCCGCGAAGTCGGAGTCGGCCTTGACGAAGCCCTCATCGAGGAAGACCGGTGCGAACCGCGGGCGCGACCGCATCTCGTCGCCGAGACGGAAGCGCAGGGCGGAGCCGACGATGAAGGCGACCAGCTCCTGCGACTCGCCTCCGCTCTTCTCGCCGAGCGTGCGGTAGGTCGCCCGCAGCTCGCCCGAGAGGTGGTCGTAGCGCTCGGCGCTGATCTCGACGTGACGCCGCACGTCGAGCAGCCGGTCACGATCGCTCACGCCGTCGACGACGTGCTCGGGCCTGCGCAGCTGCTGCATGAAGCGGCTCAGCTGGGTGAACCGCGCCTCCATCGCCGGCTCGTCGAGCTCCTGGGTGTCGCCGCCCGACAGCGTGCGCAGGTCCTTCATGAAGACCTGAAGGTGCGCGGGCGCGAGCCGCCGCAGCCGGATCCGCAGGCGGTCCCCCGGGGCGCCGAACTCGAGCCGGCGCAGGATCGTGTTGATCGGCTCCAGCCGATCCTCGATCTCCTCGATGCTCGACGCCATGGCGCCCACCAGGGGGACGAGGTCCTGGCCGCTCCACTCGGTCAGCCGACGACGCCATTCCGAGCGGCGCTCCGCGAGACCGGTCGCGCGGATCTCGGTGAGGATCCGGGCGTAGTCGGGGTAGCTCTCCGCCGTCGCGCCGAGGTTCGGCGAGTCCCAGTGCAGCTTGTAGCTGCGGAAGATCGTCGCGAGCTCGTCGTCGACCCGCTTGATCTCCGCCTCGGCGTCGGCGACGGCGAGGCGGAGCCGTTCGGCGAGTCGCTGCGACGTCTCGGTGAACCGGTCCAGATCCTCGGGGTCGGCCGGCGCGGCCGCGGCGGCGAACTCGGCCGCCAGGCTCGCGCTCTGCTCCTCGGTGAGGTCGACATGCCCGGTGCTCTCCATCGCCTCGAGGCGGTCGTTGACCATGTCCTCGGAGTCGACGAGCTCGGCGTGCTCCTCCCCCAGCCGGCGCTGCTCCTGCTCCAGGCCGTAGCGTGCCTTCCGCGCCTCGTCGAGGCGTGCGGAGAGCTCCTCGATCTGCCGCTCGAGCGCCTCCAGCTGGTTGTCGGAGGCGAGGATCTCGGCCCGACGGCGCTCGATGTCGGCGAGCCGCGCGTCGCTGCCGGAGACGTCGAGGTCGTCGAAGCGGGCGACCGCGACGGCGTCGTACGCCGCCCGCCGCCTGCCCAGGACGCTCAGCTGCCGCCCGAGCTCGACCACCTCGGCGTCGAGCTCCTCGAGCCGGCGCTCCAGGTCTGCCAGCTCGGCGTCGACCTCGGCGACCGCCTCCTCGTTGGAGAACCCGATGATGCTGCGCGTGTCGTTGCGTCCATGCGAGCCGCGCCGCCCGCTGCGGGTCTGGCCGGCGAGCGTGACGCGCAGGCCGGATCCGGCCAGACCCTCCGCGCTCTCAACGCAGAGCGCGTTGCGGGACGGCTCGGCGACGTGGTGCTGCACCCAGCCCGAGAACGGCGAGTCGCGGAAGACCAGCTTGCCGGCGATGCGCTCGGGGTCGGCCGGGCCCGTGCCGGGCAGACCCAGCTCGGCGCCTTCGAAGGTGAGCCGACCGCGCAGTCGCAGGCCGTCGATCGCCGCTGAGAAGTCCTCGAGCCGGTCGAGCGGCACCAGCATGACGCGAGCCGACCCGCCGAGCACGGTCTCGATGGCCGTGCGCCACTGTGCCTCGTCGGGCGCGACGTCGATCAGCTCGGCCACGAACGGCAGCTCGTCGACCGAGAGGCCGCTCGCCCGGGCCACCTCCGCACGCAGCTCGTGCAGGACCACCGGCACCCGTCCGGCCCGACTCTCCAGCGATGCCCGCTCGCGGGTGAGCTCGTCCTTGCGCTGCAGGAGCGGGTAGCGCCGTCCGACCGCGGTATCGCGCAGGTCGGTCA
This sequence comes from Nocardioides sp. AN3, assembly GCF_054653495.1. NCBI lineage: Bacteria > Bacillati > Actinomycetota > Actinomycetes > Propionibacteriales > Nocardioidaceae > Nocardioides > Nocardioides sp. AN3. The sequence goes on from NZ_BAAIGC010000014.1 coordinate 71,293, forward strand.
AGCGCTGCTGCTCGGCCTCGTGGCTCGCGAGCCAGCGCCGCGCCTCCTCCTGCATGACGTGGAAGGCGTCGGCGGACTCGAGGGCTCCGTCGATGCGCTCGCGATCGGGGTCGGTGACCTCCAGGAGCGGCAGCAGACGCTCCTGGAGCAGCCGGCGACGACCCAGACGGTCGTCTCGCACCACCTGCTCCTGCTCGAGCGCGGCGGCCAGCGACTGCAGCGTCGACCCCCCGGCGGCGCGGTGGGCCGCCTTGGCCGCCTCGAGGTCGCTCTGGAGAGCGGCCTCGGCGGTCGAGCTCGAGGCGAGTGCCTCCGTGGCGGCGGCGCGCGCCGCCCGGTTCTGCTCCACCGCCGTGCCGAGCAGCCGCAGGTGAGTGCGCAGCAGCCACAGCCGCAGCGCGGTGTCACCGGGGCCGGCGACGCCGAAGGAGTCCAGCTCCGCAGCCCGCCGGGTCGCGATCTGCCTGCGCTCGTGCAGCTCGGTGATGGGCGCGAGCAGCTGGAGCTTCTGCTCCTCGGTCCGCATGGCGGAGTAGGCCGAGTCGAGGTCGTCGAAGTGCTCGATGGCACGGTCGGCTGCCGCGTAGGTCGCCGGGCGCTCGAGCACCATCTCCTTGTAGAGCTCGTCGACGCTGCGGACCTGGTTGCCGGCCTGGATGCGGGCGAGAAGACGCAGCGCCTTCGCCCCGTCGCCGTTGGCCCCGATGCCGAGCCGGGCATGGAGGACAGCGGCGAACTCGGCGTAGGTCTTGTGGACGCGGATCCCCGGGAACAGCTTCTTCAGTGTGGTGGCGTGGAACCGGTCCGGGACGGCCACCTCCAGGGTGTCGAGCGGCAGCGGGCCCTCGAGGGAGGCGAGCTGCATCGCGACGTCGCCCGACCGGGTCGCCCGCCGCGGGACGTAGTAGGTGCGCAGTGCCGTGAACCGACGGCCCTGGTCGTTGACGAACGTCATCGCCACTGCGCCCCACGTGTCGGAGCCCTTGCCGCGCAGGAGCTTCTCCACCGGCCGGCCGGTGCGGGGGTCGTCGACCACGTCGACGGCACCGCGCAGGTAGGAGAGCAGGTTGCGCTGGCCGGCGCTGCGGGCGCGACCGGCGACCGCGTCGTTGGAGGCGCCGTTGAACTTGGTGTCCGAGGGCATCATCAGGGCGGTGTAGGCGTCGAGGATGGTCGACTTCCCGACGCCGGAGGCGCCGGAGATCATCGTCGCGTCGCCGTGCAGCGGCACGCTGGTGAAGCCGCCGAAGCCGCCCCAGTTCACCAGTTGCAGGAGCTCGGCGCGCCACTGCACGGTCCCGTCACCCGGCGTGGCGACGCTCTCCCGGTCGAAGAGCCCGTCGTTGGCCGTCGACTCGTCGAACTCGAGGTCGTCGTCGAGCGCTTCCGTCGTCACTGCACGACCTCCTGCTCGTCGTCGAAGAGGGCCGCCGGCTCGGCGTCCGGCTCGTCGCGGTTGGCGCGCCGCAGCGACTCGAGGAGCTCGGCCAGGAGCTCCAGGGGCAGCAGCGGCTCGACCGCCTCGCTGATCTCGAAGCGGTCCTCATAGGACCCGCTGATGAGGAGCCCCGCCTTGGCGAGGCTGGTGATGGCGTTGCGGGCGCGCTTCTCGTCGCCGGCCTCGTCGGTGGCGTGGGCGGGGCGGAAGCTCGCCACGTGCTCGACCAGGTCGTCGCGGTCGACGAAGACCCGAACCTCGCCCGACGCCGCCCCCGCCCGCAGCCGGTCGCGCAGGTGGACGAGCAGGATCGTCTCCTCACGACTCCAGGCCGTGTCGTGGAGCAGCGTCGGGAAGCGATCGGCGGTCTCGCTGGTCGCCTGCCGCTTCCACGCGACCTCGCGGGTCTCGTCGACCGCGAGCTCCAGGAAGAGGTCGTTGAGCCGCGACTGCAGCACCCGTCGGTGGTCGACGAGCACCTGCCAGTCGCGCGGGTGCGTCCGCGCACTGATGAAACGCTGCTTGAGCAGGAGCACGAGGCAGCGCCGCTGCGCGAAGTCGAGGCCCCCCTCGTCGCCCTCCCACAGAGAGACCGAGCTGACGTCGGCCAGATCGGCCTCGAAGTCGCCCATGGCCTCCACCGGCACGCTGTCGGGAGCCCAGTCGTCGTCGAGGGTCATCGGCTCTTCTCCAGGTCGGGGTCACGGGGTGGGTTCGGCTGTGCGGGCTCGGGCAGCGGATCCGGCAGCGGCAGCCGCGGGACGTCGAACGTGCGGCGCGTGCCGTCGGGGCGCAAGGCGGCGTACGGCTCCGTGCGCGCCTCGGCTCCCCACCCCCGGTCCGCCGCGAGGTGGAGGAGCCCGAAGATCTCCACCGGGCGCCGCAGGGACGGCTCGAGGGAGTCGAAGAACGCGCCCAGGGAGGCCGCGGTGCTCGTGCCGTCGAGCGCGGCCTCGAGCCGGCGCCGCAGGGACGGCAGCTGGGGGCCGCCCTGCGCGACGAGCTCGGGCAGGGTCAGCCCGGGGGCGTCGTCGTTGTCGGCGACGATGAGGGGCTCGGGCAGGGCGTCGTCGGCGGGGTCGTAGAAGCGCTCACGAAGGTGCTCGACGAAGGCACGGGCCGGCAGCAGGGGCACGTCGTGCGCCCCGCGCGGGCCGGTCGTCGCCATCCACGTCATCAGCTCGGACTCGACCTCGCGCAGCGTCTGCGCGAGCTCGCGGTCGCGCGCGGCGTCATGGGAGACGATGTACTCCTTCAGCGTCGCCGTCACCTTCGACCGCTGAGCCAGCACGCGATCCAACCCGTCCCGCACGAGCTTGACCGTCCCGCGCAGCTCGGCGCGGTCCGCCTCGGCCAGGATGCGCTCCGACGCGGGATGCTCGAGCAGGGCGGCGAGGTCCTCGCGCAGCTGGCTGACCAGAGAGTCGTCGCGCAGCAGCGCGAACGCGCCCTCGAACGCGCGGCCCTCGAGGGTCGAGGTCATGAGGGCGTCGGCGCGGGCGAGATACTCGTCGATGACCTCACCCGCCGGCCGGTCCTCCGCGCGGAAGGCGGCCAGGATCTGGCCTCGGATCTGAGCGAACCGCTCGTCGACGCGCGCGAAGTCGGCGGGGAGCGCCGAGATCAGCGAGAGCAGCTCGGTGAAGCCCTCCGCCATGTAGTCCTCGGTGGCGCTCACCATCTCGGCGCCGTCGACGAGGCGGTCCCGCTCGGCCTGCAGCCGTGCGATCTCGGCGTTGAGGATCGTGACGCGGGCGGCCCTGTCGGGGTTCGCCTCGGAGTTGAACCGGCGCACCGTGCCCAGGATCGTGGCGATGCGGTGCTCGCTCAGCGTCGCGCGGTCGCGGGAGAGGTTCTTGACCAGCTCGAGTGCCTGCTGGGCGTGCGAGGTGAGGGAGTAGACCTCCTGGTCGCGCTCGTCGAGGGAGCGGACGAGCCACTGCCCGCGCATCCAGCGCTGGCAGAGCTCCTTGCCCGAGCCGTTGGGCACCTCGAGCTCACCGGAGAGCCGGATCTCGGCCAGGTGCTCCTCGACCTGGGTGTGCAGCCGCGCCGTTGGGATGGGCACGTTGTTGCGCCCGAACGCCGCCCGGAAGATCGTGATGACGACCGGAGCCTGGCGCTGGTGCAGCAGTGTCAGCGTCGGCTGGGCGAACGCGCTCTTGACCCGCGCCAGCTCCCCCGCGATCTCGGTCATCCGCCCCTCCCCGGCCTCCACGATGCGAGGCGCCAGCATGTCAGAGGACACCGACGATCCACCGAATCGGGGGCGACCCAGCGGCCGGCGGCGGGGCGCCCATCAGCCCCAGAAGACGCGATCGACGACCCCGCGAGCCAGCCGCGTGACGCGCAGATAGTCGTTGAGCAGCTCGTCGGTCGACCCCGGTGGATAGCCCATGATCGACGCCACGGCGCGTCGCTCCCGTGACGCCTGGGGCAGCTGGTCCGAGGGCCGGCCGCGGACCAGCGTCACGGCGTTGCGGATCCGGCTGACCATCCGCCACGCCTCGTGGAGTGTGGCCGCGTCGTCGTCGGTGAGCAGACCTGCATGCCGCGCCGCCGCGAGCGCGTCCAGCGTCCGGGTCGTCCGGAGCCCCAGCGCCTCGTGGGCGTGCCGCAGCTGCAGCAGCTGCACCGTCCACTCGACGTCGGCCAGCCCGCCACGACCGAGCTTGAGGTGGGTGGCCGGGTCTGCTCCGCGCGGGAGCCGCTCGGCGTCGACCCTGCTCTTGATCCTCCGGATCTCGTGCACCTCGTCGGCGCTGATGCCGCCGTCCGGATAGCGCACGGGGTCGACCAGTCGGGTGAACGCGGCCCGCAGCTCCGGGTCGCCGACGACCGCGTCGGCTCGCAGCAGCGCCTGCTTCTCCCAGACGGAGTGCCACTTGGCGTAGTAGGCGGCGTAGGCGTCCAGCGTCCGCACGAGCGGCCCCGACCGACCCTCGGGGCGGAGGTCGGCGTCGACGATGAGGGCTGGGTCGCCGCCGGCGAGCGCCAGCAGCCGGCGCAGCTCCGTCGCGACCGCCAAGGCGTAGGAGGCCGCGGCTTGCGGGTCGGCGCCCTCGGCCGGCTGGTGCACGAACAGGACGTCGGCGTCGGAGGCGTAGGACAGCTCGAATCCGCCATACCGCCCCATCCCGACGATCGCCAGGGCCGTCGGCGCCTCGTCGAGACCACGGTCGGCGCGCACCGCCTCGCCCACCACCTGCAGGGTCGCCTCGAGCGTGGCGTCGGTCAGGCGGGTCAGACCCTCGCCGACCGCGGTCACGTCGCACAGCCCCACCACGTCCCCGGCGGCGATGCGGAAGAGCTCGCGGCGGCGCACGGTCCGGATGGCCCGCACCCCCTGCTCGGCATCGTCGCGGCGGCGACCGGCGGCGAGCATCTCCTCGACGACCGGCTGGGACGCCCGCGGCTCCAGGGAGTCGCCGAGGATGCGCACGCCCTCGGGCTCACGCTCGAGGAGCGTCGTGGCGTAGCGCGACGTCGACAGCACCCGCGCCAGCCGCTCGGCGACCATGCCCTCGTCGCGAAGGGTGCGCAGATACCAATGCGTCTCCCCGAGCGCCTCGCTGATCCGCCGGAAGCCGAAGAGCCCCGCATCCGGGTCCGGTCCCTCGGCGAACCACTGCAGCATCGCGGGGAGGAGCGCGCGCTGGATGTCGGAGGCGCGGCTCAGACCCTGCGTCAGCGCCTCGAGGTGGCGCAGCGCGGCAGCGGGGTCGTCGTACCCCAGCGCGGCCAGGCGTCGTTCGGCTGCCTCCGGCGAGAGCTGGCCGGCGGCCGGGATGCGCGCCACGGCGCTGAGCAGCGGCCGGTAGAAGAGCTTCTCGTGAAGCCGCCGGACCTCGCGCCGCTGTCGCTGCCACTCGGCGAGGAGCGACTCGAGCGGCTCCTTCAGGAAGCCCATCCCCCGGCCGAGCCGCCGCAGCGACGGCTCGTCGTCGGGGACGACGTGGGTGCGGCGCAGCCGGTGGAGCTGGATGCGATGCTCGAGACGACGCAGGAACGCGTACGCCGTGTGGAGGGTCTCCCCGTCCTCACGGCCGACGTATCCCCCCTCGGTCAGCGCGGCCAGTGCCGACAGCGTGGCAGGCGAGCGCAGCCGCTCGTCTGCCCGGCCGTGGACGAGCTGCAGCAGCTGCACGGCGAACTCGACGTCGCGCAGGCCGCCCTCGCCGAGCTTGAGCTCGCGGTCGGCGTCCTTCGCCGGGAGGTGCGCCACGACGCGGCGCCGCATCGCCTGGGTGTCGGCCACGAACCCCTCCCGCTCGGCCGCGCGCCAGATGAACGGCTGCACCAGGTCGACGAACGCGCGCCCGAGCGCGAGGTCGCCGGCCGCCGGGCGCGCCTTGAGCAGGGCCTGGAACTCCCAGGTGCTCGCCCACCGCTCGTAGTAGGCGCCCATCGCCCCGAGTGTCCGGCTCAGCGGTCCGGCCTTGCCCTCCGGGCGCAAGGCCGCATCGACGCTCCAGATGCTCCCCTCCGCGGTCAGCTCGCCGCAGGCCGCGATGAGCTGGCTGCCCAGCTGCGTGGCCACGCGCAGCGCGGTCTGGTCGTCGGCACCCTCGGCCGGCTCGTGCACGAAGATGACGTCGACGTCGGAGACGTAGTTGAGCTCGTGGCCGCCCGTCTTGCCCATCGCGAGGACGGCGAGCCGCACACTGTCGGCATGGGGGACGAGGCTGCGCGCCACGGCGAGCGCGGCGTCGAGCGTGCCCACCGCGAGGTCAGACAGCTCGGCGGCCGTGTCGTCGAGGGCGAGGTCGTGCGCGAGGTCGCGGGCGGCGAGGCGCAGGAGGATGCGGCGATACTCGACGCGGAGCGCATCGAGCGCCTCCGTCCGGCCGAGCGTCGCCACGGGCGCGGCCGCGCGAGGGTCGGCGCCCACGGCGCGGAGCAGCTCCTCCCTCATCGCGAACGCCGGCGCGCGGGTCGACCCGAGCGTGGGGTCGGTGAGCTCGCGCCAGTGCTCCGGGTGGCGAGCGAGGTGCTGGCCGAGCGCCTCGCTCGCCCCGAGGACGCTGAGCAGCCGCATCGCGGTGCCCTCATCGTCGGCCAGGGTGCCAACCAGGTCGCCGTCGTCGGTCCCGACGGCCTCGACGAGCCGGACCAGAGCATGGAGCGCCTGGTCGGGGTCCGCGACCAGGCCGAGCATGGCGAGGATCGGCTCGGCGGCCGGCCCGAGCGCGTGCAGCGACTTCTCCGCGCCCTCGGGGTCGGCGATCCCGAGGCGCAGGAGCTGCGTCTTCCCGCTCGCGCGACGCGTCATCTGGTCGGCGCCCCGCAGCGTCACAGGACCGGCAGCATGCGGTCGCGCTCGAAGGCGGAGACCACCGCGCGGTAGTCCTCCCACTCCGCGCGCTTGTTGCGCAGGAAGAAGTCGAAGACGTGCTCACCGAGCGTCTCGGCGAGCAGCTCGGAGGACTCGGCGAGCTTGATCGCCTCGGCCAGGCTGGTCGGCAGCGGGTCGAGGCCGAGCGCGCGCCGCTCGCGGTCGGTGAGCGACCAGACGTCGTCCTCGGCCTCGCGCGGGAGGTCGTAGGCCTCCTCGATCCCCTTCATGCCCGCCGCTAGCACGACCGCGAAGGCGAGGTAGGGGTTGCAGGCGGCGTCGATCGTGCGGACCTCGACGCGGGTGGACTGGCCCTTCAGAGGCTTGTACATCGGCACGCGGACCATCGCGGACCGGTTGTTGTGACCCCATGAGACGTGGGTCGGCGCCTCGCTGCCCGTGATGAGCCGCTTGTAGGAGTTGACCCACTGGTTCGTCACGACGCTGATCTCGGCCGCGTGCGAGAGCACGCCGGCGATGAACTGGCGGCCGGTCTTCGACAGCCCGTACTCCGCGCCGGGCTCGTAGAACGCGTTGACGTCGCCCTCGAACAGGCTCACGTGGGTGTGCATGCCGGAGCCGGGGTGCTCGGTGAACGGCTTGGGCATGAAGGAGGCCCAGATGTCCTGGGTCAGCGCGACCTCGCGGATGACGGTGCGGAAGGTCATGATGTTGTCGGCCGTCGAGAGCGCGTCGGCGTAGCGCAGGTCGATCTCCTGCTGGCCCGGCCCGCCCTCGTGGTGGCTGAACTCCACGCTGATCCCCATCGCCTCGAGGTTGGTGATCGCCTCCCGCCGGAAGTCGGCGCCCATCGACTGCGCGGTGTGGTCGAAGTAGCCGCTTTGGTCCACCGGCACCGGCGGCTGCCCGTCGACGGGCGCGTCCTTGAAGAGATAGAACTCGATCTCCGGGTGGGTGTAGAAGGTGAACCCCTTCTCAGCGGCCTTCGACAGGGTCCGCTTCAGCACGAAGCGCGGATCTGCGTACGACGGGCTGCCGTCGGGCATGACGATGTCGCAGAACATCCGCGCCGTCGCCGGGCCCTGGTTGCGCCACGGCAGGATCTGGAACGTCGACGGGTCGGGCTTGGCGAGCATGTCGGACTCGTAGACGCGCGCGAACCCCTCGATCGCGGACCCGTCGAACCCGATGCCCTCGGCGAACGCCGCCTCCAGCTCCGCCGGCGCCACCGCGACGGACTTGAGGAAGCCCAGCACGTCGGTGAACCACAGGCGGACGAACCTGACGTCGCGCTCCTCGAGCGCCCGGAGCACGAAGTCCTCTTGCTTGCCCATGACCCGAACCCTAGCGTTCGCCGGCGACGGTTCTGACGTGGCTGTCCACACCCCTGCGCGGATACAATCGCAGGTGGGCCCGCGGCCCGCGTGGGCCCATGGTTCAGGTCATCGAAAGGATCCTGTCATGGCTGCAACCCACGCCTGGCACGACCTGGTCCACGACATGAGGGACGAAGTCCACGACATCGCCACCATCAGCCGTGTCAGCGCCGCTCGCCAGTCCTACCTCACCCTCTGGGTCACCTTCATCGTGCTCCCGCTCCTGCTCGGGCTCGACAAGCTCATCGGGATGTTCAACGGGTCGTGGGAGACCTACGTCGCCACCTGGGTGAACAACATCGTGCCGGGCGACGCCTCCAACGCCGTGATGTGGGGCGGCATCGTCGAGATCGTCCTCGCGATCCTCGTGCTCGGCGCGCCACGGATCGGCGGGGCGCTGCTCGCCCTGTGGTTCGCCATCGCCACGGTCGATCTGTTCTCGATCCGCTCCATGAACGAGCTGGGCCTCGTGGCCGCGGCTCTGTGCCTGTGCACGCTCGCGTTCACGCGCATGTCGATGGAGTACCACCACAAGGAGGGCTGAGGCCCGAGCCTCCGACAGGCGCTAGAAGAACGGCACCTGCTCCAGCTCGGAGAGCCACGCGGCGGCGGATGCATCCGACGGCATCCGCCAGTCGCCGCGCGGGCTCATGGTGCCGCCGTTGCTGACCTTCGGCCCGTTGGGCAGCGCCGAGCGCTTGAACTGGTTGGCGAAGAACCGTTTGATGAACACCTCCAACCAGGACCGGATCTCCCCCAGGTCGTAGGAGACGTGCTTGGCCTCCGGATACCCCGGGGGCCACTGCCCGGCGGTCGTGTCGCGCCAGGCGTGCCAGGCCAGGAAGGCGATCTTGCTCGGCCGCATCCCAGCGCGCACGAGGTGGAACAGGTTGAAGTCCTGCAGCGCGTAGGGACCGACGGTGGCCTCGGTGCTCTGCGGCTTCTGACCGGCCTCCACGGGCACGAGCTCCGGGCTGATCTCCTGGTCCAGGATGGTCTGCAGCACCTCGTCGGTGCGGCCGTCGAACTGGTCGGTCGAGATCACCCAGCGGATCAGGTGCTGGATGAGCGTCTTCGGCACGCCGGCGTTCACGTTGTAGTGCGACATCTGGTCGCCCACGCCGTACGTGCACCACCCGAGCGCCAGCTCGGAGAGGTCCCCCGTGCCGAGCACGATCCCGCCCCGCTGGTTGGCCGCGCGGAACAGGTAGTCGGTGCGCAGCCCCGCCTGGACGTTCTCGAACGTCACGTCGTAGACGGGCTCACCGCCTGCGAACGGATGGCCGAGGTCGTGCAGCATCTGGCGGGCCGCGGGGGTGATGTCGATGGTCTCGTACGTCGTCCCGAGGGCCTGCATCAGCGCCACGGCGTTGCCCTTGGTCTCCTCCGAGGTCGCGAAGCCGGGCAGGGTGAACGCCAGGATGTCGCTGCGCGGGCGCCCGAGACGGTCCATGGCGTTGGCGGCGACGATGAGCGCGTGGGTGGAGTCGAGGCCGCCGCTGACGCCGATGACGATCTTCGGGCCGCGCCCGTTGCCGCCCGGGATCGACCGCAGCCGTTGCTCCAGCCCGGAGACCTGGATGTTGTAGGCCTCGTAGCAGTCCAGCGCGAGCCGGTCGGCGTCGTCGGGCACGAAGGGGAACCGGTCGATCTTGCGGCGCAGCCCGATGTCGCCCTCCGGCGGGTCCAGGGTGAAGTCGACGATCTGGAACTCGTCGTCGACGTCGACCGCGCGCCGGTTGTCGTCGAAGGTCCCCTGCCGAAGGCGCTCGGCCCGGATGCGGCCGAGGTCGACGTCGACGACCGTGCGCCGCGGTCCGTCCGGGAACCGCTCGGACTCCCCCAGCAGGTCGCCCATCTCGTAGACCATCGTCTGCCCGTCCCAGGACAGGTCGGTCGAGGACTCCCCCGGCCCCGCGGCGGTGTAGACGTACGCCGCCGCGCAGCGCAGGCTGCTGCTCTGCACCAGCTGCCGGCGGCTCTCGCTGCGTCCGACCGTCACCGGGCTGGCGCTGAGGTTGAGCAGGACGGTCGCCCCCGCCAGCGCCGCCTCGGCGCTGGGGGGCACCGGGACCCACATGTCCTCGCAGACCTCGACGTGCACGACCAGGTCGCGCAGGTCGCTCGCCCGGAAGAGCAGCCGCGGGCCGATCGGCACCTCCACGCCGCCGAGGAGGATGACGTCGTCGATGTCGTCTCCCGGCGCGAACCAGCGCCGCTCGTAGAACTCCCGGTAGGTCGGCAGGTTGGACTTCGGCACCACGCCGAGCACCTCGCCGCCGCTGATGACGACAGCCGCGTTGATCACCCGGCTGCCGTAGACGAGCGGGGCGCCGACCACGACGACCGGCCGCAGGTCCGCGGTGGCCGTTGCGATCTCGGCGATCGCGATCTCGACCGCGGCCAGCAGCGTGTCCTGGAGGAAGAGGTCGTCGATCGAGTAGCCCGACAGGCAGAGCTCGGGGAAGACCGCCACCGCGACGCCCTCGTCGTGGCACTCGTGCACCTGCTCGATCACGCTGCGCGCGTTGGCGGCCGGGTCGGCGACGGTGATCGGGATGGTGACGGCCGCGACGCGCGCGAACCCGTGGGCGTAGGCGGAGTAGAAGTCCACGCCTCGAGTCTAGGGAGCCCGGCACCGTGACCAGCGCCACAGAGCGGGGAACCGGTCCTCGGACTAGCGTGGATGGCGGTCCGTGGACTCCACTCGGGAGCCGCGAGATGTCACGAAAGGCTCGACGATGAGCACAGAGGAAGCTGCCCCCTACGGCGGTGCGCCAGGCAACGCCCCGGCTGTCAAGAAGGTCCGCACCCACCACCTGCGCCAGTGGAAGGACGCGGGCGAGAAGTTCACGATGCTGACGTCGTACGACGTCATGACGGCCCGCCTCTTCGACGAGGCGGGTGTCGACACGCTCCTGGTGGGTGACTCGAGCGGCAACACGGTGCTGGGCTACTCCACAACCGTCCCGGTCACCCTCGACGAGATGATCACGATGGCACGCGGCGTCACGCGTGGGGCCACGCGCGCACTGGTGATCGGCGACCTGCCGTTCGGCACCTACCAGGCGAGTCCGGAGCAGGCCTACCTCAGCGCCGCACGCCTCATGAAGGAGGCCGAGGTGGCCGCCGTGAAGCTCGAGGGCGGCGTCGAGATGGCGCCCCAGATCGAGCGGCTCACCAAGGGCGGCATCCCGGTGTGCGCCCACATCGGCTTCACGCCGCAGTCCGAGCATGCGCTGGGCGGCTACCGCGTCCAGGGGCGCGGCGACGCGGCCGACCAGCTGCTGGCCGACGCCCGCGCCGTCGAGAGTGCGGGCGCCTTCGCCGTCGTCCTCGAGATGGTGCCCGGCGACGTGGCCGCCCGGGTCACCAAGGAGCTGACCATCCCGACCATCGGCATCGGCGCCGGCAACGAGACCGATGGCCAGGTCCTGGTGTGGCAGGACGCGTTCGGCCTCAACACGGGCCGCGTGCCGCGGTTCGTCAAGCAGTACGCCGACGTCGCCTCGGTCCTGCTCGAGGCCGCGCGCTCCTACACCGAGGACGTGAAGAGCGGCGCGTTCCCGGGGCCCGAGCACACGTTCTGATCGAAAGTCGGGGCAGACCGGGAGCGGTCGACATGGGTAACGTGAACTCCATGCGGACCGCTCTCGGGATCCTCGGCGCCATGCTGCTCGCGCCGCTCATCGCCTGCACGACCTCCTCCGGCCCGGCCGGAGCCACGCCGCCCCGCCTCTCGGTCAGCGTGGTCGCCCGCGGCCTCGACCACCCCTGGGACGTCGCGCCCCTCCCGAAGGGGCGGCTGCTCGTCACCGAGCGGACACGGGCCCGGCTGAGCGTCGTCACCGACGGTCACCGTCGGACGATCCCGCTGGTCGGGGCGCACATCTGGACCAGCGGCGAGACGGGCCTGATGGGCCTCGAGGTCGACCCGCGGTGGCGGGACACTCGCCGGATCTACACCTGCCAGGGGTGGGGCACCAACGCCCACCACGACGTGCGCGTCATCGCCTGGAGGCTCACCGGCCACCTCCGCCAGGCCCGGCCGATCCGCACGCTCGTCTCCGGGCTGCCCTCGACGAGCGGACGACACGGCGGCTGCCGACTGCTGATCGCCCGCGACGGCTCGCTGCTGGTCGGCACCGGAGACGCGGCGACCGGCACCAACCCGCGCAGCCTCACGTCGCTGGGCGGCAAGACGCTTCGCCTCAACCGGTTCACCGGTCGCCCGTGGAGGCACAACCCGTTCGTCACCAGCTCGAACGCCCGCACCCGGCTGATCTACACCTATGGTCACCGCAACGTGCAGGGTCTCTCGCAGCGCGCCGACGGGACGCTGTGGTCGGTGGAGCAAGGCACCTACCGCGACGACGAGGTCAACCGTCTGGTCGCGGGCGGTGACTACGGCTACAACCCGGTGCCCGGCTACAACGAGACGGTCCCCATGACCGACCAGTCGCTGCCCGGCAAGCAGATCGACGCCGCGTGGTCCTCCGGTCCGACGACGGACGCGACCAGCGGCGGCACGTTCGTGCCGAACCTCCCCCAGTGGAAGGGCTACCGCGGCTGGCTCGCCGTCGCCGCCCTCAAGCACGAGAAGCTGATCATGCTCCGCTTCGACTCCGCCGGCCGCTTCGTCCGGGAGCGCACCGAGCTGACCGGGCACGGCCGCCTCCGCACGGCCGTCGTCGCCGCCAACGGCGACCTTCTCGTCACGACCGACAACGGCAACGGGGACGACGTCATCCTGCGGGTGCACCCGCACTGACCTGCGGCGTAGCGTCATGCGGACGGAGCAACCGCTCCCACCAGCCGCATGACGTCCCGGGGAGGTTCGCGCCGCCCCTGACAGATGTCACGCCGCGGTCATGACCGAACCGCTAACCAACAGACCCATCGAGGCGCGATGCTCGTGCCATGAGCACACCTGCCGTCCGCCTGCGCGGCGTGACGAAGAGCTTCGGGCCCGTGCGGGCCGTCCGTGGGATCGACCTCGAGCTCGCCCAGGGCGAGGTCGTGGCGTTCCTGGGTCCCAACGGAGCCGGCAAGACCACGACCATCGACATGATCCTCGGGCTGTCACACCCGACGAGCGGCACCGCGGAGGTCCTCGGGCTGACGCCGCGGACGGCGATCGCCCAAGGCCTCGTCTCGGCCGTCATGCAGACCGGCGGCCTCATCAAGGACCTCACCGTCCGCGAGACCGTCGCCTACACCGCCAGTCTCTTCGCCGACACGCTCCCGGTCGACGAGGCCATCGCCAACGCCGGCATCACCTCGATCGCGGACCGCAAGGTCGGCAAGTGCTCAGGGGGCGAGCAGCAGCGCCTGCGGTTCGCGATGGCGCTGCTGCCCGACCCGGCGCTGCTGCTGCTCGACGAGCCGACGACGGGCATGGACGTCGAGGGGCGGCGTACGTTCTGGAGCGCCATCCGCCAGGACGCCGAGAAGGGCCGCACGGTCCTGTTCGCGACGCACTACCTGGAGGAGGCCGACCAGTACGCCGACCGCATCGTCCTCATCAGCCGGGGCCGGATCGTGGCCGACGGCACCGGCGCCGAGATCCGGGCGCTGGCCTCCGGGCGCACGGTCCGGGCGACGTGGCCCCAGACAGCCGGAGAGCCCGACCACGCCGCCCTGGCTGCGCTCCCGGGCGTGGACCAGGTCGACGTCCGTGGTGAGCAGGTCCTCATCCACGCCAAGGACTCCGACGAGGTCGCCCGATTCCTGTTGACGCAGACGCCCGCGCGCGACCTGGAGATCACGTCGAAGAACCTCGAGGACGCGTTCCTCAGCCTCACCGGCTCGGGCGACGACGCCGAAGACGAAGCCGACGACACCGACGACACCAGCGACCTGAGCATGGAGACGGCACGATGAGCACCGCGACCGACGTACCCGCCCGCCGCGTCCCGAGACTGGGCGGCTTCAACCGCACGCTGCTGCGCATCGAACTGTTCCGCATGCTGCGCAACCGCCGGACCATCATCTTCACGCTCGTCCTACCGGCCGCCCTGCTGCTGACCGTCGGCAACCAGAAGGGCTGGCAGGACAAGGCGGGGTCGGGCAACGTGGCGGCGTACCTGCTGATCTCGATGGCCCTCTACGGCGCGGCGCTCACGGCCGCGGCGACCGGCTCGATGGTCGCGCTCGAGCGAGCGGTCGGCTGGTCGCGGCAGCTGCGGCTCACACCCCTCCACCCGGTCGCCTACATCATCGTGAAGGCACTGGTGGCGCTGTGCATGGGCGCGCTCGCCATCCTCGCGGTCAACGTCGTCGGGATCCTCCAGGGCAAGGCCGACATGCCGCTCCACGTGTGGATCTCGGCCGCGGTCGTGACGCTCTTCTGCACGCTGACGTTCGCGGCCCTGGGGGTGTTCGTGGGCTATCTGGTGCCGAGCGAGAACGCGATGCAGATCCTCGGCCCCGGACTCGCTCTGCTCTCCTTCCTCGGCGGCGTCTTCATCCCGATCAACACCTACGCGGCGGTGGTGCGCGATGTCGCCTACTGGACGCCGATGTACGGCGTCTCCGAGGTGGCTCGGTCTCCCCTGACGCACGAGCTCCCCTGGTATGCCGTCGTCAACGCCGTTGTCTGGTTCGTGATCTTCGTCGGTGGCGCGGCCTGGCGGATGAGCAAGGACACGGCGCGGGTCTGAGCGTCGCGGTGACTAGCCTTCCGCCCGTGAGCGAACAGCAGACCCAGGACAGCCGCCCCGGCCCTCGCGGCCAGCAGGTCGGCCGGCTGGGTCCGCTGTTTGCGGGAGTCTGGCTCTTCTTCCTCCTCGACCCCCTGGCCCAGGGCTGGGAGCACCGAGACGAGCTGCGAGGCATCCTCGGGATCCTGGCGACGGTGGCCTTCGCGGTCGGCTACATGACCCTCTGGGTCCGGATGCGCGCCGACCGCACCCGGGCCGCGATCGACCCGCCGCTCTCGTTCGTGCTGCCCTACCTGAGCGCCCTGATCGCCCTGGGCGCCGTCATGATCGCCTGCCTCGGCGAGACCGGCTTGGCCTGCACGGTCTACATCGCCGTCGCCGCCGTGATGGCGCTCCCGGCCCGTTTGGCCGTCGCCATCGTCGGGGCTCTCATCGCGGCTGCGCTGGGGCTCAGCGCCGCGCACGAGTGGGGCAGCCAGATCGGCCTTGTGTTCGGGATCGTCGCGGCGTCGCTCGCGGTCTACGGGCTGCGCACCGTCATCAGGCGCAACGTCGACCTCGTCCACGCGGAGCAGGAGAACGCCCGCCTCGCCGTCGACAACGAGCGCAACCGGTTCGCTCGGGACCTGCACGACATCCTCGGCCACTCCCTCACGGTCATCACGGTGAAGGCGGAGCTGGCGCAGCGCCTGCTCGACGTCGACCCCGGGCGCGCGCGGGCCGAGCTCGCCGACCTCGAGCGGCTCTCGCGCGACGCCCTCGCCGACGTGCGCCGCGCCGTCGACGGCTACCGTGAGATGACCCTGCCCGGCGAGCTGGCGCGCGCCCGGGCCGCCCTGAGGGCCGCCGAGATCGAGGCACACGTGCCGCAGAGCACCGAGGAGGTGCCGACCGCGCTGCGCGAGCTCTTCGCCTGGACGGTGCGCGAAGGCGTCACCAACGTGATCCGCCACTCGGGTGCGCACTCATGCGAGATCGTCCTGACGCCCACCAGCGCCGAGATCCGCGACGACGGCCGTGGTCGACCCGGGACCGCCGTCGACGGCTCGGGCCTGACGGGCCTGCGAGAGCGCTCCGCGGCGGTCGGTGCGACCGTCGTGACCCGCTCACTCGACCCGGGCTTCAGCCTCCAGGTGACGCACGCATGACCGAGAAGACGATCCGGCTGCTGCTCGCCGACGACCAGGCGCTGGTGCGCGGTGCCCTCGCGGCACTGCTCAGCCTCGAGCCGGACCTCGAGGTGGTCGCGGAGGTCGGCTCGGGCGACGCCGTGCTGCCGGCCGTGCTCGAGCACCGGCCCGACGTCGCGCTGCTCGACGTGGAGATGCCGGGGATGGACGGCATCGCCGCGACCGCGCTGGTGCGGGCGAAGTCGCCGCGCACTCGGGTGCTCATCGTCACGACCTTCGGGCGGCCGGGCTTCCTGCGTCGGGCGCTGCAGGCGGGCGCCGACGGGTTCGTCGTCAAGGACACGCCCGCTGCCGAGCTGGCGGACGCCGTTCGCAAGGTCCACCTCGGCCTGCGCGTCGTCGATCCCCAGCTCGCCACCGACAGCCTGGTCGCCGGCGAGTCGCCGCTCACCCCCCGGGAGACCGAGGTGCTCCGGGCCGCGCGCGACGGAGCGACGGTGGCGACGATCGCGAAGCGGCTCTTCCTCTCCGAAGGCACCGTGCGCAACCACCTGTCCGCGGCCATCGGCAAGACCGGGGCCGCGACCCGCGCCGAGGCGGTGCTCACTGCCGAGGGCAACGGCTGGCTCTGACGGTCCTCGCGACAAACAAAAACCCCGCCGAACTGCGTAAGTCGGCGGGGCTGAAGTCGAAGTACCCGGCCCGTGGGGCGCAGATGCGCCTCCCGGACCGCGCCTCCGCGTGATCTGGGTCACAAAGTAAAGGGCTCAACTCTCGGTTGTCTCGTCGTCGTTCCAGTCGGGGTCGTGCTCCCAGGCCTCGTTGCGCTCCTCGACCTTCTCGAGGGCCCGCTCGGCCTCGGCGCGCGTGGCGTAGGGGCCGAGCCGGTCCTTGTTCGGGCACCCCTCGGGGCCCTCGACCGTGTGGTGGGTGAGACAGAACCAGAAGCCGCCGTCAGCATCACTCATAGGTGTGAAGTTACCGGTTGTCGCCCTTGGTCAGCAGCAGCCGCTCCACCCGCAGCATCGCGAGCTCATGCTCGATGTCGCCGCTCATCACGGCCGCCAGCTTGAGGTGCGGCAGCGCCTCCTCGAGCCGGCTCTGCCGTTCGAGCACCCGGCCCAGCGCGTGCCGCGACCAGACGTCGTCGGGGGTCTCCTCGACCAGGTCGCGCAGCTCCGCCTCCGCCTTCTGCAGCTGGGCGCGCAGCAGGTAGGCCCACGCGCGCAAGCACCGCAGGCCGGTGTTCTTCGGGTCCTCCTCGAGGGCCGGCTCGACGACCTCGAGCGCCTCGACCGGCGCCCGGCGGGCGAGCAGGTCATAGGCGACGCGGTACGCCGACTCCGGCTGCCGCATGCCGGGGAAGACGATCGCCGGGGCGGTGAGCTCGAAGTCGTTGTCGGTCATGACTTGAGAACGAATCTCATGTCCGCCTCATTCCCTGCCGGTGTTGGGCTCAGCCTTTCGGGACGAGCGTCAGGTGCTGGACCCCGTTGTCGTAGACCTCCGTGTCGCGCAGCTCCAGGACGATCCGGCTGTCACCGAAGAGCCGCTCGCCCGAACCGAGCGCGATCGGGTAGACGAACAGGTGCAGCTCATCGAGCAGCCCGTCGGCGATCAGTCCGCGCACGAGGCGCCCGCTTCCGGAGACGTAGATCGACCCCGGGCGCGACCGCTTGAGCTCGTGCAGCCGTTCGGCGTCGTACGCCCCGAGCACGGTCGTGTGCGCCCACTCCTCGGTCAGCGGCCGGCTGCCCACGACGACCTTCTCGGTGTCGTTGAAGAAGGGCGCACCCGGGTCGTCCTCGGCCGTCCGGTCGCGCCATGCGGGCGCGAACATCTCGTACGTCGTCCGCCCGAGCAGGATCGCCTCGGCGTCGCCGGTGAGCGTGCCGATGGCCTCGCCCATCTTCGGGTCGAAGCCGAACTCCATGGTCCAGCTGGGCGACTCGAAGACGCCGTCGAGGGAGATGAACTCGTGCGCACGGATGCTGGCCATGCGGGCGATCCTGCCACTCCGATAGGGTTGCTGACGCGTGACGGGCTGGCCGGGCGACCGCGTCGCCTTCCACACGAAAGGGAGGCGTCGAGGAAAGTCCGGGCTCCACAGGGCAAAGGTGGTGGGCAACACCCACCCGGGGAAACCCGCGGGACAGTGCCACAGAGAACAGACAGCCGCGCCTCCGGGCGCGGTGATGGTGAAACGGTGGTGTAAGAGACCACCAGCGCCCCAGGTGACTGGGACGGCTAGGTAAACCCCACCTGGAGCAAGGTCAGACAGGATGCGTCCGAGGGCGGCCCGCCCGAGCATCCGGGTAGACCGCTGGAGGCCGCCGGCAACGGTGGTCCGAGATGGATGGTCGCCCCTCTTCGGAGGACAGAACCCGGCTTACAGGCCAGCCCGTCACGACAATCGGGTTCTGAGCTGCGAAAACGGTCATCACTGCGCGCCTCCATGCCGCATCTGTGCCGCATTCCGCTCCGGCTGCGGCACAGAGAGGCCGCCTAGCGCGTTGTCGAGGGCCTCGCGGGTCCGCTCGTCAGAGTCCGGCCATAGGTGCGAGTAGGTGTCCAGCGTCTCGGCCGCCGAGGCGTGCCCGAGGCGAGCCTGGACGGTCTTCACGCTCTCGCCGTACCGGATCAAGCTCGAGGCGTAGTAGTGCCGCAGCGCATGCACGCCGGTGCCGGTAGCGGCCGTCAGCTTCGCCGCCCTGGCCGCCGGCCTGAACGCTCTGCTGAACTCCTGACGGGTGATCCCCCGACCGTTGAGCGTGAAGACGAGGCCGTCAGCAGGCACGGCGTACGCCGCCAGGTGCTCGTTCAGCGCGTCGACGACGATGCGGGGCAGCGGGATGTCTCGCACCGACGCTGCCGTCTTCGGCGGTCCAAACTCGGTCACCCGCCCCGGCCTTGTGACGAGCTGGCGGTCGACGGTTGCGATGGGGTTGGTCCCGAGCAGCCGGAGCCGATCGCGGGTCAGCCCTAGCAGCTCGCCCTGGCGCATGCCGGTGCCGGCGGCGACGACCACGAACGCCCGCAGCTCTGGCGGGACGTTTGCCAGCAGGGTTTCGACCTGCTCGAGCGCCAGCGGCTGAACGCGGGTCTTGTGCTGCTTCGGCAGCCTCGTGCCGTCGCATGGGCTCGCTGTCAGCCGCTTGTCGCGGATCGCGGCGCGGAAGATGCCCGCGACGATGCCGTGCACGACGCCGATGGTCGAGGGCGCCAGCGGTTGCCGCTTGGCCTTCGGGTCGCCAGTCGCGAGGTACTTCACGAGCGCCTGGATCTCGGTGGGTGCGATCGTCGACAGCGGCATCGAGCCGAGCCGTGGGTAGACGTGCCGGTGGAGCATCGTCTTGACGTGATCGGCGCTCGACGGTCGGTGCACCTGTGCCGCCCGCCATTGCTCGGCGTAGGCCTGGAAGGTGATCGACCCCGCCTTCGGGTCGACGTACTGCCCTGTGACCACTGACGCTGTGACCTCCGCGAGCCAGTCGCGGGCGGCACGCTTGGCCTTGTCGGGAAACGTCTTCGAGTGCTCCCGGCCGGATGTGTCGCGGTAGCGCGCCCGGTAGCGGTTTCCGACACCGTAGCGCGCCGTGCGCACCCGCTCCCCCGTCTTGCGGTCGACGTGCTCCCATAGGTCGGTGACGCTTTGCGAGCTCGCTGTGTTCGCCATCTACTTGCCTGCCCTTCTGGCCCGGCGCCACGCGGCTTGGTTCCGGCGCCGTTGCTCGCGCTTGCACTCCGGACGGTCGCAGTAGACGCTCTCGCCCTCGAGCGGCGCGCGTCGACGTACGACGGGCGCCTGGCAGCTGCTGCAGGTGAACTCTCGGCCAGAGCCGACTTCGCGGGCGACGAGGAGCATGACGACTCCCACTAGGCCTTGCGCTGTCGGCGTCAGAGTCAGGCGGTCCTGGTCGAGCCAGTTCGCCGCTGTGGCGACGCCGGCTCCGCGCAGCGCATCTGAGAGGACTGCCCCGAAGTGCTCCCGCTCCGCCTGCCAGCTCGTCCCCAGCTCGTCGATCATGCGCGGGGGCATCAGCCCCGGTGTGCGCTTGGCTGGGTTGAGCAGGTAGGCGACGTGCTTCCAGTCGGCGGGATCACCGAGCCGCTTTGCGGCCAGTGCCGCGCCGATGCGACGAGCAGCGGCGACCGCCAGCGCGTGCTCCCGTATGCGCGAGACCGGCACCCGCCCCGCGCCTTCGAGGTCCACTCGCTCCCAATCAAGTGGCTTCTCGTTCTGGTCCACCATGTTGCTGAGCTCAGGGATCCCCCATCGGGCGACGAACTCTGCGGCTTCGTCGTCAGTGGCGCTCGCGAGTGAGGAGTAGTCCGGCAGCAGTTCGTCGACCGACGGACGCGCCGGCGCGCTGCTGTCCCAGACCGCCGTCCACACGACGTGGCCCTCACGCCCGACCGCGTCACGGGGACGGATGATCCGGTAGCCCCGGTGCAGATAGAGCTCTGCTTGCGTCGCTGGTGTCATAGGTTGTAGATAACCAGCAGATAGACCTAGGTGTCAATGCCCTATCACACTCCTTCTCAAGGTGATCAACACCAAGGAGAGGAGCCGCTGGGATGGCTGAGTATCTGACCACCGAAGAGGTCGCGGAGCTGCTTCGTACGTCGCCGGAGACTGTGCGCTACTGGCGCCACGTTCGCACTGGGCCTGCCTCGTTCAAGATCGGCCGCCGCGTGCTGTACGCCCGTCAGGACGTCGAGGCGTTCGTCGCGCGGGCTCGCGAGGCAGCCACCGCGTGAACGCCCGAGCGATGCCAACCGCGAGGTCGCGATGACGGATGAGAGACGAGAACGCCGCCCCGTCGGGTGCTGGACCGGTGAGGTGGCGGAATTCTCAGCAGCGGCAGGCCTTGCAGCTCAGGAGAACAGGCCAAGCGTAACCGGCGACTGCCGGCACAGCTGGCATCGATCGCCTGAAGCGTGTCCGATCCACGGCTGCGCGGAGTGCTGCCTTCAGCACTTCGACGAGTGCGGACCGTACGGCATCGACATCTGGCAGGAGCCGATCGCACCGGCGACCAGGAAGTACCGCGACAAGCTGCCTGATGGCAGCTGGTACGACGGTGAGGAGTGGGCCGACGAGCTCGCTGGCGACCTGTGGGAGTCGTACGTCGAGGACGACGGCTGCCGGATCTGCCAGGAGATCAACGATCGCACCCACCTGACTCCGCTCGAGCGACACCTGCTGACTTGTACTGAGGAGTACCACTGCCGCGGTTGTCACCGTTGCCTGCGTGGTGACCGCATCTGCACGTCGTGCTTTCGGTGCACCGGCTGCGCCATAGGCCACTGCGAAGACTTCGAAGTCCGCTGGAGCGGTCACCAGCAGCGCGAGCGCCTCGTCCAGTGGGAAGCCCACGAGTGGTGGGAGGTGCCGGCGTGACGATCGACGAACGCCCCGAGACCTTCACCGTGCCGCCTGGGCTGACCGCCGAGGTCCGTGAGCTCGCGCTACGCGCCGGCCTGGTCGACGCGGAGGCAGATCCTGCGCGAATGCCCTCGGTTGCCGAGTGGATCGCCGAATCTCAGAAGGTCCGCGATTCATATGAGGAGGCGCTGGCCGAGGACAAGATCCTCGAGCAGGTCGAGCGCATCAAGACGCTCGAGGAGGCTCGTCGTCGCGTCGATGCCGAACGCGAACGTGTCGACGACCTGGACTCGCTCTACCTCGACCGCGATGCCCTCGACGACCTGGCGATGCCTGAGGCGCTGATCCCCGGCGTGCTGCCGCGGCACGCGTACGGCGTACTGCGTGGCAGGGACCAGAGCTACAAGTCCTTCGTAGCGCTCGATTGGGCGCTGACCCTGGCGGTCGGCGGCCGCTTCTGGAACCAGGCGCCGGCCGCTCATGTGCCCGTGCTCTACATCGCCGGTGAAGGCGCCTGGGGCCTGCGAGACCGCCTCGCGGCCTGGGAGGCCCGCAACCAGGTGCGCGTCGATACGAAGTGGTTCACCGTGCGTCAGGCGGCACTCAACCTGCATCGTCCGGGGCCGGCTTTCGATCACCTCCTCGAGCACGTCGACGCGCGCGGCTACGGCCTCGTCATCGTCGACACGCTGCGCCGAGTCTCTGGCGCTGCCGACGGCAATGGCTCGGAGATGGGTGCGGTCGTCGACAACCTCGACCGCATCAAGCACGCCACGGCCGACGGAACCGTGCTCGTGGTCGCTCACACTGACAAGGGCGACTCCGACAGCCGCGGCTACTCCGGCATCGAGGACGACGCGGACTTCGTCTGGCACGCGCGGCGCGAGGGTCCTCGCCTGGAGCTCGAGCTCACGAAGATGAAGGACGGGCCCGACGGCTTCACGGTGAACCTCCAGGCCTGGCCGGTGGGCGACTCGCTCGTGCTGTCCCCGGCCGCCAAGCCTGAGCCGACCGATCAGCCTGCAGAGTCCGAGGTCAAGCTGCTTATGACGCTTCGCAGCTTCCCTGAGGGGTGCGCCTCGACAAGTGAGCTGATGCCGACGTCCGGCCTGCCCAAGGCGACGTACCACCGCGCGCTCAACGCGCTCGTCGCCCGTGGCCATGTCATGAAAAAGGGGTCTCAGGCCCGCCCGATCTACGAGGCCGCGGGTCTCATAAGTCCCGAGGGGTCTCGCTTGCCTCAATCGCCTTCCGACCTGCAGGAGTCTCACTCGGTCTCACCTGTGTCTCACGGAGTCTCACCAGTCTCACGACCCTTAGGGAGTGAGACACATGAGACAGAGACACGAAACAAGCTCGATCTGACGAGCTTCAGCGACGAGCAGCGAACCGTGCTGGCCCGCCTCGGCGTCGACGAAGGCGGTGCGGAATGAGCGCCTGGGTCTGGCCGTCGCGCTGCCGCATGTGCGCCTCACCGGCCGGCGAGGCCGACGGACTCGTACGCGTACCGCACTTGACCTGGTGCGTACGTGCACCACGACCCCAGCAGCCTCGGCCCGATGGCGTGCTGCTCAAGCCCACACCAGAGGTCGAGCCGATCGCTGAGCTCGACGACCTCGATTCGGAGGAGAGATGACACCCGAGATGATCGCTGACCTGCCTGACGAGCTGCTCGGGCAGACGAACACTGAGGCCCTGCGCGAGTGGCTGGCGCTGCGCGGCAAGAGCATGACGCTGCTCGAGCTCGACACCGAGCGTCGCCTGCGCGGGCTCCAGCCGCGCACGAACGCGCAGCGACGGATCGCGCGCCGGATGGCGGTTGGCAGGGGGGCACCCGTCACAACGTCTCGTGAGGGGGCTGGAGGACCGCCGCAGTCGCCGTCTCTCTCCCTGCAACGTGGCGAAGCACCTCACGACCATGAGGCGGTTCGTCCGTGAACGCCCGGACCTGTCTCGTCTGCGGTGGGGCGCTGACCGGCCGCCAGCGGAAGTGGTGCAGCAAGGCGCACTCGCTCAAGGGCCAGCGCGCTGCTACCCCGACGGTGCCCTACGGCGCGCACGGCCGCGTTCCCGCGCTCGCCTCATGGGCCGCGGTCGTCGACGAGCTCGAGGCCATGGTCGCGCTCTGGCCAGACGACATCGCGGCGCTCGAGGCGGCCGGTGTCTCCGACGACTTCCTCGGCGACCTCGAGTGCCACTGGAGCGGCGCCGCCCAGGTACTCGCGTTCGTGCGTACGCATGCCCCTGGCCTCACGGCCGACCCCACGCAGCCCGACCTCACAGAGGAGAAGAACTGATGAACATCGAAGAGCAGATTGCCTGGATCGGGTCGATCGCCGACCAGATGCGGGCCCGCGACAAGGACGTCGCCCGTCGTGTGCAGGAGACACAGCCGCTAACCGCCGACCTTGAGACGGCGACAGTTCAGCTCAACCGGAATCTGCCCCCTGAGGACCGAGATAGTGCGGCCAAGATCCGACAGGGGCGGCTGAAGCTTCTCCAGCGCGCAGTCGAGGCGGGCCGTGTCTCCGAGCAGGAGGCAAGTGAGATCCGCGCCGAGATCCGCTCGGGATCGTTCCGCGACAACCCTGGCGGCCTCCGAGTACTTCGGAACGGCGATCGCGTAGCCGACCGCTCGAGCAGCATTCTGACCCGATTCAGGGCGCTACCCCCCGACGCCCGCCGCGAGGTTGCTGAAGCGGCGATGCGAGCCAACCCCAGACTCGCGGAAGCGGTTCGCGCGGAGCAGGCGCGGCTGGCCGAGTTGGCTCGACAAGAGCGGGTGAAGCAGCAGCGAGCCAACAAGCCCCTGGACCTGCCGGTGCCGACGCCCGTCCGCACCGAGCCAACGCAGCTGTCTGCTCTCCTGGCGGCCGAGGAGCGCGACCGCCTCGAGAAGTATTACCGCCAGTTCTCGCTCGTCGAACGGCACGAGGCCGCGCACGCAGTCGTCGCGCACGCACTCGGCGTCCCCGTCGAGAGGATTGATGTCGGCCACGTCGGCGACAACGGCGCCACCCGGTGCGCGTTCGAAGGCGGTGACTCCGTCGAGAGCTACCTGGCCGTGCTCTTCGCGGGGTGCCGCGGCGAACGTGACCACAACGCTTGGGTCCCTGAGCTCGAGGCGCTCTGGGTGGACCAGACGGACACCCTGCGAGCTAACCAGGTCATCGTGGAACTCGGCCTTTCCGTCGGGGACGAGATCGCACTACGGACCAGGGTCGAGGAGCGCGTCGACCATCTGCTCTCCCGCAACTTTCAGAAGATCACGGCAGTCGCCAGCGCGCTCCTCCGGCACAGGGTCCTCGACGGTGCTCAGCTCGCTGAGTTGCTCGGTGAGTCGGGGTGGAGGCGCTGATGTCTGGAAAGCCCGTCAAGATTTCGATCATTGCGAATGGTCGGCAGGCCCGGGCGGAGCTCGCCCAGACCGCGGCCTCGGCTGACCTGCTGGGCAAGTCGTTCTCGCGTAGCGCCAAGGTCATCGGCGGTGCCCTCGCAGTTGGGACGATCGTCCGCGCCGGCAAGGCGTTCATCGCCAACGGTGACGCATACACCTCGCAGCTGAACAAGATCGCCGCGCTGACGACTGCCCAGCAGCGGGCCCAGGTCGGCGGCATCAACGGTGTCGCCAAGACGCTCGAGAAGGGCGGGGCGGCCTATGCGGCGTACGGCAACACTGTCGGGGACGCGGCCGCGGGCGTCGTCGAGCTCGTCAAGGCCGGCCAGACCCTCCCCAACGCGCTGAAGGCAGTCAACGCCACCCTCGTCCTGGCCAAAGCTGGCGAGCTCGACGTGGCCGACGCTTCCGGCCTGGTCGCGACCGCGCTCACGACTTGGCACCTGCCAGCCAAGCGAGCTGGCGACGTGGCGAACTACCTCGCCAACGCCGCGAACATCTCCACCTCCGACGTCACTGATCTCGGAGAGGCGCTGAAGTTCGTGGCGCCGGTAGCGGCCAAGGTCGGCGTGAACGCGCAGACAACCGCCGCCCTCCTCGCTCAGCTCTCCAATGCTGGCATCAAGGGCACGCTGGCCGGCACTGGTCTGCGCAAGGTTCTGGAGTCCCTCCAGGCGCCCACGGGCGGCGCGGCGAAGGTGCTCGACCAGCTCGGCGTCTCGGCGTTCACCTCCTCGGGCAAGGTGCGCCCGTTCGGCAAGGTGATGGCCGAGCTGCAGACGAAGCTGTCGACCCTCAGTGACGCCGACCGCAAGATGGACTTGCGCAAGATCTTCGGTCTCACCGGTATCACGTCGGCTCAGGTGTTGCTCGACAACGTCAAGAACATCGACGCCTACACCAAGGGCGTCGAGCGGGCCGGGGCCGCGCAGAAGCTCGCACAGGCCAACTCCAAGGGCCTCGCCGGCACGCTGCGCCGAGCTGGGGCGGACTTCAAGACCGCCGGGCAGGAGGCCTACCGGGCCTTCTCGCCGGTCGCCGACAACGCGCTGCGGCCGCTGGTCGACATGATCGAGAAGAACCAAGGCGCGATCACCGGCCAGGCCAAGACGATCGCCCAGGGCGCGGTACCGGCGCTGAAGTCTTTCGCGACCGCGGCCGGAGACACCGCGCAGGCCGTCGGCGACGTCGCGGCACAGGCCAAGCCGCTTCTCCCGCTGCTCGGCACCGTAGCCACGGTCGCCAAGAGCTCTGCTGACGCCTTCCACGCGATCCCGGCGCCGCTCAAGACGGTCGCCGTGGAGGCTGGGCTGCTCGCCCTCGTCATGCCACGGCTGAGCGGAGGCATCGCCACGGCCACCGGCGCGATGACGGCCCAGATCGGCACCGTGCGTACGTGGAGCGGTGCTCTGGCCAGCGCGGAGACGCGCTCGACCGCTCTCGGCCTGGCCGGGCTCAAGCTCGCCGCGGCCTCGAAGACCGCGGCTGGTGTCGGCGGGATGCTCGCCCTGGCGCAGTCCTCGAAGGTCGCCGACTCTGGGCTGCGGACGCTCGGCACCACGGCCAGTGGCGCACTGCTCGGCTTCTCGGCGGGTGGACCTGTTGGTGCCGCGATTGGCGGCGGCATTGGCCTGCTCGGCGGCCTGTGGTCGGCGACGCACAAGGCCAACGACGAGATGCGCCGCGTGCAGGAGGCCAAGGCCGCGGCCAAGCAGGCGCTCGAGGACCTGCAGGGAACGCTCAACACGACGACGGGTGCGTACACGAGGCTGACCCGCACGATGGTCGCTCAGCGGCTCCAGCAGGCCGGCGTGTTCGACCAGCTCGGCGGCAGCGGCCTCAACCGCAAGCAGATCGTCGACGCGGCTCTTGGGCAGCAGGGCGCGATCATGAAGCTGCTCCCGGTCTTCGACGGCCTCAACGCCAAGATCGACGCCAACAAGGCGAAGATGGCGGCCCTGAGGCCTGCGTACGAGGCAGCTGCAGCGACCGACCGCAACCGCGCTCAGGCGATCTCGGATCAGATCAATGCGCTCGACGGCCAGAACAGGGCCATGCAGGGCACGATCGACACGTTCGGCGCCCAGGCCCGCGCGGCGGCCGGTGCAGTGCTCGCAACCAAGGCTCAGGACCTCGCGACGCGGGGCTACGTCGGCACGCTCAAGGGCCTGCCCAAGGATCTCGCGACCAAGATCCACACCACCGGCGTGGACGGCTCCCTGACCGAGGTGGCGAGGCTGGCGAGGCAGTACAAGCTCACGCCGAAGCAGATCGTCACGCTGATCAAGGCAGAGGGCATCGAGCCGACCAAGGCCGCGATCAACAGCGTCGCGTCCACGATGAAGAGCGTGGCCGGCCGAGCGAGTGGCTACGGCTCGAGCGCCGGTAGTGCGTACGGCTCGGGCTTCGTCGGCGGCATCTCGGCTTGGACTGGTCGAGCGGAGTTCGCTGCCATGGCGATGGCGGGCGCGGCCCATGCCGCCGCGATGCGAGAGCTCAACGCGCACTCGCCCTCGCGCAAGATGATCCAGGTCGGCAAGTGGTTCTCGCAGGGCTTCGCGATCGGCATCGAGAAGGACGCCTCGAAGGTGCTCAACTCGGTCGACACGCTCTTCGGCAAGCTCGACAAGAAGCAGCGCCCGGCGATCAAGAGGCTCACCGCCCAGTACATCAGCGGGAAGCACGGCCTCAATGCGATCGCTCGAGCACAGGCCGACGTCAACAACCGGCTCCAGGATGCCCAGCAGAAGCTCGCCGACGCCAAGCAGGCCTGGAAGGACTATCGCGACTCGGTCAAGACCAGCATCGTCGCGTTCGGCAACATCACCGAGCTCGGGAAGAACTCGGCCGGCAACGCCACCGCGGACGGCATCGTCAAGCAGCTCCAGGCCCGCGCCGCCGCGGTCGAGAAGTACAAGGCTCTCGTCGAGCAGCTGAAGAAGGAGCACCTCAACGGCACGGCGCTGCAGCAGATCCTCGACGCGGGCGTCGATGGCGGCCTGCAGACGGCCATGGCGATCGAGCAGGGTGGCCCAGCGGTCATTGCCCAGATCAACAACCTGCAGAGTCAGATCGCTGCGGCCGGCGGTGGGCTCGGCACGTCGATGGCGAACAACTTCCAATCGGCGGGCGTGGCGGCCGCGCAGGGCATGGTCAACGGCCTCATCTCGCAGCAGCGCCAGCTCGAACGGGCTTCGGTGCAGCTGGCCAACGCGATGGTCAAGGCCATCAAGAAGCGCCTCGGCATCCACTCGCCTTCGAAGGTCTTCCAGGGACTCGGCCGTAACTCGGTACAGGGCCTCAATATCGGACTCGACTCGACCTACGTCCGCAAGTCCGGTGAGGTGCTTGCCTCATCGCTGGTCAAGGGCTTTGGGACCCCGTCGCTGTCGGCCAACACGATGCTGTCGCCCGCTCTTCTGGCGGCGCAGCAGCAATCCACCCAGACCATGCGCATCACGTTCTCGGCTGAGCAGCTGGACCGGATGAGACGCGGACTCGAGGTCACTGCCGACGTCGCCCTGGCGGCCGGCAGCGGAGCGAGGACGATCCGATGACCGCCATCAACGTTCTCGACCGCGTCCGTCTCGACGTGGAGCGGGACCTCGCCACGGGCGAGCTCGTGAACCTGATCCAGAATCCGTCTGGCGACCTCGGCGGATGGGGCTGGATCACCCCGGTCGCCAGTACCGCGATGAGCGGCGGCACCGAGCTGGCGTACGCCGGCGTCGCCTCGGTCGCGAACTGGTTCACCAGCGAGCTCTCGCCGGTCACGGCAGGCAACTACGTAGCCGCGTCGTGGACGAACCCGTTCCACACCAACTCCGGCCTCGCTCGAGCGCAGCTGGTCTGGTACGACTCCACGGGCGCTGTGGTCTCCTCGGGCACGCAGGGCGCCTACCAGACCTCCGCGGGCTCGTACTCCATCAGCGCGACGGTGGTCCCTGCCGGCGTCACTCAGGTGGCGCTCCGGTTCGACCTGTACAGCACGACGGGCGGCGTCGCGCCGACCAGCACGACGAAGTCGATGTGGCTGACCGACGTCACGATGGCCACCGCGAGCACCGCCACCGCGCTCCTGGTGAAGCGGACCAACCTCGTCAAGAACCCATCATTCGAGTCTGACGCCTCCAACTGGACGCCGAGCTCGGCATCGCTCTCACGAGTCACGACCCAGGCGAGCGTCGGAACGGCGAGCTGCTCGGTCACGACGTCCCCGACCGTCGCCACCAACCTCGTCACCAACCCCAACTTCGAGACCAGCACCTCGGGATGGACCGCCGGCGGCAACACCCTCGACATCGCACAGGCGGTCACGGAAGGGCAAAAGAGGTGCCGGCTGCGCGCGACGACGAATGTGTCAGTGGCTCGGGCCAACATGAACTACTCCTCGACGATGCCGGTCATCGCTGGGCAGACCTACCAGATCGGCCTGTCGTTCATGGCCCCGACGATCTCAGGCTGCACCTACGATTCACTGCGAGGCGGCACCCTCTACCGCTGGTACAACGCCAGCAGCGTCCAGATCGGCGCCGACGGCGACATGGGCCGCAGCATCTCGCTCGACACCTGGTACAACCTCGCAGGAAACATCACCGCTCCTGCCGGCGCGACCCAGCTGAAGCTCTTCCCTTACATCGACTACTCCATGTCAGCGGTCAGCGGGACCTTCAACGCGACGATGTACTTCGACTACATCTACGCCACCGACACCCCCTCGGCGGGCTACTTCGACGGCAACCTCGCTGACGGTCCGGCCTACCAGTACGACTGGACCGGCACCGCCAACCTGTCTACGTCCACGCGCACCACCGTGGTCGCGACAGCCGCAGCGAAGACGCCGATGATCCCGGTCTCGCCAGGGATGACCTACGCCGCCTCAGCGGCCTTCCGCGCGGCCAGCACCACGCGCCAAGTCCAGATCGACTTCAACTGGCTCAACTCGAGCGGCGCCGCGCTCTCCACGACCGCCACCGCCCCCGGCACGGACTCTGCCAGCCAATGGAGCCGGTACGGCAGCACGGCGGTCGCTCCTGCCGGCGCGGCGAACCTCGTCGTCTCGTACGGCTTCAACACCAACGTCTTCACTGCTGGTGAGGTGCACTACCTCGACGCCGCACTCGTCGAGGCGAGCACCTCAGCCGGCACCTACTTCGACGGCGCCACCGCTGCCGGGGGCGGCTTCACTTATGCCTGGACCGGCACGGCCAATGCCTCCACGTCGACGGCGACCTCGACGAACAACCTCGTCGACCTGCCGCCGGCCTACTACGTGAGCGTCACGGGGGAGGCCGCCTCGATCAGCATCGACCGCAACGAGCTCAACCTCTCGACGCTGACCGCCACAATCGTCTCGACCAACCTCGACCCCTCCGCCTCCACGCTCCTTCAGCCCAAGCGACGGTGCCGGATCCTGGTCGACACCACGGGCTCGGGAGGCTGGGAGCCGATCTTCACCGGCCGCACCAAGCAGGCGAACGTCGAGTACCACCTGCTGGAGAACGACCCCGAGCGGCGAGCGGTCATCACTCTGCTCGCGGTCGACCCGCTCACCCGGCTCTCGCAGGAGCCTCGGCCCGATGGCGTCGCGACGATCGCGGCACTCCCGTTCGTGCTCGAGGGCTGCGGCGTGCCCTGGAACGTCAACGGATCAGGCAACCAGGTACCCACCGCCACGGTGGTCGCCAGCAACGACCAGGCGACCGCGATCGACCAGGTCGCCGTGACCCGCGACACCGTCTCCGGCTACGCCTGGGTCGACCGCAAGGGCGTCTTGCAGGCCTGGGACGCCGCCTCGATCTCGTCGACGGTAAAGGACACACTCGACGAGGACACCTACACCACCGACTTCGGCATCAGCTACGGCACCGACAAGGTCATCAACTCCGTGTCGGTCGAGGCCTACGAAGTGAACCCGGCCACCGGCGAGACCAGCACGGCCCAGTACGGCCCCTACCGAGACCCGGCCCTTCAGCCAGGCGACGACATCTACGATAAGACCTTCACCGTGCAGGGGCTCACCGAGGCTCAGATCGTCACCCTCGCCAACGGCATTCTCGCTGCCAACAAGACCCCGACCAGGCGCATCGACTACGTCGTGCTGCCTCTCACCCAGGAGACCATCAGCCGGGCCCTGCTCGACCTCTACGACCTGGTCGAGGTGATCAACACCCGGGCGGGCCTGGACGACAACCTCCGCATCGTCGGCGTCACCCACACCATCACGGCCGGTCAGGGCCGCTCGAAGTGGCTGATGCGGCTCGACTTCACCGGAGACGGCGTCGTCGCCTCGCCCCAACTGATCCCGGCGCCATCCACCGGCTCCGGCTCGGCGCTACCTGCCACAGGCCTCCAGATCGGCAAGGGCGTGAGCGTCGGGTCCATCGCTTCAGGTGCGTCCCCGACGATCGCCGTGACGTTCCCGGTCGCCTACGCCACGGCGACCAACCTGAAGGTCGACGTCATCCCGTTCAACTCCCGACTGACGCCCGGACTCGCCTCGCTGAGTGCAACCGGATTCACCGTCGCCCTCTCGAACTGGTCGACCGGCAACATGGCCGGCACGACGTTCGACTGGTCGGCGCAGACCCTGTAAGGAGAAGCCGATGGCCATCGTCACCTGCCATACCGAGGGCTGCTCCAGCAGCAGCCGCGCGATCGAGCTACCGCTCACCTACCCGGACCAGGACACGGGCGAGAACAAGACCGTCGACACCGTCATGTGCGGCGCCTGCGGCCAGCAGATCACCGACATCCAAGACGTCTAGAAGCAAGGAGACACGAGAAAATGACCGACCAGGACAACGTGGAGTACACGACCTTCGACACCGCGCTGCAGCGCATCGACGACTACGTCACAGCGATGGGTCTGGCAGCAGCGGCCGGCGACGACGTCGTCAACGCCGTGAACGTCGGTCACGTGATCGGCGACATCCTCGCCCACCTCCAGACCCTCGCCCGAGCCCTCATGCACATAGCCGAGACCCACGACGCAGTGACGATCGCGCTCGTCGAGGGCGGCATCATCCCCACGCCCGAGGGCTGGGGCGGCACGGGCGGCGAATAACTACTCAATTGGGTACTAGGGCGCGTCCCGCAATCGATTCGCGTGGGTTAGTCCAGTATGTCGATGTGCACGATCGTCATGACTTGAGTGATGAGCAGTGGGCCCTGCTGGAGCCGCATCTGCCGCGGTCCAAGCCCCGCCCCGACGCCGTGGTCGCGCGACGTGTTAACGATTCCGCGGATTCCTAACACGCCCGAACGACGTGTTAGTTGGCTCGACATGACCAACAAACCGGGGTGCGCTCGCGACTGCCCGGTCG
Source organism: Nocardioides sp. AN3 (assembly GCF_054653495.1). NCBI lineage: Bacteria > Bacillati > Actinomycetota > Actinomycetes > Propionibacteriales > Nocardioidaceae > Nocardioides > Nocardioides sp. AN3. Next base: position 103,306 of record NZ_BAAIGC010000014.1, read on the forward strand.
AGGGCACGCGCTTCAGCGACTCCAATGTCGGGGATCGAGTTCGGGGTCGTTGAAGTCGATGCCGTCCTCGGCAAGGGGCTCGTTGGCGCGGTCGCGCTCAAGTACAGGCACAAAGGCGGTGGCGTGGCCGACGAGTTGATGAATGTGGTGTTCGAGCGAGCTCACCGAGCGCGCCCTCTCCCGCAACGTCGATGAGGTTCGGATAGCGACGTGGGTGCACGAGGGGGAACCGGCCATCCCAGAGCCTTTGCCGCCGATTCGGGCTCGCCCAGATTGCAGGTGCCTCGGCGCTTAACGGAAGCCCTCACCTGCAGCGTTGGCCGGAATCCTGCCGATCGCCGGCGCGGGTTACTGCTAACCCCCGGCTCGCCTGAGCTACAGACAGCGCCGGCCACTTTGGTCTATTTTCGCCTTGAGCGCGTGATCCCACGTCACCAACGTTGGGCGCTCCACAAAGGCACCTGGCGTGAAGAGACGAGGCGACCCCAAGCCTGTTCCCCCGCGTCCCGGCGCCTGGACCCGCTGCCCCTGGGACTGGCCCCTGGCTCCCCTCCTCCCGGCCCAAGGGGCAGCGGGTCTCTTCTCAGTTCTCTTCCGACGCCGGCGGTGACGCTGCAGGCGGTGGCGTCAGCAGCGCGAGGATCTTGCGCACCGTCGCCTCGTCAGGCGCCGGGAGATCAGCCAGCGTGCGGCGGCGCTTCGGCGGCTGCTCGTCGTTCTCGATCATCGGTGCCCCGCGAGCCACGCGGCGGCGGCCGTGATCTCGGCGGCGAGCTCGCACAGATCCACGACGTCGTGGGCGTCGGGACGGTGCGGCACGAAGGCGACCGGCTCGCCCTTCTCGCCGAGCTGGATGCTCACCTGGCCGAACGTCGGGCCGTAGTGGGTGCCCTCGGCGTGCTCGTCGGCGGTGCTGACGCACCAGCTGGGGCATGTCGTGGATGTATCAGGGGCGGGTACAGCAGACTCATACATAGCGATTGCCTCCTACTAGGCGATTCGTTAGGTCCCGGTCGGCGTGTCAGCGCTGGCCGGGGCCGCTTTTTCTTGTGGTCCCGCGATTGTGACCTGGGGCTGGTCTAGTCCGCAGGAGAATCGGTGATCTCGCTCACGGCGGCGAGACAGCCGGGGCAGATGTCGAACCGGCCGCGATCGGCCATCGCCCGCAGCACGGGCGCGGCCTCGTTCGTGTGGTTGACGCCGTCTGCGACCTGGCCGCAGACGGCACGAAGCCTGTACGGCTCGCTGTAGTGGTAGGTGGTCATTGGTTTGCTCGGCCCTCCTTCCGGGCCGCATGTGCCGCGCTCGTGCCGCAAAACGGTCTAATGCGTTCAACGCTTCTCAACGCGTTTGCGCAGGTCACGGCGGGATCAGCCAACACAGCCACCGGCTGTCAACGGACAGGGGCACTCCCCGGCTTACAGGCCAGCCCGTCACGAAAAGACATCTGACCTGCATCTTTACGTTCTGGCATCGTCTAGTGCGGCATTACTCCGGCAGCGATTTCAGCGACGGCTTTCTGCGGCGGCTGCTGCTTGCCAACGGCCCGTTGAGCAGGCCGCTGACAACCCACTGGCCTGCCGGCAACGCAGTGGGACGTCTCTCACGCAAGGGGTCAGGGGTCACGTCCAAGCGTCACGTCAGGGCATGACGTCCCAGCGTCAGGGCAGTGTGGGGTTCCAGGTGACCATGAGCTCGTCGCGGCGGCCGATGGTCTCCACCCGATCCGCGATGAGGTCCCGCCCGCGGGCCAAAGCTTCCGCACCAGCGTGCCCGTGCTGCTCGCTTTGGTGCGCTGGGCAGTGCTGGCCGAGCTGTGAGAGGTGGTCAACCAGTGGGGAAAGGTAGCGCTCGGCGCGCGCTGTCCAGACGTGGGCTTCGGCAGACGGCATGTCGCTCACCCGAGCCGCGCCGTGCGCAGGCGCAGCGCATTCGCGATGACGCTGACCGAGGACAGCGCCATGGCGGCAGCGGCGATCGCCGGGGAAAGCAGCCACCCGAATGCCGGGTAAAGGACCCCGGCAGCGATGGGCACACCCGCGGAGTTGTAGCCGAAGGCGAGCCAGAGGTTGCTCCGGATGTTTCCCATCGTCGCTTGGGACAAGCGCCGGGCTCGGGCGATTCCGGTGAGGTCGCCGTGCAGCAGGGTGATGCCGGCCGACTCGATGGCAACGTCGGTCCCTGTGGACATGGCCAGGCCCACAGCGGCGGTCGTGAGCGCGAGGGCGTCATTGGTTCCGTCCCCTGCAAAAGCGACGACGCGGCCCTCGGCCATCAACGCGGAGACGACCTCGGCCTTGTGGTCCGGCAGCACCTCAGCCTCAACCCGATCGATACCCAGTTGAGTCGCTACTGCATGGGCGGTGACCGGGTTGTCGCCGGTGACCATCACAACCTCGACGCCGGCCTCACGCAGATCCGCAAGCGCCTGTGCAGTGGTCGGCTTGACCGGGTCCGCGATCGCCAGCACTCCAGCCAGGCGCCCCTCGATCGCCACGAACACCGCCGTGGCGCCCTCGCTTCGCAACTCGTCCGCCTGCACGTCGAGCGGTGCGGCGTCGAAGCCGAGTAGGTCGAGGAAGCCACCACTTCCTACCGCGATCGCGCGGCCCTCCACCGTCCCGGTGACGCCCTGACCGGCAGGGGCGTCAAAGTCCTCGACCACCGGCAGAACGGGCGCCGCCTCATTGGCGGCCTCATTGGCGGCCTCATTGGCGGCATTGACGATGGCCCGGGCCAGCGGGTGCTCGGAGGGCTGCTCGACCGCGCCCGCCAGGCGCAGCAGCTCGCCGTCGGTGAACCCCTCAGCCGCGACGATGCGGGTGACGGCGGGCTTTCCTTCGGTCAAGGTGCCCGTCTTGTCGACGGCGAGGGTGTCGACCTTCTCCAGCCGTTCGAGCGCGGCCGCGTTCTTGATGAGCACGCCCGCTTGGGCACCCCGACCGACGCCGACCATGATGGACATGGGTGTGGCCAGTCCGAGTGCGCACGGACAGGCGATGATGAGAACGCTCACCGCCACCACGAGCGCGTGCGCGAGCTTCGGGTCGGGTCCGACGAAGGCCCAGATGATGAAGGCAAGCACCGCGATACCGATGACAGCAGGCACGAACCAGGCTGAGACCTTGTCGGCGAGACGCTGAATGGGCGCCTGCGACCGCTGAGCGTCAGCGACCATCTGCACGATGCGGGCCAGCATCGTGTCACGGCCGACTGCGCGCGCCTCGATGAGAAGGCTGCCACCAGCGGGGAGGGTGCCACCAATGACCGTGTCGCCGACCGTCTTCGTCACCGGCATCGACTCCCCGGTCACCATCGACTGATCGACCGCCGAGCGACCCTCCGTGACGACACCGTCCACAGGCACCTGCTCACCAGGTCGCACCCGGAGTCGGTCGCCCGCCTGCACCTGATCGAGCGTCACGTCGACCTCGGTCCCATCGGCCTGAACAAGGTGCGCGGTCTTCGGGGTCAGGTCGAGCAGCGCCCGGATCGCACCGGACGTTCGCTCACGGGCGCGCAACTCGAGGACCTGACCCAACAGCACGAGAGTCGTGATGACGGCCGCGGCCTCGAAGTAGACCGGAACGGAGTCATCCATGGTGCGGAACGAGTCCGGGAAGATGCCCGGTGCGACGGTGGCGACCACGCTGAACAGCCACGCGACGCCGGTCCCCAACGCGATCAGGGTGAACATGTTCAGCTTCATCGTCCGAACAGAGGTCCAGCCGCGGGTGAAGAACGACCAGCCGGCCCACCACACAACCGGGGTCGCGAAGGCGAGCTGGAGCCACGCGTTGACCCGGCCGGGGATGTTGTCGGCGATGAAGACGAACAGCTCCGACCCCATGCCGAGGACCACCACAGGAATGGAGAGCGCGACCGCGGTCCAGAACCGACGAGTCATGTCGACCAACTCGGCGGACGGGCCCTGGTCGGCCGAGACGGTCACCGGCTCGAGGGCCATCCCGCAGATGGGGCACGAACCGGGCCCCATCTGCCGGATCTGCGGGTGCATGGGGCACGTGTACTCAATCTGCGAGTCACCCGTCGGCACTGGCGCTACGGAGGTCTGCGTCTCGCGGTAGGCGCCGGGGTCGGCGACGAACCTGCCCCGGCAATGGTCGGAGCAGAAGTGGAACACCTGACCGTCGTGCTCCGCCTGCGGACCAAGCGCAGTCGGGTCGACGTCCATGCCGCACACCGGATCCTTTACTAGGCTCGCGGTTCCGTGGGCACCGGCGGCGGGAGCGTCGTGGCGGTGGCCGTCGTGAGCGTGATGCGGGTGAGCGTGGTGCTGGTCGTCTGCGGGCTTTCCGTGCTGCCGGTCTTGCGTACCGTCCATGCCCATAACGGTACCCCCATGGGGTATATGCGGCTAGGGCCAATTCGGGCTTCGTTCAGGGCGAGTCGAAGTCTGCCGTGGAAGGGCGCGCGGACAATGGGCCGCAGCCGACGGTTCGGAGACTCAGCCCGGCCGAGGCCTGCGAGTCTCCCGGCGGAGGCTCCCGATGAGGGTGTGCGCGTTGCCGAAGTCACTGGCGTGAATCGTCGGGAAACCGCGACTCGCGGTTTGGATTTGCTTAACCTTCGGTTGTCCGTTTGATAAGAGGGGACTTGATGCTCCTGTCTACGTTCGCGCCACCCGCGCCCCCCGGGCACGTGCTGGTCGACCCCTGGACCTGGCACCGGCGAGCCGCACTGGCGCATGTCAGCATGGCGCTGCTTCTCCTCGCCGCCGCTCTTGCCGGCGGGGACGACCACCGAGAAGCTGTGCTCTTCACCGCTGTCGTGATCACAGCAGCCGGGGTGACGGGGCTCGCGAGCACCCAGTTGCGATATGGGCGTTCGCTCCTCATCTGGCCCGCTCTTACGCTGCTGATGTTGGTCGGTGCCTCCGTCGTCGTCCCCGTCGCGGCACAGTTGACAGTCGGATTCATCGCAGTCGCCTTCTTGTTCGTCGGCCTGACTCAGCCTCCTGGCACGTCCTTCTACCTCGTCGTGCCCGCGCTGATGACCCAATGGCTGATCATCGATCTGCCGCCCGGCAGAGCAGCCATCCGCATGCTGATCGCCGCGGTGGTGTGGATCGCAGTTGCCGAGCTGCCGGCCAGGCTGTCGTCCGACCTGCGTGCGGCTCGCGAGCGGCTCGAGAGGGAAGCCGTGACCGATTCACTGACCGGTCTGACCAACCGTCGCGGCTGGACTCTGCTGCTGAACGAGCTCCTCACCGTCCATGACGCCGGCACGCCTCTAGCGCTCCTGCTGCTTGACCTGGACCACTTCAAGGCGTTCAACGATGCACACGGTCACCTCGCCGGCGATGTCCTGCTGCAGACGTTCGCGGCACGCATCGCGACGTTGACGCCGCGTGGAGCGGTCGCAGCGCGATGGGGCGGAGAGGAGTTCGCCATCGCGCTGCCACGGACTTCCCAGTCCGAAGCGTTCCGGCTGGCCGAAGACATCCGTGGCATCGTGCCGGAGAACCAGACGTGCTCTGTCGGGCTCACCATGGCCCAGCCGGGAGACGAGGAGGACACTCTGCTCGCGCGGGCTGACGCTGTCCTTTACGTCGCGAAGCACAAGGGCCGCGATCGCATCGAGGCAGCCTGAGCTCCGCGTGCGAGGCGACGGCGCAGCGAACCGCGCGCGACACAGGACGATATCTGTACGCCGTCTGCATGACGGGCACGTTCCGTTGGCGCACGCCCTTGATCGCGTCGACGGGCGCGCTGATGTCGAGTGAAAGCGGCCTATCCCGCGCGAGCGGAAGGGCACGCCTGCGCAGATGCGATGGGCCGAACTGGTCATACGCCTCGGCCAAGCGGATCCCGACCGTCGTGGTCGGTGGGCGAGGCCACGCCCGCCGTACGCCTTCGCGATGGTGGTGCAGTCGTGACCCCGACCGCGGGCGTCACCGCGTGCGCGACGCAGGACAGGAATGACTGGATCCTGCGGTCTGTCGACCTCGAGGCATCGGTTCACTCAACGTCGTCGAATGCCGAGAATGCCGCAGGGTCGACTGCCGTGAGAACGCTGGCCGCAAGAGGTCGATCACTCGACGTGCACCTGGACCTGATCCGACGGCTCGGCGGGCTGACCAAGCGATGAAACGTCCGCGGGGAGCCTCACATGTGCGTTTGTGCATCTGGGTACGGCGCATGAGGGGCGCTCGAAGGGCGGGCAGGCTCCTGCGACAAGGGTAGGAGTGGGCCCATGAACATCGGGGACAGCGTCCAGAACGGCTTCGACAGGTTCTTCGGCTTCTTGCCGAACCTCCTCGGAGCGATCGTGATCCTGATCATCGGCTACATCGTGGCCAAGGTCGTCAGCGGCATCGTCGCCAAGCTGCTACTGAAGATCGGATTGGACAGCAAGCTGCAGGAGTCCCAGGGCGGCCGTTTCGTCGAGCGCATGATGCCCGGCGCGAGCGCATCACGTGGGATCGCTCGCTTGCTCTTCTGGTTCGTCTTCGCGTTCTTCCTCGTCGCAGCGATCAGCGCCCTTCAGATCATCGCCCTCACCGTCTTCATGAACGATGTCTTGAACTACCTGCCGAACGTGATCGTCGCGATCCTCATCTTCGTGGTGGCGGCGCTCATCGCCGGCGTAGCCGGGACCGCAGCCGCGCGACTGATGGGCGACACGCCGACCGGCCGCATCGTCGGCACCGTCGTGCCGGCCCTGGTCATGGTGATCGCGGCCTTCATGATCCTCGACCAGCTCAAGATCGCCCATAACATCGTGACCATCGCCTTCGCCGCGACGATGTTCGCGATCGCGCTCGGCCTGGCCCTGGCCTTCGGCCTGGGCGGACGCGACGTGGCACGCCGGATGCTGGAGGATGCCTACCAGAAGGGCCGCGAGCAGCGCGAGCAGGTGCGCCGCGATGTCGAACTCGGCCGCGACCGCGCGGACGGCCGCTACGACGCCCTGAGCGACGGCGACTCGCCGCACACGACGCGGACGACCTCGGTGCCGGGCTCGAGGGTCACCGAGCGAAGCTACGGAACCGGAGGCACCTATGAGACCGGCCGCGGCGGTGCGAGCGGTGCGACCGACCCGACGTACGGTGGACAGAGCTACCCCGAGTCGGATCGACCGCTCTGAGATCGCCCTTCGAACCAAGCGCCTTTCGCGGCGGATGCGCGGTGGTGTCGAGCGTCGCTCAAGCCGGGTCGTGCGGGGTCGTGCGGGGTCATGGCCCCTCGGCCCCACGCCGGCGGTCGCGCGATCGGCGACCCAGCCGATGAACTGCTCGGCCGCGCGCTCCTGCGGTTAGCGACTGGCTCGCGGCCTGTCAGCGGATCGCCGCAATAACGTTGCTGCTGAACGGAGGGCGGTTGTGACGAGCATCTCGGAGCAGACTGGAGTCGACTTGGGAGCACCCGGGCATAGGTGACCGTGTGAAGCTTCATGCTGCCGGCACTCAGAGTCCCACCCTCTGCGGCACGGACGCCCCACGCACGCAGATCGTCACCGACGACGACCTCGTCACCTGCCAGTGGTGCCGGGCCCTCATCGGCTGACACCCGATGGGAGCGTTCCCTGTTCGCGGGACAGGACGCACGGGCCGTGGCCGGGTCTCCACAGAGCCCTGGTGACCCGAGACGCCAGGGGCTCGCCCTCTGGCGTTTGGAGAGGGATCGCCAGCGGCCAGCGTCCCCACGCGTGTCTGCGCCCCGTCACGCCTCGTGCGTGGCGGGGCGCTCTGCCGCCTCCGGTAAGCCCCGACACAGGGAGGGCCTGGGGAATGGCGGTCCCCGCGCCGGGGTGCTCAACGAGTGTTGGAGGATGTCTGGTGAACCACGCTCGATAGGCAAATGACGCGGTTGCCGTCGGCGTTGTCGACACGGAGCTGTATGTCGAGTCTGCGTAGCCGGCCTCCGACTCCGTGTAGGCCCGTTTCCCTCATGCACGCACAGCGAGCGCATGGCGATGCTGCACGCCCACAAGGTCCACGTCGTCTATCGCTCGCCCTTCTGGCGGGAGAAGGGATTCAGCGGCGCCAGCATGAGCGACTCGAGCCCGCTCATGCTCACCTTCGATGACACGCCGCCCGGGGAGGGCGGAAGGTGTGCTCGTCGGCTTCGCCCGCGGCGACGGCGCGAGCTACGAGCACCTCCCCGCTCCGATGCCGGAGGACGCGGATCGTCGCCGAGAGACGGTGCTCGCGGGCCTGGCGCGTGCCTTCGGACCCGAGGCCCTCGAACCCATCGGATACCACGAGATGAACTGGACCGAGGAGCGCTGGACCACCGGCTGTGTGCCGATCTGGTCACCCGGACTGCTTGCTGACAGGGACCGCCAGGGGCGTTTGGCTTGTGCGAGGAGCATGTCGCTTGGTCGCTGCGATCAGCCGGCGACGCTAGTCGGAGGGGCTCGGAGGTTCGCCGTTCCCAGCATTCGCCGCTCGGGCGCGAGCGAGAGCATGCGCTGCGACGAGGTCGCACGTTGCGCAGCCGTAGCCGAACTGAGCGTTGCTGGAGCCGCCATGGCACAGAGCCGACACAAGCCGTTTGAGTGTCGCGCGCCACCCTGCGGCGCCACTCGGCCCCACGTCTGCCGGCTTGGTCGACACAGTGATCGGCTCCTCCTTCAGGTGCAAGCACGGAACCGCGTGGTTCCACCTTAGGGACGCGTTCGGTCGAGGACCAGAGCTCGGGGTGCCGTGGCGTCAGTCAAGCAAGCACTCGAGGTCGGCGGTGCGGAACAGCAGCTGCCCGCGCTCGGTCTGGCACTTGACGCGCATGGTGACGCCGGTATCGGCGATTCGATTTCGCTCCTGGACCAGCAGGTCCAGCGTGCCGGCGTCCATGAACGTCAGCTTGTCGAGCACCACGATGACCTGGCGATAGCCGCTGCCGACAGCCCCATCCAATGCTCGGCGAAGCGCAGGAAGGGTGGAGATGTCGGCCTCGCCGAGCGCGGTGACGACGACCGTGTCGGGGTCGGGGCATTGAACGTCGATGCGCAGCAGCTCAGTTGACGACGTCAGGTCAGAGGACTGGGATTCGTGCGGCCGGATCGACTCTACCCCATTTCCCAGCATCGACGCCCACGTCCGCACTGGCCGCGATCGAGACCGGGAAGGTCACCACCGTAGTCGATGGAGCGCGGTGCTGAAGCGTTCAGGTTGACTTCATGCACCGTCCTGCATCCTGCTCCCCATGTCACAGACATCTGACGCACTGAGTCGCTCGACCCCGAGCGTGGGCGCCACCATGCTGAACAAGGTCCCCGAAGTCACGATCTGGTTCTGGGTGATCAAGATCCTCTGCACCACCGTCGGTGAGAGCTTCGCCGACTACATCAACGAGACGCTCGGATTCGGACTGACGAACACGATGCTGCTCTTCACGGGCATCTTCATCGTGGTTCTCACCGTGCAGATGCGCACCAAGCGCTACGTCCCGTTCCCCTACTGGCTCACCGTCGTCGTCGTGAGCGTCGCGGGGACCCTGTACACGGACATGGGAACCGACCAGATCGGCATCCCACTGTGGCTGAGCTCGACCGTGTTCGCGGTGCTCCTGGCCCTCGTGTTCGGAATCTGGTGGCTCCGCGAGCGGACCTTGTCGATCCACAGCATCAACACGACGCCGCGCGAGGCTTTCTACTGGCTGACCGTCCTGGTCACCTTCGCCCTCGGCACCGCGACGGGTGACTGGACGCTGGAGCTGACCAACTGGCCCCCGGCGCAGTCGGTGCTTCTGCCGCTCGGCCTGATCGCCTCCATCGCCGCGCTGTGGAAGTGGGGCGCCAACCCGGTCCTGTCGTTCTGGCTCGCCTACATCCTGACCCGTCCGCTGGGCGCGAACATCGGAGACTGGCTGGCCTCACCGAAGGTGGCGGCCAACCCCGGCGACCCCGTCGGGCTCGGCCTGGGCACGCTGTGGACCAGCCTGATCTTCCTCGGCGCGATCCTCGCCACGGTCATCTACCTGACCGTCAGCCGCAGCGACGTCGTCGAGACCTACGAGGCGATCCACACCCCGACCGTGACGACCAACCCCCATCGGGAGCGCCTCGGTCTGGTCGGCATCGTCGTCGTCGCCATCGCGGCGGGCGGCGTGATGATCTGGGGGCACAACCAGCCGCACGCCACCTGCGACCCCACCGGCGCGAGCGAGACGATGCCGGCATGTCCCAAGGCGGCGTTCAGCGCCGCCCAGACGACGGCGGCGGTTGCCAAGTACAAGACGATGGCGCAAACGGCGGTCGCGCAGGACAAGGCCGGAAACGTGACCGCATCTCACGCCACGGTGCAGAAGATGCGAGATGACTGGGACGCAGACTCGACCTCCCTGCAGGCCGTCAATCAGAAGACGTGGACGCTGCTGGACGGCCAGATGGACGCAGTCCTCAAGACCTACGCGATCGACCACGGCAAGATCCAGCCTGCTCCCCCGGGACAGCAGGAGAAGGAGCTCGGCACGCTTCTCAGCGACCTCAACCAGCACGCGTTCTGATCAGCAGCGACGGGACTGCCCGCGTGGCTGCCGCATTGACAGCCACGCGGGCACGGTCTCATCAAGGCCGAAAGTTGAACGCGTGAGGACGCACCCACCGTGGCAACGGCGTCAGCTAGGTGGCTGTGGCGAGGACAACGACGTTGGAGTTGTAGCCGTGACCGTTCCAGTCCTCGCAGGTGACCAGCGCAAGGCGTCCGGGCACGACCTGCGAGAAGACCTCCTGGGCGTGACGCGAGAGGCTCGCCTTGGAGTAGAGGGTGACGGTCTCCACCCGGTAGTCGAGCTTCCCCTTGGTGGTCGTCACGCTGACGTGGTCGCCGGCGCGCAGCCGCCCGAGGTCGTTGAACACTCCTCCGCCTGTGTGGACCGTGTGCCCGGCGATGAGCGCGGTCCCGCGGGCGGATCCCGCGACCGCTCCGCCCTGCCACCAGCCCACGCGGTGGAAGTCGGCCGGAGGCTCCAGGACGCCTGCGTCGAGAGCGACCGGGTTCACCGGCGCGGAGATGCCGAGGGTCGCGATGTCAACACGCAACGGGGGTCCGGCGTTCTCGGCTCGCCGTACACGCTGCGGCGTCGGCCTGGCCGCCCATGCGGCGGCCTCCGGGGAAGGCGGCGCCGGAGTGGCACCTCCAACGACCTTCGCGACGCTGCTCGGTGTCTCGACCGGGACGTTGACGTGGCGGAGGTGCGGCGCGGCGGCCCCGCCGGCCAGCAGGGCGGCGCCGAGCGCGGCAGGGACCCAGATGAGGCCCCTGCCGCGCTCGCTCTTGCGGTGCCTAGGCCCGGTGGGCACCGCGCCGCGACCCTCGTGCCATCAGCCAGCCGCTGAGGAGCAGCAGCAGCGCTCCCCCGGCGAACAGGCTGCGCGAGAGCTGCTGGGACATCGAGGACGTCCCCGGCTCACCGGCCAGGCCGGCATTGATGGAGGTCGGCACGGTCGACTCGGCCGCCGACACGCCCGTCGGGCCACCGCTCGACGCTGTTCCGGCGCTCACACCGGCAGCCGTCCCCGCACTGGTTCCCGCACTCACTCCGGCGCCGGTGCCGGTGCTCACCGTGTGCGTCGTACCAACCGTGGAGGTGTGTCCGGCGCTGGCAGTCGGGAAGGTGTGGGTGAAGGTCAACGACTGCACGCCGCCCTGGAGGGTGTAGCCGGTCTCCGCCGTGGCAGTGACGACCACGGTGGCGCCGGGGGCGACGCTGCCGGAGGTCACCTGGAAGGTCACGTGGTCACCGGCGGTGTCGCGAACACCGTTGACATAGCCGGTCCAGCCGGCGCCGTGGCCATGCGACCCGTTGGTGAAGACCACCGTCGCGACGAGCGAGGTGACTCCGCCGCCCGCACTCACCTGAGCGAAGGTGTGGGTGAAGGTCATCGTCGTCTTTCCGTGCGGGAACGTGTAGCCGCTCTCCGCGGTGGCGGTGATCGTCACCGTCGCACCAGGAGCAACGGTCCCCGAGGTGACCTGGAAGGTCACATGGTCGCCCGCGCTGTCGGGCTGGCCGTTGACATAGCCGGTCCAGCTCGGGCCGTGCTCGGCGGTCGCCTCGGTGAACCGCACCCAGGCGTGCAGCACGGTCGTGTCACTGGACGGCACCTGGCAGAAGGTGTGGGCGAAGGTCATCGTCGTCCGGCCGCCCGGGAATGTGTAGCCGCTGTCCGCGGTGGCGGTGATCGTCACCGTCGCGCCAGGAGCAACGGCGCCCGAGGTGACCTGGAAGGTCACATGGTCGCCCGCGCTGTCGGGCTGGCCGTTGACGTAGCCGGTCCAGCTCGGGCCGTGCTCGGCAGTCGCTTCAGTGAACCGCACCCAGGCGTGCAGCACGGTGGTGTCACTGGACGGCACCTGGCAGAAGGTGTGGGTGAAGGTCATCGTCGTCCGGCCGCCCGGGACCGTGTAGCCGCTCTCCGCGGTGGCGGTGATCGTCACCGTCGCACCAGGAGCAACGGTCCCCGAGGTGACCTGGAAGGTCACATGGTCGCCCGCGCTGTCCGGCCGCCCGTTGACATAGCCGGTCCAGCTTGCACCGTGGTCACTGGTCGGGTTCGTGAACCGCACCCAGGCGTGTACGACGCTCCGCGAGCGCACGCCGCAGTCCGAGGGGCCACGCTTGAAGGTGTGGGTGAACGACCTGGTCCGGGCTCCACCGGCGAACGAGGCGCCTGCATGTGCCGTCGCTGTCACGGTGATCTTCTTGCCAGCCGCGGCAGCACCCGCGGTGACGTGGAACGTCGCCGCACTGTCGTCGCCCCCGCTCACGAAGCCGTGCCACCCGGCCGACCCGTCCTGGCAGTCAGGGTCGTGGAAGCGGACGCCTGGCGCGACGTGGTGCGTGACACCCTGTGCACCATGGTGTGTGGCGTGGTGTGCGCCGCCGTGTGTTTCGTGGCGGTGCGCCTGACCGGCATTGGCCGGTCCGACACCCACGCCGACCCCCATCATGAGCAACAGGGCGCCGAGGCATCCCAGCATCGCGGCGAAACGGGACATCCGTGTCCGAGGATGCCTCGTCGCCCGTCCGTGGTCTTTCATCGTTTCCTCCCAAGGAAGCAAGTGCCCTGTGCGGGCGTCTCGTCGACGGCGCAGAGCCATCTCTTCCCAGGCGAGGAGTCGGGCATGACGAAGTGAACGCGCGCATGCTCGCGCCCGGCCATGTCGTGGCCGGAGGCCCTCCCCTGGGCGATCGTCGGAGTCCCACGTTCCGACTCGTGTCGATTACCCCTGCGTTGCGGCGACCATTCGGGCCACGCGGGGACCCCCAGGCGATTTACCGCAGAAGGGGGAAGTGGCTGTGCCGGCCCGTTTGACGACGGCAGTGTTGGGCCACCAAGCGGCTTCGATTCCGTCTTCGCTCACGTCGAGCCCGGTCTCGATGACGCGCGCGTCCATTGTGGTCACGCTGCGCTTGGTCTCCGTACTGTGGGGCTCTGAGTCACCGATCTCGGGGCAGGGTGGATGAGTACCAGGACAGGGGACGCGCCGCAGGCGCGTCCGGCTTCGGCGGCGGGCGCCTTCACCCCGCGGCGCACCCGCGGCTGGGCGCACCGCATGTATCTCGGCGCCGCCGTCCTCGCCGCGGTGGTGGCGCCGCTGAGGTTCGCTGAGCTCGGCCATGCGCGCACCCCCGGTGGTGGACTTCTGCCCGCGGTGGTTGTCATGGCTGCCTCCGTCCTCAACGTCGAGATCGGCCGAGCCCTCGAGGGCGGGGTGTCGAACAGCCAGCGACCTCACAAGGCGCTGTCAGCCTGGACCTTCGCCACCTGCCTCCTGCTGTCACTGCCGTGGCTGCTTCCTGTGGTGGCGTTCACCTACGCTCACGCCTGGTGGCGAGGACTGCGAGTGCCCGTCTGGAAGTGGGTCGGCTCCGCTGCGTTCCTGGTCCTGTGTGGCACGGCGGCGGCGGTCGCGGCATCCGTAGTGGCCGGCCGCGACATGGACCTGATGCAAGGCTCGGGTCTGCGAGGACTGCTGGCCGTGCTCGTCGGAGCGGCGACATTCCTCGCAGTCGAGACGCTCCTGTTCCATGGCAGCGCCTACATCAACGACCCCGCCGACGAGGTCTGGCTGCGGAACACGCTTCGCAGTCGGTCGTTCTACCTGACGGAGGGCGGCGTCCTGCTGGTGGGTGGTCTCTCGGCCGCCATCTGGACCGGCGCCCCCTGGTTCCTCCTTCTTCTTGTCCCCGTCTACGCACTCACTCAACGCGCCGCGCTGCATGCCCCGCTCCGTGAGCGCGCTGATGGCGACGAGAAGACCGGGCTCCTCCGCTTCGACGCATGGCGGCGCCTCGCCGAGCTAGGCGTGCAGCGCTGCCAACGCCGACACGAGCCGTGGAACGTCATGTTCATCGATGTCGACCACTTCAAACGCTTCAACGACACCTGGGGACACTTGGCCGGCGACCGCGCGCTCGTTGCTGTCGCACGAACCATCGCCCAGGTTCTCGCCGCTTCGGTCGGACAACGCGCAGTGCTGGGACGCTTCGGCGGCGAGGAGTTCTGCGTCTTCATCGAGAGCCCCGACCACGAAGCATCGGCAGCGGCCGAGCAGATCCGTGTCGCCGTCTCCCATCTCGACAGCTCCGAGCTCGGCATCCCGCACGGCGAGCAAGTCACCATCAGCATCGGCATGGCAACAGTCAGACCGGGTGCCCCCGCCCGGTTGCCGTCGGTGTTGGAAGAGGCTGACCACGCGCTCTTCCACGCCAAGGAAGCCGGGCGCAACACCACCGTCACGCAAGTCGTCGCCGCCACCCCCCACCCGTGACCGCCATCGGCAGCGTGACCGTCGGTGGCGACCAAGCAGTTGAGCCAGATGTCGTACGCCGCGTCGTAGATCCCAGTGCAGGGTGTCGTTGCGGTGCACGTTCTCGCGCGTCGACGCCACGGCCTCGCCGCAGACCGGTTTCACTCCCCACGGGAGGTGTGTCCGCCACACTGCTCTCGTGAGCAGTACGGACGCAGGGGTGGGCGTGGTGGTGCTTCTCGCGATCGCGTTCGACCTGACGAACGGCTTCCACGACTCGTCGAACTCGATCGCCGCGCCGGTGGCGACCCGGGCCATGGCGCCAGGCACAGCCGTGACCGTCGCGGCGGTCTTCACCATCCTCGGGCCCATCCTGGCCGGGACGGCCGTGGCCGACACGGTCGGGGGCCTCGTCGACGTCTCGAGCGACACGACGTTGATGATCCTGTTCGCCTCGCTCGTCGCAGCGCTCGCGTGGAATCTGGCCACGTGGTGGTGGGGACTGCCGTCGTCGTCCTCCCATGCGCTGGTCGGCGGGCTCGTCGGAGCCGGCATCGCCGTGGGCGGCCTCGACGCTGTCCACTGGGGAGGGTTCGACGGCTGGCGGCCGGTCGGGGTGGTCGGAGTGCTCTCGGCGCTGGCGATCTCACCCCTGCTCGGAGCCTTCGCCGGGTGGTCCGGCGAGCTGCTGGCCAGGCGGTCGCTCCGACGTGCGCGCCGCGGCGTGACCCGGACGATCCTTCGAGGCGAGTGGCTCACGTGTGCGGCGCTCTCGTTCGCGCATGGGACGAACGACGCTCAGAAGACCATGGGCGTCATCACCTTGGCGCTCGTGGCAGGCGGCTCGCTCCCCTCCTTCGTGGTGCCCTTGTGGGTGAAGGTCGTCTGCGCGACGGCGCTGACCGTCGGCACGGCCCTCGGGGGGTGGCGCATCGTGCGCACCGTCGGCCGCGGCATCTATCGCATCCGGCCGCTGGACGGGTTGGTCAGCCAGGCCTCCGGCACCGTCGTGATCGGCGGGGCGGCGATCCTCGGAGCGCCCGTCAGCACCACCCATGTCGTGGCGTCCTCGGTCGCCGGCGTCGGTGCAGGGCGCCGGTGGCGGCACGTACGGTGGCCGGTCGTCGGCGAGATCGGGCTCGCCTGGCTGGTGACCCTGCCGGCCTGCGCGGTCCTGGGGCTTCTCCTGGCCCTCCTTGAGAAGGTGATCCTGTGACGAAGCACTGGTTCCTGCCCCAGAGCCCTGACGTGATGGCGACGCTCCTGTCGCAGGCAGACATCACCTTGGCCGGCGCCACCGCGTTCGGACGGTGGGCGCGTGGAGATCTCGTGCAGGAGGAGCACGTTCGCGAGTGCGAGCACCGCGCCGACCAGGTCCGCCGGCGGCTCAGCGTGGAGCTGCGGGAAGCCTTCAGCACCCCGGTCGACCAGGAGGACCTCTTCACGTTGTCGGAGCGTCTGGACGCGGTCCTCAACGGCCTCAAGAACATCGTCCGGGAGGCCGAGAGCGTCGCGCAGGGTCCCGACGCCCACATCGCGGCCATGGCGGGCGAGATCGCGACAGGCGTCCACCACCTCCACCGGGCGATCGAGCATCTGGCCACCGGCAAGGACGCCGCCACGCGCGCGGCCGACGACGCGACCTCCTGCGAACGGCGGATGGAGAAGCTCTACCGGACCGCCATGCAGGGGCTCCTCGCCATCGAGGATCTGCGGGAGGTGACGGCCAGAGGCGAGCTCTACCGTCGCACCCTCGACGTCGGCGAGCGCATCAGCCGGGTGGCCGACCGCATCTGGTACGCCGTCGTGAAGGAGACCTAGCCCCCGCAGAGTCCGGCATCGCGCAGCGTGAGGTCTGGCGCACGGAGGCGTGAGCGAGTACACCAAGAGAGAACCGACAATGGTCGGGCGGCTCCGTCCGACCTGCTCCACCACTGAACACCGCTCCGTGGGGGCCCATCATGACCAGAATCATCGGGCTCGTCGTCGCAATCGTCGCGACCCTGGCCCTGACCAGCCCGCCAGCCACCTCGCTTCCCGACTGGACGACCAGCCCCACCACGTCGGTCGGCCCGAGCGCCGCGCACCCTCGCATCGTCAACCTGCGCTACGCACAGCACCGACACTTCGACCGGGTCGTCATCCGCATCGAGGGCCGCATCCCCGGTTATCGAGCCACCTACCGCCGGCACTTCTCCTATGACGCGTCGGGACTCCCGGTGCCCATCCGTGGCGGCCTGCAGGTCGTGCTGACTCCGGCCTACGCCCACAACGGCGCCGGCGATAACATCTATCGTGGTCCGACGCTGACCCGACCCGGCTTGCCGGCGCTCAAGGCGATCGCGATGACCGGCGACTTCGAGGGACAGGTGACGTTCGCGTTCGGGCTCCGGCCGCGGCTGACGCCGTACCGGATCTTCCGACTGCACGAGCCCCAGCGACTCGTGATCGACTTCAAGCACTCGACCTGAGCACCAGCCGAACAACCACCCGTCTAGCGCATGGTTGCCAACGTCACGGCGAAGTCGCCGTTGTCGTCGGTCCAGATCCTCGTCACCCCGAAGCCGACCGCCTCCAGCTCGGCGCTGATCGAGCTGACCCGGAACTTCGTCGAGATCTCCACGCGTATCTCCTCTCCGGCCATCAGCTCGAGCACCAAGTCGGCGCCCGGGACGCGCACCCGCTGCGGCACCTCGGACCGCAAGCGCAGGTCCATGCGCTCCATGTGGGGGTCCCACAAGGGGACGTAGGCGAACGACGCCGGGTCGAAGTCCGCGCCGAGCTCGCGGTTCATCACCGTCAGACAGTTCCGGATGAACGCGGCGGTGACGCCGGCGTCGTCGTTGTACGCCGCGACCAGGCGGTCGGCGCTCTTGACCAGGTCCGTGCCGAGCAGCAGCGAGTCGCCCGGTCGGAGCTGGTCAGCCAGGGCCCCGAGGAACGCTGACCGCTCCTCGAAGTAGAGGTTGCCGATCGTGCCCCCGAGGAAGGCCACCATGCGGCGGTCCTCCTGCGGCAGGTGCGGGAGATGCAGGGTGAAGTCTCCGACCAGGGCCGCGACCTCGAGTCCCGCATATCGCGCGGCGATCTGGCCGGCGGCGACTCGCACCGCCTCCTCGGCGACGTCGACGGGCGTGAACCGGGTCAGCCGGCCGTGTGTCGTGAAGGCATCGAGGAGGAGGCGGGTCTTCTCGCTGGTCCCGCTGCCCAGCTCGATGAGCGTTGTCGCTCCGCTGATCGTCGCGATCTCGGCGGCATGTGCCTCGAGGATGGCGTGCTCGGCGGCGAACGGGTAGTACTCCGGGAGTCGGGTGATCTCCTCATACAGCGCCGACCCGTGGTCGTCATACAGCCATTTGGGCGGCAGCGTGAGCGGATGGCGGCTGAGACCGCGCCGCACATCCGCGGCCAGACTGCTGTCACGGCCGCCGTCGAGCAGCACCTCGACGCGCGGCTCCCGAGCCTCGCTCATCCCCGCTCCTCCGAGCCGCTCGGCACCCCGCCGTCGGCGAGGCGGACCCCGCTGAGCGCCCAGCGCGAGCGGGGTGGGAAGAAGTTGCGATAGCTGGCCCGAGCATGGCCGGGTGGCGTCAACGCGCACCCGCCCCGCAGCACCATCTGGTTGGACATGAACTTGCCGTTGTACTCGCCGATCGCCCCGGACGGCGGATGGAACCCGGGATAGGGCAGGTAGGCCGACGACGTCCACTCCCAGCAGTCGCCGAACACCTGACGCAGATGACCGGTCCTCGGGCCGGCCGCCCGGGGGTGGTAGGTCTCGGTGTCGGCGAGATTGCCGTCCACCGTCTCGGCCGGCGTGCCGAGCGCACGCTCGGCGTCTCGCCGGACGCCGTGCTCCCACTCGGCCTCGGTCGGGAGTCGACGCCCCGCCCAGGCGGCATACGCGTCGGCCTCATAGTGGCTGACGTGGCTGACCGGCAGGCCCGGGTTGACCGGCCAGGTGCCATTCAACGTGTGCTCGAACCAGACGCCGTCGACCAGGGACCAGTAGAACGGGGCCCGCCAGCCCTCGTCCTGCACCAGCGCCCAGCCGTCCGAGAGCCACAGCTCGTGCCGCTGGTAGCCACCGTCCGCCATGAACTCGAGCCATTCCCCGTTGGTGACCAGCCGGTCGGCCAGCCGGAACGGCTCGAGGTGCACCTCGTGGAGGGGCAGCTCGTTGTCGAAGGAGAAGCCCTCCCCGCGGTGTCCGACCTCCACCAGACCGCCCTCGACGTCGACCCAGCCGAGCTCGTCGGGCTCGCAGGTCGGCCCGGGCGAGCCCGAGTAGACCGGGCGCAACGGGTTGAGCGAGAGCACATGCTTGATGTCCATGAGCAGGAGCTCCTGGTGCTGCTGCTCATGGTGGAAGCCGAGCTCGAGGGTGTCGGTCAGCTTGCCGAGGCTGCCCTCGTCCAGCGTGAGGACGAGATCTCGGATCCGGTTGTCGACGTTGCCTCGGTAGAGGGCGACGTCATGCGCGCCCGGTCGGCTGATCACGCCGCGCTGAGCCCGGGAATAGCGGGGACCGACCGCCTCGTAGTAGCTGTTGAACAGGAACCAGTACGTCTCCTGGAAGGGCTGGAACCCGGGCTCCTGCTCGGCCAGCACGAACGTCTCGAAGAACCACGTGACGTGCGCTCGATGCCACTTGGTCGGCGAGACGTCCGCCATCGACTGGACCGTCTGGTCCTCCGGCGAGAGCGGCGCCGCCAGCCGCTCCGTGTGAGCCCTGACCTCGTCGTAGCGGGTGACGAGCGCATCGGCGGTCCAGTCAGTGGTCATGAGAGCCTCCCTGGGGGACGGACGGACGATCTGCCCGCCGAGCCCGCATCGATGAGCCTAGGAGGGCCCACCGACAATGCCCAGACCCCGATGTCGCCATCCCGGCGTCAAGATGTCTCCATGACACTCGACGTCGCGCGCATCCGTGGTGACTTTCCCGCCCTCGCGGAGGGCATCGCCTACTTCGACGGTCCCGGCGGCACACAGGTGCCGCGCCAGGTCGCCGAGGCGATGGCGCGCACGATGACCTCGGGGATCTCCAACCGTGGCGTCGTGAGCGCCGCCGAGCGACGGGCCGACGAGGTCGTGCTCGGCGCGCGGCACGCCGTGGCCGACCTCCTGGGCTGCGACGCGGGCGGCGTGGTGTTCGCACGGTCGATGACTCAGGTCACCTACGACATCTCCCGTGCGCTGGCGAAGGAGTGGCGGGAGGGCGACGAGGTCGTGGTGACGCGGCTCGACCACGACGCGAACGTCCGGCCGTGGGTCCAGGCGGCGGCGTCCGTCGGTGCCGACGTGCGGTGGGTCGGGTTCGACCGGGAGACGGCCGAGCTGGCCGTCTCCGATGTGCGCGAGCAGCTGTCCGACCGCACGAAGCTCGTTGCCGTGACAGCTGCGTCCAACGTGCTGGGCACGCGCCCGGACCTGGCGGCGATCGCCGAGGCGGTGCACGAGGCCGGCGCCCTGCTGTACGTCGACGGCGTGCACCTGACGCCACACTCGCCGGTCGACATGCAGGCGATCGGGGCCGACTTCTACGCGTGCTCGCCGTACAAGTTCTTCGGCCCTCACCACGGCGTCCTCGCCGCGGCCCCGGACCTGCTCGAGCGGATCCACAACGACAAGCTGCTGGCGTCGACCGACGCGGTGCCGGAGCGGTTCGAGCTCGGCACGCTGCCGTATGAGACGCTGGCCGGCACGACGGCCGCGATCGACTACGTCGCTGGCCTCGCCTCGGACGCGACGGACCGCCGCACCCGCGTGCTGGAGTCGCTGCGGGCGGTCGAGCGGCATGAGGAGCAGCTGTTCGCGCGGCTGCTGGAGGGGTTGCGCGGGCTCGACCGCGTCAGACTCCACGGCCACCCGGCGCGGCGTACGCCGACCGTCTTCTTCTCCGTCGAGGGACGTGACCCTCAGATGGTCTACGAGCGCCTGGCGGCCGCAGGCGTGAACGCTCCGGCCAGCAGCTTCTATGCGATCGAGGCGTCGAGGTGGCTGGGCTTGGGCGACGCCGGCGCCGTACGCGCCGGGATCTCCCCCTACACGAACCTCGACGACGTCGAGCGGCTCATCGCGGGCGTGGCAGAGCTCGGCTGACGGAGCGCCATCGTCGCCGCACACCACACCACCGGGTACAGGCGCTGGCGACCGGCGGCGAGGAGTTTCTGGTGGTCCTCGCCGATGCGGACGTCGAAGACGCGCGCGCCGCCACGTCCGCCATCCGGCGCCGGGCGTCGATCGTCACATCACGGTCAGCGTCGGCATCGCGCTCCTCCCCGAGCTTGGCCGCGGGCCCCGAGCCTCCAGGCCGCTGCCGATCAAGCGCTGCACGCCGCCACGATCAACGGCCGTGACCGGGTCGAGGTGTCTCACCAAGGACCCAGCGCGGACGCTGCGGCGCCCACGTACCCGCTCGGAGCGAGGCGATCTACGGGCGCGCCACGAAGACGGTCCGCTGCCTCACCTGCTCCACTGTCTTCACCTCCACCGCCAACCCGAGCAGCCCTGGTCCGACGGCCGAGCAAAGTACGACGGAGGCGTATCGCGCGCCCGAGGCCGCCGGAGATGCAGGGGACCCCGACATCGGCACGCCCGGCGCGTCGGCCCGCCGAGAATTCGAGCGGCGCAAGACCAAGCGCGAAGCACGAATCCGCAGCCAGCATCCGAAGCTCGGCGGCCTCATCCTGGCGATGACTGACGACCCCCAGTCGACGACCGCGTGGCGGATTGGCGCTCTCGGCGAGGAACGGCTTGGCAATCGCCTCAACGAGTTCCGCGCTGACAGCATGCGTGTCCTCCACGACCGCCGTATCCCTGGCACCAAGGGGAACATCGACCACATCGCAGTGACGCCAACCGGTATCTACGTCGTCGACGCGAAGCGCTACAAGGGCCGTCCCACACTCAAGATCGAGGGCGGCATCTTGCGACCGCGGACCGAGAAGCTTGTCGTCGGTTCAAGGGACTGCACCAAGCTCGTGGACGACGTCCCTCAAGCAGGTCGACGTCGTCCGCGGCATCGTCGGCACAGACCTCGCGATCACAGGTGTCCTCTGCTTCGTCGGAGCCGACTGGCCGCTCATCGGCGGCGCCTTCACCATCCGCGGCGTCGAGGTGCTGTGGCCGAAGAAGCTCTATCCGCGCCTCGCCACCGACGGCCCCCACCGTGCAGAGTAGCGACCGTCCATGAGCGATTGGCAGCTGCACTCCCACCAGCATGACAGCCGAAACCGCAGGTTCGATGGCGTCCCACATCGCCCAGAATGGGCCACCCGGCTCTCGGTCATCTAGAGGTGATCAAACCCTCCAATTGCGTGTGTCGGCGACGGCTAGCACTTGTTCGATGCGCACACGGAGGAACGCCCCCAACCACCGCGATCAGGGACGGCTTGTCCCTGATCTTGCCCTCCTAGCCGTTCAGAATAGGTAACGTTTGGGATTCAGCAACCGACCTACCCGGGGAAGCAAGCGAACATGCCAGTTCCTAAGCGAGCCGTCGCCGACTGGCGCGCAACCGATGCGACGCGAAACCTTGTCGCAGATGTCCTGCTGGCGGCCAAGGTGGAGATCGACTACATTCACGAGGACCGCGATGACGAACTGAACTGGGGCTTGCTCCTGCGCCTGCCCCAACACCTCGCCGAGATCATAGGGTCGCAACGGGAAGTGCTGATGTGGGGAGCGCTCCACCGCCGATCTGAAGCCCGCGATGTGCAGGCCGCCATCACCTTTATGCGTCGACACAGTGTCCGATGCGCGCAAGATGTCATGGTCATTGTCTCCAACGATCCTTCAGGGGCTCCCGTCCTACATGAGGCAGCCGAGTCTGCGGGGCTTACCCTCCTGGTGCTGACCGCTACGTCGCTGCGACAGTTCCAACCCGTTGGTCCGAGGCCGCTGGGCGATGCAGTACGGGTTGGACTCTTCGCGCGCGACCTCTACGACCTCCGTTCGCCAGTTACACAAGGCGGCGACTTCTTTGGCCGCACATCGCTGCTCCGGCGACTTGAACGCAACATCACTCAAGGGCAATCCCACGTCGCATTGTTTGGGCTTCGCAAGATCGGCAAGACGTCGTTCATCCTCCGCCTACGTGAAGCCCTACGAAATCGCGAAGCAGGACTAATCGCTCAGGCCGACCTACAACGTTCTAACGCCATCAACCCATCAGCGGACTATCTGTTGTGGCTCTGGGCGAATCTCTGTGGGACGGCAACCGGCGGGTGCGCTCCACGAGTGGCCTCAAGTTGTTCGGCTGCTACGAGACGTACAGCGAGGTTCCGGACCGGGCGAGTGTATTCGAACTTTTCGACCATGACCTGCGAGTCGTGCATGAGCGGGTGAACCTGCCCATCATCATCATGCTCGACGAGATCGAACGGATGTTCCCGACGTCTGGTGACTCACTCTGGCGAACTGACTTCATTCGATTCTGGCAACTCCTGCGCGGCTTCGACCAAGAGCGCCCCGGGACGCTTCGATTCGTCATCTCCGGTACGAACCCACAGTGCGTTGAGAGTCACGCGATCTTCGGCGAGGACAATCCAATCTACAGCTACTTCTCCACGACCTACTTGGGTCCATTCAGTCAGGATGAGGCAGGAGACCTGCTGAGGACCTACGGAGCCCGGATGGGCCTCGAATGGCAGACTGCGGTGGTTGCCCGCGCCTTCAGTGACACTGGCGGCCACCCGGCCCTCCTTCGGACATTCGCATCGATGATGCATCGGAATAGCCATCCGCGTCGCGAGACTGTCACGCCCACAGTCGAGGACGCGCGCGATGTCTCTGCTAGATTCTTAACGGAGCAAGGTCCGCTGCTCGCGCAGATCGTCGCCATTCTTGAGGACCAGTACAGCGACGAATTTGAGATCCTTCGCATCCTGGCGCTAGGGCGCGTCCACGAGTTCAGGGAGATGGCCAAGGCCTTCTCGGAAGACACGGCACACCTCATCGGCTACGGGCTGTGTGGACAGCCGGACGAGACGACACGGGTCAGTTCCCAGCTCTTGCAGACCTATCTGCAGAGGCGAGAAAGTTTGGCTAAGGCCCCGGCACGCACGGGATCGGCAGTGGCTATGGTCGGCGTTGAAGTCGATAGCCGCTACCTCATCGAGTCACTCATATCCTCTGACGGGGGATTCGCGGACGTCTATCGCGCGAAAAATATTCGACCATCAAACGGAGCGCCTCAAACTGTAGCCCTTAAGGTGCTGCGCAACGGACGACTTTCGGTGCTCGAGCGAGAAGTCGAGGTTCTTCAACGATTCGAGCACCGCAACATCGTCCAGTTCATCGACTCCGGCCGTTTGCAGGATGGTGCCGTTTACCTTGCCATGGAGTACCTAGATGGCCTGACGCTCCGGGCCTACTGCGAAGCGGCGACGCGCCCTTCAGAGCAGCGCTTGATGACGTGGATGACAGCACTCCTAGACGCGCTTGTGCACATGCACCCCAAGGAATCGCAGCTTCGGCGGTTGCGCGCGGAATCCGGCACCGAGGAATCCCTGCAACAATTGCTCGAGTCGCGCTACGGCTACGTCCACCGAGATATAAAGCCGGAAAATGTGATCGTTTCAGATAGGGGCCCAGTGCTCGTCGATTTCAACATCTCGTCGCGAGTCAGTGTCGCCGTTGAGACGGTGAGTGCGACCCCTGGTTACCTTCCCCCCGAGCTGATCGGGACATCGTGGTCACCTCGGGTGGATATTCATCAGCTGGGGGTTACGATGCTTCAAGCAGCCGCCGGCGACGGATTGGTGGAGAGCAACCGCGACGATCTTGTTCTCGTGATGCGATCGACGGTGTCACCGAAGACCGCCGACTTCATCGAGAAAATGATGGACACTTCATCGGCTGGCTACCAGACGGCCTTCACGGCGCGTCGAGACGCACAGAAGATCCTCGATCAGCTCGGCGGCTGATCGAACTCGTCGAATGCGTCTTATCGCCGCCTGCCGGCGCGGCTAAGTGACCGGATCAGCCGAAAGTCGTGCGCACACGCCATACCCTTCCGGCATGCCCGATCAGATCATGTACCTCCGACTGAAGACCGGGTACGACACAGATCGCGGACCGGCGTGGATCGCTCGCGTGCGCTTCACGCGGACTTGGCGGACTGCTTATGTGCATGGCCGAACACTGGCGCGGGTCACCGGCACCGCCGGGGCCAACTTCGACTCGAACTTCTATGACGTGGACACCCACGAACGGTTCTGGATGTCTGGCCCGAAGCGAGATCGAACCGATGGCCGTTACTCCAGTCAGCAGCCCCAGGTCGACGACGATGTGCGCGAGGATGAAGCCTTCTTGGCTGGTGGACCATTGCCTGGCCGAGAGTCCGTGTAACCCCGGCCGCGCGTCCGGATCTGTCGCGTTGCGCGCCCGTGTCGCCGCACTGGTCTGCCCCGTCATTCTCTAACGTTGGCGGCGTGGCCAAGCCGAACGTGATGACCTTCGAGCGCCGCATCCCGGCGAACGCCGAGGCGGTTTGGGCTGTCATGGCAGATCCGCACGCTATGACCCGAACCGACAGATCGGCGCGGCTGGTCTCGACGAGCGGGGGTCCCGGGGAAGTGGGCTCCCGCTACAGCGTCGCCGTTCTCGGCGTCACCATGGAGCGGGTCGTCACCGAGGCCGTGACAGGCAGCCGCCTTGTGCTTCAGAAGCTCTCACCTGCGGATGGCCGCGTGCTCACGGAGTGGCGTGCCGACTTGCGGGACGACGGTGACGCGACAGTGCTCTCCTGGACTGTCATCGAGGCTCCGCCGCCTCTGCAGCTCAACCGGATGTCAGCACACGTCGCGCGCTTCGAGGTGCCAAGGTGGCTCGCGAAGGTAGAGCAGGAAGCACTGGCGATCGGGAACTAGGCCACGCCCGGCTCCGGCCGCATCACGCCCGCAGCGCCAACTCGTCGCCCGCCCGCATCTGCCGCTGACAGGACGCTCGGCGGGTTGCGTCTAGCCGCGTTCATCCCTTGATGTTGGAACTCGGAGGACCTACATCAGTCGCGTTCGCCGTCTGTCGCATCGACCCGCGTATCCGCCGCGTCAAGCCTAAGCCCGCCCAGCGGAAGCTAACGATCATTCTGCTGCGGACGGCCCATCGGCGCTATTGCAGTGAGCCCTTGTCTAGACAGATGTCGTTGGTGCCGTAACCGGAGAATCCCGGAACGACAACCTCGACGCTGTCGAAGCCGACGCACGTGTCGGTAAGAGTCATGTCTCGGATTGTCGTTAACGCAGATAGGACGCCCTCCTGAAGAGTCTCCGCTTGGCTACTT